>CADBGN010000121.1 GCA_902794155.1 uncultured Bacteroidia bacterium
GATGATGGAAGCATGGTTCAAAGCATCGGAGATGATGGCATCATCGGGACCGAGCAGCGGCTCAAACACGCCACCATTGGCGTCGAAGCAAGCAGCATAGAGGATGGTGTCTTCCGTGCCGAAGAACTCAGCGATCTTGGCTTCCAACTTCTTGTGGAGGTCTTGGCAACCGCAGATGAAGCGGACAGAGGCCATACCAAAGCCACGGGCGTCCATACCGTCCTTGGCGGCTTGGATCAGTTCGGGGTTGTCGGCCAAGCCGAGGTAGTTATTGGCGCAAAAGTTGAGGCAGACCTTGCCACCAACCATAATTTCAGCGCCCTGGGCACTCTCAATGATGCGTTCTTTTTTATACAGGCCATCGGCTTCAATCTGAGCCAATTCCTTCTTCAGATACTCTTGAAAATTTGTGTACATCGTATGTAAAATTAAAGTTGTTTTTCTTTGGGTGCAAAAGTACGAAAAAACATTTGATAATTGTTCCAGCTTACTTAATATCCTTGATACGGCCTTCGGTACCCGCATATTCGGTGCCGACGTGGTTGTTCTTGTAATTCTCCAAGAAGTTCTGGATGATATCGGTATCAAGGACGCCTAAGTCTTGGATGTTAGAGCAGCGGCTCATCATAGCGAAACCGTCGCCATGGTCAATGGCAACATAGGTGGAAGCCGCGAATGTGTAGGTCTTCTTGGGATCCAAAGGCTCATATTTTCCCGTTGTCTTGTTAAAGACCTCAACCTTCTTGACTCGGCGTTCGCCTTTCACGCCATCGAAGTCGTGGTTGGCATTATAGACCACGGGAGAAGGAATGCTGGAGTCATACTCGAACCTAAGTCCTGAGACTTGTTGGAAGCCACCAAACTCACCAGGGGCAATGGAGACAGAGAACTCGAGGATGTCGAGCAGGACCTCGCCCGTGCATTCGCCCTTGCAAGTACCGTTCTCGAAGGGGAACATCGTGTAAAGGTCGTTGAAAGTCACGTCACCCTTGGGAAGGTCAGCTCTGATGCTGCCACCACCGAGGAAGGCGATGTCGGTACCAAACACCGTTCTATAGGCATCGGTGCAGAAGTTTCCTATATTCGTTTCCTGATTGCGGACAAGGCGGTTCTTCTGGTCGTCAAAAGCGGCCAGCTTGACATCGCTGGTGAAGATGACTTGCTCAGCGACTTTCCTGTAACCTTCCTTGATCTCATCGATGACTTTAACCACCGACATGTCTTTCTTAGTGTAGGTTTCGGTCGGGATGAGCTCAGTCTTGAATTTGCCGTTAGTGCTGATGGTGAGTCTTCCCATATATTGGAATTTGGTGCCCGTAGAGGTCAAGGTGACGTTCTGGCCCTTCTTGTTTTTCACTATCGAGTCAAGGATTACGCTATGCGAGTGGCCGTCGAGGACAATGTCGATACCGTAAGTGTTCTCGATCATGCTGGGGGAGTTGATTCCGCCTTCGCCTTCGTCTTCATCTCCAAGGTGCGAGAGAACCACCACGAAATCAGCGCCTTTTGCTCTGGCTGAATTGACCGCGTTTTGAACCGTTTCGTAGAAATTGTCGATGCAGAAACTGTAGACGTAATTCCCTTGTTCATCCTTAAAATAGGTAGGCGTCGAAGAATTGATCGTGTAAGGCGTCGACATGCCAACGTATGCCACATCGAAGCCGCCATAGTTGACGATATGATAAGGCTCGTAAATTTGCTTGCCCGTCCTCAGGTCCTTGAAGTTGCAGCAGAGACATTCGGCTTCAAGGGCATCCATGAGCTCCATTTGACGGGGGATGCCATAATCGAACTCGTGATTGCCAAGGGTGACATAATCATAACCCACGGCGTTCATGATGTTGATGATGTTACGTCCGTGAGAGGAAGCACCCAAGCTACCGCCTTGGACAAAATCGCCATTGGACACAACGGTGACATACTTGTGGGTTGCCTTCATCTCGTTCTTGAGAGCGGCAAAATTGGCGTATCCGTCAACGCCACAGTGGACGTCGTTCTCATAAAGCACAATGATGTCCTGTGGAGGAGTGGAAGCCTGGCGGTTCGAACCGCATGAAACCGAAAGGAAGCAGCAGACGATGCTGGAGGCAAGAAAGAGTAAGAATTTTCTTTTCATAAGGGTGTTGTTTGTTGATTAATGTTAGGGTACAAAAGTACGAAAAGGTTTGATAGGGTGTACACCTCTCCCCTCTTTTTTTATTCTGAACAGAACTGCATAAAAAAAGCACGGACGAATCCGTGCTTTTCGATATGATAGTCCTGACGAATTAAGCAGCCAGATTTGCCAACCCTGCATAAACGAGGTAGAAAATCACGCAACCAGCTATGCCAAAGAGCACGCCCACGATGGCCAGGCCTTTTTTTCTATTTTTGAGGAACAAGCCAATGAATGCCAACAGGAAGCCAAGTCCGCAAAGAACCAAGCTGATGATGTTAAGGACAGGCACCCAGCAAATAACCAGGCCAATCAGGGCCAAGATAAAACCGGCGATGCCGAGTCCATTCTTTCTTTTGACGATTTGATCCATTACATTATCCCTAATTCGTGTCGGGCGCAACTTTTAGTGAGTGTTGATCGTTTTAACAGTGCAAAAATAAACCAAATTTTAATATTTCCAACGTTTTTGACTTTTTTTCTCAAGTTTCCGCATCCTATTTGCACAATTCTTAAACCAATTGGGACTCTGCTTCGGCTTTATTTTGTACTTTTGCCGCAAATATCAAAACTCTTCAATAAGATGAACGGCACCTTATATATTTACAATAGCCTTTCGCGCTGCAAGCAGCCTTTCAAACCCTTGAACGCCCCGCATGTGGGCATGTATGTCTGTGGACCCACCGTCTACGGCGACGCCCATCTCGGCCATGCCCGTCCGGCCATCACTTTCGACTTGGTCTTCAGATATCTGAAACACCTTGGCTATAAAGTCCGCTATGTGCGCAACATCACCGACGTGGGTCACCTTGAACACGATGCCGATGAAGGCGAGGACAAAATCGCCAAGAAAGCTCGCCTCGAAAACCTCGAGCCGATGGAGGTGGCACAGTATTACACCAACCGCTACCATGCCGCCATGGACAAGCTGAATGTGCTGCGTCCGTCGATCGAGCCTCACGCTTCGGGACACATCATCGAGCAAATTGCCATGGTACAGAAAATCCTTGACCACGGCTATGCCTATGTGGAGAACGGCTCGGTGTATTTCGACATCGAGAAATATAACAAAGAGCACCCCTACGGCATACTCTCGGGACGCAATTTCGAGGAGATGCTCAACACCACGCGTGAACTGAGCGGTCAGGAGGAGAAACACAACCCCGTGGACTTCGCCCTTTGGAAAAAAGCTGAACCCAAACACATCATGCGCTGGCCCTCGCCTTGGAGCGACGGTTTCCCAGGTTGGCACATGGAATGCTCAGCCATGGGCTGCAAATATTTGGGTGAGACGTTCGACATCCACGGCGGCGGCATGGACCTCATGTTCCCACACCACGAGTCGGAAATCGCACAGAGCGTGGCCGCTAATGGCAAACAGCCTGTCACCTACTGGATGCACAACAACATGATCACCATCGGCGGTCAGAAGATGGGTAAGTCGCTAGGTAACTTCATCACCCTCGATGAGTTCTTTAACGGCACAGCCCTACAGCCCCATGACCATCCGCTTCTTCATCCTGCAGGCCCACTACCGCAGCACGTTGGACTTCAGCAACGAAGCCCTGCAAGCCGCCGAGAAGGGCTACAATCGCCTGATGGAAGCCGTGAAGGCTGCCAAGGGTCTGAAAGCTACCGAAGGTGCTGCTTCACTTGACATACAAAAGATCGTTGATGCTTGCTACGAGGCCATGAACGACGACTTCAACAGCCCCATCGTCATCGCCAACCTCTTCGAGGCCGTGCGCATCGTCAACACCGTCAAGGATGGCAAGGCACAAATCAACGCCGAGGAACTGGCTTTGCTCAACAAGCTGTTCAGCGACTTTGTCTTCGACATCTTGGGGTTGGTGGAAAGCAACGCTTCAGATGGAAACGGCGCTGTGGTCGACGGCTTGATGCAGACCATCATCGACATCCGCAAGCAAGCCCGCGCCAACAAAGACTGGGCTACCAGTGACAAGATTCGCGATGAACTCGCCAAGCTTCACATCACATTGAAAGACGGCAAAGAAGGCACGAGCTGGGTTATGGATTGACCTTACTCGCCGTAATCGACTTCCTTGACAAGGTCGCCCATCTCGTCGTAGTATTTCCACTTTCCGACGTGTTTGCCCTCTTTATAGTAACCTTCCTGGAGCAAGTTACCGTTTGCTTGCCAAACCGTGGCTTTACCCGTGCGTAGGCCATTTACGAAAGTGCCTTCACTCTGCACGCGGCCATCGGGGAAATAGGCCTTCCATTCACCATCGCGCTTATTGCCTTTCATGGTGCCTTCCATCTTCACCTGACCCGTTTCGTAGAGCTCGACTTCCTTCACGCAAGTGCCTTTTCTATTAAAATACTGGGTCTTTTGGGTCTTGCCGTCGGGATAGGTCTCGACCACTTTCTCATCCAATTTGGGGTTACATGCTGCAAAGGCTATAACCACAGCCAATAACAAAAAACACTTTTTCATATCCATTTCATTTTTAATTGTTTCATCTATCAAAACACAGACGCATACCCTTGTCTTCTTCATGGAACAGGCCATTCTCAAAGACCAAGTTACCGTTCACAAAGGTGTGCGTCACGCGGCAATGGGAGGTGATGCCATCATACGGCGTCCAACCGCATTTTGAGTATTCTTCCTTATCAGAAATCACATGGCTAACGTTCATGTCAACGAGAGCCAAATCCGCATAAAAGCCTTCTCGGATGAAGCCACGACGGTCGATCTGATACAGGATGGCAGGGTTGTGGCACATCAGCTGCACCAACAAAGGCAAACGCTCCTTCTCAATCAAATTCACCATGATATCAAGGGAATGCTGGATGGAGGGGAAGCCCGACTTGCTCGTGAAATAGTCGCCCGTAAACTTCTCCTCTTTCAAATGTGGCGCATGGTCGGTGCCGATGGTGTCGATTAAACCATCACGCAAAGCCTGTAGCAAGGCTTCCTTGTCGCGGTGCGACTTGATGGCGGGATTGCACTTGATGGCGAAGCTCTTGGCCTCATAATCGTGGTTGTCGAACCACAGGTAATGTGGACAGGTCTCAGCAGTTATCTTTTTGTCTTTCAATGGAATGTCATTTCTAAACAATGACAATTCCTTTTGGGTCGAAATATGCAGCACATGCAGTCTTGCACCAAAATGATCTGCCATGTCAACAGCTTTGAACGAGGACTTATAGCAAGCCTCCATGGTACGGACAAAAGGATGGATGCTTGCATCGGCAATGACTTCGCCCTTAGCAGCCAAGTCCTTGCAGCGCACCGTGTTCTCATGGATGGTCTGCTCATCTTCGCAATGCGCGGCGATGAGGCATGGCGACTCTCTGAAAAGACGGGCCAGCACCTCATTCTTATCCACCAACATATTGCCTGTACTGGAGCCCATAAACAACTTGATGCCACACACTCGCTTCGGATCAGTTTTACCAACTTCAGCAAGATTGTCATTGGTAGCGCCCAAATAGAAGGAATAGTTGGCCAAGGACTTCTCTGCTGCGAGGTCGAACTTTTGCTGCAATAATTCTTGAGTGGTCGTTTGCGGATTGGTGTTTGGCATGTCCATGAACGAAGTCACACCGCCAGCCACGGCCGCACGGCTCTCCGTGTAGATGTCGGCCTTATGTGTCAAGCCCGGCTCACGGAAATGCACATGCTCGTCGATGATGCCGGGAATGAGGTATTTGCCTGTGGCATCGATGATTGTAGCGGAAACGAAATCTGCGATTTCGTTTCCGCGTACAATTTTGGCAATCTTGCCATCCGAAACGAAAACACTTGCCACAAAGGTCTGACCTTCGTTGACAAGTGTCGCATTTTTTATAAGGTAGTTCATGCTGTCTTCCTAGGTTTGATTTTTCCGAACATGCCTCTCAAACGCAGGTTGATGACACCGAACACAGCCTCGCGGAAGATGCCCTTGCTCATCTTCGACTGGCCTTCGCGGCGGTCGGTGAAGATGATCGGCACCTCCTCAATCTTGAAACCAAGTTTCCAAGCGGTGTATTTCATCTCGATTTGGAAGGCATAACCCACGAATTTGATTCTGTCGAAGTCGATGGTCTCAAGCACCTTGCGCGTATAGCACACGAAACCTGCCGTGGTGTCGCGCACCTTCATGCGGGTGACGAAACGAACGTATGCCGAGGCATAGTACGACATCAGCACACGACCCATGGGCCAGTTGACCACATTGACGCCCGTCTTGTAGCGCGAGCCCACCGAAAGGTCGGCACCATTGGCGCAGGCATCATGCAAACGGGAGAGGTCATCGGGGTTGTGTGAGAAGTCGGCATCCATCTCGAAAACATACTGGTAGTCGCGCTCCAAAGCCCACTTGAAACCCGTGATATAGGCCGTACCAAGGCCCAACTTCCCTGCTCGCTGAATCATGAACAGGCGGTCGCCAAACTCCTGCATCAGACCTTTCACGATGTCGGCGGTGCCGTCGGGGCTGTTGTCGTCGATAATCAAGATATCGAACGCCATGGGCAGGTTGAAGACGTAGCGGATAATCTTCTCGATGTTCTCTTTCTCCTTGTAAGTCGGAATGATGACCAAATTCTCTGACATACCAAATTCGTTTTCCTTTCAACGTGCAAAGATAGGGGAAAATTGCAAAGTCACAAAAAAAAGCCTGCGTTTGCGCAGGCTTTTTTTGTGACTTTAACGGTCATCACTCTTCAACAACGAAGTTCTTCACCTCCCATGTGGCCGAAGCGTTGAAGTTACTCGTGTACTTGAACGCGATGGTCACCCTCTGACCCAGATACTGGCTCAAGTCGGCAGTGGAGTTGATGAAAGTCCAATTGTTGCCAGCAGGCCATTGGTTGAGGCTCAGTTCTGTCCAAGTGCACTGAAGGACTTCACCAGCGTAATCGGTAGAGATCATCACCGACAAAGCGCCATCAGGTGAGGCATGATTGACGGCTTGGTCGAACTTCAAGGTAGCAGCGCTGGCGTTTGAAAGGTCGATGACAGGCGAAATCAGCCAGCTCTCTGCAGCGTAGGCCTGATTGACGTATGCGCTGGCCTTCATGCAGGAATAATTGGCGTCATGTTGCCAGACATAGGTCAGCTCTTGAGGCAGCATGACATCCTGAATGCTGAACTCACCTTGACCGCTTGCGAAAGTCTCGGAGAAGATGGTCGTTCCGGGAGTCGGAGGAGGCGTAACGCCACTTTCCAACACAAAGTCGGCTTCAGTGCCGCCGCTGTCGCGCAGACCCGCCTGGTTGAAATACTTGCGGAGCTTGCCTGTCACAGCCAGATGCTTGCCCAAGTTGTCGGGGTTGTCCATCAAGTTGACTTGCGTACGCAAAGGCTTGCCAGCAGGCAGGTTGACGATGATGCACTGGCTGATCTCATTGCAGCTGGCATCGTCGGCAATGACCACATTGGTGGCCAAGTCGAACGGAGCACTCCAGTTGATGTCAGCATTGCTTGTAACCGAGCTCAAACCCGATTTTACGGCGCCGACGATATAGCCATGCACCCATGCGATGGGTTCTTCGCTCTGCAAGCCGATACCGGCAGCCACATTATACGGGTCATCGGCCGTGCCGCTACCTTCGCCTTGTCCAGGAGTGGGAGGCGTAGGAGGTGTCACACCACTACCTTCTTCGATGGTGATGCTTTGGATCTCCATCGTGCCAGCCTTGCTGTCGGTTGAAGTGTACTTCACAGCTACGGTAATCGTTTGGCCGACATATTCTGTCAGTGAAAGTTCAACGGTGATGAAATCGCTCCAGTTGCTGCCTTCCACCAAAGTGGCGGGGACTTGAGTCCATGAGGCCATGCTCGGATCGCTGCCCCATGTGTAGTTGGTCGACGCCCAAACGGTGACTTCCTCGTTGATGGAAGTGAAGTAACGACCGATGTATGACATCGTCATCTTGGCATCATCCACGCCCGTGATAGCCACCGGCGAGGAGATGAGCCAGTCTTCGTTGGCATAGTTCTCACCAGGATTGCCTCCAACGTGTCCAGTCATCTTGGCCGTTTGGAAGTCGATCTCCCAAGATTGGGGACCTAAAACATCGTAAGTCATATAAGTGCCAAATTCAGAAGCAAAGCTTTGGCTATAAGGCATGTTCTGCACCTCGCCACCCGGGTTCGGTCCAGGAGGAGGCGTTGGGCCACTACCCTCTTGGATGAGGATGCTCTGCACCTCGATGGTACCCGCCTTGACGTCATCCGAGACATATTTCACGGCCACACAAATCTTCTGACCCACAAATGGTGAAAGGTCGACGGTGGTGGAAACGAAGTCATTCCAGTTGCTACCCGAGATCCATGTGGCGGGGACTTGCGTCCAAGTGGCTGAAGTCGGGTCACCCGATGTGTAGTCGGAAGAGACCTGGAGAGTAATATCGCTATCCAAGTTGTTGAAATAACGGGCAATGTAGGTCATGGTCAAGCTGGCACTCGAGACATTCTCCAAGGAGAACTTGGCCGAAATCAGCCAGTCTTCGTTGGCATAGTTGGTGCTGTTGGCATAACCCGTCATCTTGGCGGTATTGTAGTCGATTTCCCATGACTGGGGACCCGCAACATCGTATGTGGTATAGGTGCCAAACGAAGAGGCAAAGTCTTGATAATAAGGCAGGCCATTGTCGCCACCGGGCACATAGCCGTCAAAATCACGCTCACGGGCCGAACGGAGAACGAGTTGCCAAGTGTTGTTATACACCGTGGCGATGGCAGTCAAATTGCCCGTACCCTGTGGCAGCGAGTCGTTGGCGAAGTTGGCGTAGTTGCTCGT
>CADBGN010000122.1 GCA_902794155.1 uncultured Bacteroidia bacterium
TTTTCACTCGCTTCGTTCATACTCCATGGAGAATAATCACTAAAATGTTTTTTTTTTTTTTGTTGACGGCCATGGCGAGCAGGCTGACATCGAACACTTATCATCAAAAATCCATCTCAACTGACCGCAAAAATGCAGTATTTATCGTATTGTGAGTCCGTTGATGGTTTCCTGCAGCCCGTTGAGGAAGCGCGCGGCCTCGAAACCGTCCATCTGGGCGTGGTGGAACTGAAATGAGATGGGCAATGTCGTTTTGAAGAGCCCTCGGCGGTATTTGCCCCAGGCCAGGAAAGGATTGGTGAAAAGTTCGGAATAGACGCTCGCCACACCGTCAATCTCGCATTCCACCAACGTCGAAGTGTCAACGGCCATGTATTCGTCGCCGAGAAGATGGTCTTCGTTCGTGTCGTGCACCTGACGGGTCAGCCGCAGATAGTCCTCGTTGAACTGATGAATATCCTCCGAATAAGGGATGTCGCAGAGGCGGACGGTACCGTTCACGGTCATCACAACGGTGTTGACCGCCAGACGATCGTACAGCCACAGATGTCCACCGGCAGGCAGCGTATAGAACTCCTCGATAGGGCTTGCCGCCTTTCCGATGCACCAGCACATCAGCATGTTGGTCTTCATCCCACTCCGTTTGGCGACCTTGATCAATCGGGTGATGTCGAAGGTTTTGAAAATCGTCACCTTCGGCATCCCAGCCGTTTTCCACAGCTCGAAAGCATATCCGCGCGGCGAATCTTGAGGGTTGATTTCTTGTTTCATATCGTATCGTTTTCCAAATCCTTAATATTCATTGCCTATTTGCATACAACCATCACTGAAAATCTACCTTGTCAGACAGCTAAGTGAGGTATTTATCGTATTTTGAATCCGTTGATGGTTCCCTACAGCCCGTTGAGTTGGCGTTGTTCGGTGATTCGTTTAATCACTGCATCGTGAAAGTGTATCTCTTTTCTTTTAATGCCTGCCTGATTTCCTCATCCAATTGATCTTCATCATATTTTGTTGACCAATAATCGCGTTCACTGACTTTTTTGAAATTGAGAAGGTAGTCGGTTCGTAGTCGTGACACGAAATAGAAGTATTCCGGTTTTATCTCATTGGTTGTTACAAAATCATAACTGTCTTCGCCAGAGAAAATGCGCAATCCTTTGTCTGTCGGGAACGAGGACGAAGCGGAATGGTATTCGCAAAACCCTTCGATTTTCCAATTCTCGGTACGCATTTTGATAAAAAAACGAACGACACCAAGTTTCTCCTTCTCATAATGATGAAGTGCTTCGTGCAACAAAACCGAGGAAAGACTGCGTGGCAAAAGTTCCGGTTTTCGTGGTTCTATAGAATTTTTCGTCCAGTCGCACGGACGAATCAAAGTTGCCTTCAGGCCGGTTCGCGACAAAGCAAGAGGTTTGCCAATCGCTATTGCCTTTGTTCGAAAGCCGGTCGCGTTCGAAGCGTTTCTGCCATTTGCTTGGCCTCCTCTTTATGCTCAACACCATCGGCATATATGGTAATGCCGTTTTGGGAATAGTTTTTTTTCAGGCCTATGCCACACGCCAGGCGATAGGCTGGAGCCAAAAGAAGCAAAACAGCCAAAATCTCAAGCGCTGTGATGATAATTCTTTTCCGATTCTTTCTCATTGCTGTAATGTAATGGGACATCTAATTCCTCAACCAAGGATTTGTCCTAACAATTCCATTTCACGTTTCGCTATTCCAAGACTGGCGGCCATTCTTCGCCAACCTTTGATGGCATTCGTCACCTCTTGTATGATTTTTGATGCCTCATCTTTGCCAATCATGTACTCTTCCGAGGAGCCCAAGAGGAGATTCAAATCGGACTTGTTGGTTGAAGAATTGATGAGGAGACTTTGGTATTCGTTAGAGGTGGGATTCATGTCGTAGGCGGGCGAGAGCGTCCAGCCCTTTGGGGTGAGCAGGAAGCCGTGGTTGCGGAAATGGTCGTCTGTGTTGCCAATAGCGATGTTGAACGCCACACGGCGGTAGAGCTGACGCAGATTGTTCTCCACGTCGCAGCAGTTCTGGAGGATGAAATCAACGATGTCGAGATAGCCGTTGCCCGTTTGGGCATCGCTGCCATCCATCAAACCCAAAAGGGTCATCGCTGACGCAAAATGGATTCGTCGTCCGTCGGCAGTTCTGTCGAAACGCTTGGAGAGCAGCGCATGGTATTTCTCACCCGTGGAAATGACACTTGTTTCAGCGGCATTTACACCAGCCTTTTTTGCCAACAGATGACTCAAATGCTCCCAGAGCGACACATCGTAATCGTCGTTGCGGGACGGGAACTTGGCCACGTAAAGGCAGCCGTCAGTGCCACGCACACCCGCTTTGGGACGTGCACCGCCCAACGAGCTTCCTGGATGAACGAGTTGCTGAATCCATTTCTTTTCGGGCAAGCGGTTCTGCTCCTCGCTTTTCTCAATCTCCATACTGGCGGCAACCAAAGATCGAAGGTCGGCCAATGGAGGAATGCGAAGATGACTGTCGCAGTTGATGAAATCGCCATCGGGTATCGTCTTGAAACGGAAACCACCCATGCGCGAAAAGTCGTCAATGCCAATGAGATAGTCAAATGACGAAAGTCTCCTGATAGGTCGCCGTTCTTCGGTAGCTAAAATCTGTTCGCGTCGGTTTAGCAAGAGCCTGCCCCAACGGTCGGGCAACGCATCACTAAAACAGCCGAAAATGTCACGTCCAGGTTGGGTGTATTGCTGTCCTGGATAGTTGTTGATGTCGGCGCTCAGAAATAGACTGCCGAATTGCCGAAGCCAATTGTTATCGAACTTGAAAGCATAGCTATCCGAGCCACGAAGCGACTCATAGCCCAACTCGCCCACCAACATCGGTTCAGCCAGCCAGTCAAAATCCGCATAAACATATAATGTCTTCATACTATATCCATTAAACCATCAACTTTAAACCTTTTTCGACGCCCTTTCGCGGTGTTTCAGCGCGAGGTCCTGCAAGGCTCTGCCCATCTCATCTTTCTGCGCCAAAAGCAGAATGTCATCATCCAATTGTAAAGCATATAACACCCTGAGATAGATACCGATAGCCACCGTGGGCGTGCCTTTTTCAATCCGCGCCACGGTTAGTGGCGAACAGGTGGCTCGTTCAGCCACCTGTGCTATGCTGAGATTACGTCTCAAGCGAGCCAACCTGATTTGCTCGCCCACCGTCTGCATCTTTTGCTCCAGCTTCCGGGGCAATTTGTTGCCCATCGTCGTTTTGCTCATAACCAAACAACTAATAATTAAGAGCGCAAAAATACAATTTTTTCTTTATTTTATGATAGGTTGATAAATATCCCTGTCCATATCCTTGAACACATTGAAAACCACCTGTCTGACGCTGCAATCGGGATGTTCGGTCAAATAATCCTTGACGGTTTGCACGGCGATTTCGGCGGCCAGCTGGTTCGGGAAGCGGAACTCTCCCGTGGAGATGCAGCAGAAGGCGACGCTTTCGAGACCGTGCTCATCGGCACAAGCCATAATGCTTCGGTAACAGGAGGCCAATTGTTCCCTTTGGGATTCTGTCGGGATGCCGTCGGGGATGATGGGGCCGACGGTGTGGATGACGTACTTGCACGGCAGGTTGTACGCCTTGGTGATTTTGGCCCGCCCCGTCGGTTCCAGATGTCCTTGTTGCAGCATCAGCCGGTGACATTCCTCGCGCAGCTGCACGCCCGCCGCGGAATGGATGGCGTTATCGATGCACTTGTGTAAGGGATGGAAACAGCCCAGCATCTGCGAGCGGCCACACGCCTTTCGACGGCACCACCGAGATGAAAGACCTCGACAAGACCGAGGCCAACAAAGCCCTTGTGCGCAACTTCGTGCAGGACGTGCTGATGGGCCAGCACCCCGAGAACCTTACCCACTACTTCGACGGCAACAGCTACATCCAGCACAACGTCTCCATCGCCGACGGCCTCGATGGTCTCGGTGCCGCCCTTGCAGCCATGGCGGAGCAGGGCATCAAGATGGAGTACTTCACCATCCACAAGATTCTCGGCTGCGGCAACTTCGTGCTGGCTGTCAGCGAAGGCGCTTTTGCCGGCAAGCCCACTTCCTACTACGACCTCTTCCGCGTGGAGAACGGCAAAATTGCCGAGCACTGGGATGTGATGGAGACCATCGCCCCCGAAAGCGAGTGGAAACACCAGAACGGCAAGTTCAACTTCTAAGCCGTGCGGCGTTCAGTCCTTCCAAAACGAAGGGGTAAAAACCGGAAAATATGAAAGAATTCCCGAAATTTGTGAAATACAGGTTTCGGGAATTTGGTTTATTTTTGCAATCAAAAAAACCAGACAGATGAGAGAACCATCAATAATCGTAACTTGGCTATGGCCAGCCTTCTCGGCACCTCGGCCTGCACCCAAAAGAAACGGGTTCCCGTCTCGTGAGGCGCGACGGGAGGTGGCAGTTTATGGAGACGAGGGCGAGTACGTATTGATGATTCCGAACAAGGCGGGAGGCGATTGAAAATACTGTTTATCGGTTTAATCTTTGACAAAACCACATCACTAAATAACTATAAATATGAAATACACAAATTTAGGAAAAACTGACATTCGGGTTTCGCGCATCTGCGTGGGCTGCATGTCTTACGGGAAGCCAACAGAAGACTTCCATCTTTGGACACTTGGCGAGGATGAGACCAAACAGATGGTCAAACACGCCCTTGACTTAGGCGTAAACTTCTTCGATACAGCCAACTGTTATTCACACGGCACAAGTGAAGAGTATCTTGGATCGGCCATCAAGCATCTTGGGGTAAAACGCGAGGATGTGGTGTTGGCCTCGAAGGTCTATTTCAACGAAGGTTTCCTTTCGCGCGAGGCCATCATGCGCGAGATAGAAGGAACCTTGCGACGCCTCCAGACCGACTATCTCGACCTTTACCAGATCCACCGTTTCGACTATTCCACACCCATTGAGGAGACGATGGAAGCACTTGATGCATTGGTGAAGTCGGGCAAGGTCAGAGCCATCGGTGCCTCGGCCATGTACGGCTACCAATTTCACAACATGCAGATATGTGCGGAAAGGAATGGATGGACGCTCTTTTCGACGCTCCAAAATCACTACAACTTGCTCTACCGCGAGGACGAGCGCGAGTTGATACCCGTTGCAGAGCAATACGGTGTGTCGCGCATCCCCTATTCGCCATTGGCTGGCGGGCATCTGTCGCACCGTGGCTGGGAGAGCGGCACCAAGCGCAGCGACACCGACAAGACCATCCGCAGCAAGTACGACCACGCGAAAGAGAACGATTTGGAAATCATCAACCGTGTGGCAGAGTTGGCAGAGCGATTAGGCGTGTCGATGTCGCAGGTTGCATTAGCCTGGCAGTTCAAGCGTGGCGTGGCGGCCCCCATCGTCGGCGCCACCAATGCCAAACATTTCGACGACGCAGTCAAGGCAGTTGACCTCACCCTCAGCGACGAAGACGCCGCCTTCATCGAGGCACCTTACAAGGCACATGAAATCGTCGGAGCCATCAGCGCAAACATGACATTGTAGGTCGTTTGACAGTTCGTTGTCTAAGGCTCTGTCATTTGCTCTGCCTGAACAGCCAGTCCCTGACGGCGGCAATCTTGTAGCCGTAGTCGAACGAGGCATTATGCTCCATGCCCTTGTCTGATCCGGGAAGTACGCTGCCAGTCTCCCATTTGATGAAGTTGATGTTGCCGCCGCGGGCGATGAGCTCCTCCGCAAGCCGCTCCTGTTCATCGCCGGGGAGCCTGGCGCTCCACGATGCGGAGTCGATGCGGGCGTCGTTCTCCTTCAGCACTTTTGCAAGGTCTTGCATACCTCCGTAGGCTTTCCGGTCGCCACTGGCCACGATGTAGAAGAACTTCTTCTTGCCGAAGTCCTGCATCTTCGAGGTGTCCCACTGGCTGCTGACGAAGAGCGAGGCGGCAAAGAGGTCGGGATGGGCGATGTTGAAGTAGAACGACATCATGCCGCCCATCGACTGACCGGTGGTGTAGAGGCGCTTGGTATCGACATTGTATTCCTTGCAGATTTTTTCAAGCAGGCGGATGGTCATCTCCACCTCGTCGGTGGTGCTCCAATCGTCCTGCACGGCCCAGTCGGTGTATTGTGGCACCAGCACAAACGAAGGATGCGCTTTTTGGTCACGGTCGGAGGCGAACTCCAGAGCACCGTAGCCTTGCGTGAGCGGAGCCGTCACCTCCTTGCCGACGGTACTGGCATCGGCCATGAACAGCACTAACGGATAGCTTGCCGTTCCGTCATAGCCTTCAGGTACCAGCAGGCTGTACTCCATCGTCTTTCCTGTTACGGCATCGTTGAAGGTGAATTGCTTGAACTTCTTCAAGGTCTCATTCTTCAGGGCCACAAACGTGCTGTCGGAATCCTTGTTGATACTCATGCCGCCACCATGGCGCGGCCCTCTTTCTCCGCCCTTCTTCTGGGCACAAGCAGTCAGAAACATTATTCCTACTGCCAATAAAAACATTACTTTCTTCATATTTTCATGGAGTGTTTCGAGTCGCGGCTCTGGTCTCTACCAAGACCTTTTTTAATTAACTGTTATTCAGTTCCAACAGATAAATTGGAATTTACCT
>CADBGN010000123.1 GCA_902794155.1 uncultured Bacteroidia bacterium
CCACGGCGGTTATTTCAACGAGCACCTCTTTGCAGGTATGGGAATCGCCTATGAATGGAATCGAGATTATGAATTTGTGCCCATCTACGCCAACCTCCGTTATGTGTTCATGAGCCACTCCGTCGTCAGCCCCATCGTGAGTCTACGCTTAGGCTCTTATCTTGGCGACGACATCGGTGCTTATGGCGACCTTGCCGTAGGCGTTCGCTTCGCATCGAAGCGTGACTTCGCCGTCAGCGTCTTAGTAGCCGGTACGTATTATGACAAAATCACACGCAACTACTACGAAGAGTGGACGGACAGCCAAGGCGTATGGCACCACGAGAATGTGGAAAGACAGATCAACCCCTCGGGCATCGCTGTGAGAGTGGGCATCGAGTGGTAATGTCTCAACACGAATCAAAACATTTCTGTCATGAACAAATTGAAACATCTTTTCTTTCTCGTGGTAGCTTCATTGCTGCTCGCGAGTTGTGGGAAGACTCCCATAGAACCACATCTTATCGTTTCGGCTGATACTCTGGTCTTCAAAGGTAACGACACCCTCTCACTCTACGTGACCACCGACAACCCCGAACGAAGGGAGTTTTACGTCAACATTCCCTTCGACTGGATGGATGTCCGCCCGCAATCAGGACGCATTGCGGAAGGCGACACCGTGGAACTCAAACTCATCTCTCACATCTACGACTACATGTCCATCAAAGAAGACTTCCTATACCTCACTTCTTCCTTTGACGAGAAACAAGTAAAGCTTATTGGTCTTCCGGAAGACTACACAGATTACACCCTCCCTGACACTTTATTCTTCCCGCAGGACATCAACAATGTCGTCATGCGCATCAACAACTATGGGAATACCACGCTTGAATATGCTATCGCCGCTTCAACGGACTTCGTCAGCTTCTCACCTAACTCGGGACAATTGCCGATGATGCAACATGCCGACATCTCCGTCACCATCGACAGGGAGAACCTGCTTATGGAGACGCGCCCAAGACTGTACGTTACAATCGATGACAAGGTTGACACGGTACTGTTGATTCCCGAAAAGAAGCTAATGCTTCCCAACGATGTGGTGGACGCAGAGTATGCCAAAGCCACCGACCTATTGGTGTATGTGGCTGCCGATGCAACGCTCAACATCTATCACCCCGACACCAAAACCTTGACTTCTGTCCAACTCTCCTACACGCCTACCTGCGTGTCGGTCTCACCCGACGGCACCAAGGCAGCGGTGGGTCACGATGCCCATGTGACATACGTCGACCTGATGGCAGAAAACGTGCTCACCACCAACGACATCTCATGTGACGCCCTCGACATCGTGCTCACTAATAACGGCTGGACCTATGTATTCCCGAATCACTATGGGTGGACACACTTCAGCTGCATCAACATCAGCACGCCATACGCGATGGAAACCCTACAAACAGGCCGCAACATCTATGGCGGCACCAAAGGCAAGCTGCACCCCTCAGGGAATTATATTTATGGCGCAGATAACGGTTTGTCGCCTGCCGACATCGAGAAATACGACATCCAGGATGGCACAGCCCAATACCTTTACGACTCGCCTTATCACGGCGACTACTACATGGGAGGCGACTTGTGGTTTGAAGAAAATGGCGAAAGGCTGTTCACCAGAGCAGGTACCGTATTCAAGACCAGCGAGACGCAAAGCATGGATATGATCTATAATGGCACAATCCCTTTGGACGGCGACTATAGAAGCATCGCTTGGCTCGACCAGCTCGACCTGAAGAGAGAGATTTACCTCGTCAGACAAGTCGCTGGTTGGTCTAATGAGCCAGGTCCGCCCTTCGTCGACATCTACGACTCCGACAACCTGACCCACAAGATCAAGATAGGACTGGAGAAATACGCCGTTGCCAACGGCGTCGACTACACCATCTATGCTGCCTGTCCATACTTCGTGTTCGCCAACTCCAATGGAACCGAACTCTACGTCATCACCAAAGCCAATGGCTCAGGGATGGTGCATGAATGGGCCATCCAAACCATCGACATGGAATAAACTAAGTAGAAAATGGTATTGAAAAAGTCGGGAAAGTTTCCCGACTTTTTTGTTGTTAGGTTCACGGAGCGGCAAGCTAATCTTTTTCAAAAAGATTAACGTACTCCTTTTCTTCAGGAGAAAGGGGCAAATCTTCCTCCGAGACAACCGTAAAGACGTAAACAAGTTCCTTCTCATTCTTGGTCTCCAGGATATATTGCCTCTTCAACTTCGGATTTGCTCCCGATAGCCCCAGCGTTTCCACCATCTTCCGCTTGAGCGTTTTCTCCGGCGTATCGCCAAACGCCACATGCCACCAATAACGCCTTGTGGTCTCGCCCCCGCCATTCATGACATGCAAATGCGCTACAGGGTGTAGCATCTTGTTGCCATTATGCAACTCCACATACATGGCCCGTCCCACGATGTTGCCGCGCTCGTTGACGATGGGCAGAAATTCGGTGGCATTCACTTCGGGCACAAACTGGAGCGGACCTTCTGCTTTAGGGGGCGAGGCAACGGCCACATGTTCCTCTATCGGCTGTGCCTGTGCCGTCAGCTCGGGCTGCTCTTCGATGATTCTTCGGGGGCGTTTTTCCGTTGGGGTCGAGGTCCTGGTGGGCTTGTCATTAATAATCTGAGTAAGTTCCATCGGCTCAAATGACACCTCCTCGACAGTTATCTTTTCCGAGCCTTTCAATTCAATGATATCCCCTACCTTCTTCCCTATCAACAACTTGGCAATAGGCGAAATGAAGGAAATAAGACCTTTGTTCACATCGGCTTCATCCACCCCGACAATCCGTACTACACGACCGTTGTAGCGCACCCACGCCCCGAAGCTCACCGTCTCCTTGTTGGACTTGGAAAGGTCGACCTCCACGGCGCTGTTGATACGGTCAACGAGCAGTTTAATCAAAGCATCGATGAAGTTGACCATGATGTAGTTGTCACCCGCCTTGACGCGCTCTGCCTCAAGGTCCTTCAGCTCCTCTTTGAGTGCTTCAAGCCCTTCTTTCGTGACATAATTGGGCACGCCTTCGGGCAGGTATGCCCGCATCGGCACCCTCGGAATCTCTTCCTGATCGCCTTCTTTGATGAAACCTCGGCTCATAATGGGACTGGGGACTGAGGACCTATGACTTAGGACTGAGGACTGGGGAGTGAGGACTGGGGACTTAAGGGCCGTCCTTTGTCCTCCGTCTTCCGTCCTCTGTCAATCATCTCATTTAATCACCAATTCCTTGATGATATTGTCGCACTTACCCACCTTCTCGATACACCACAACAGGTAGCGGGCGTCCATGCAGATGGTGCGTTGCACCTTGTTCTCGAAGCTGAGGTCACCGCTCATGGCCTCCCAGTTGCCGTCGAAGGCCAGACCGATGAGGTTGCCCTCGCCGTCGATGACAGGACTACCCGAGTTACCGCCTGTGATGTCGTTGGTGGTGATGAAGTTGACGACCAACTCACCGTTTTCGTTGGCATAGCGGCCATAGTCCTTCTTGGCCACGAGGTCACGCACATCCTGCGGGATGTCGAACTCCCAGTTGCCAGGCACATACTTGGCCATCACACCGTCCATGGTGGTGTAATAGTTGTAGTTGACGGCATCGGCGGCCTTGTAAGGCTCCACAGTGCCGTAGGTCAGACGCATGGTGAAGTTGGCATCGGGATAGAAGTTGCGGTCGCTCTGCATCTCCATCAAGCCTTTCATGTAAAGGCGCTCGCCTTGGTTGCCGAGGTTTTGGGCTTCCTCATAACGGGCATAAAGCTCTTGATACGACTCAATGATATTCATCGCGAGAGCAAAGATTGGGTCTTTGTCCAAGGCTTTAGGCTTTTGCATCCACTTCTCCAGACGGGCTTGGTCGGTGAAGATGGACTTCTCGAAGGCTTTAGCCACATATTCGGTGAAATCGCCATCGTTCTCCATACCGATACGGAGAATCTCGCTCGGCATCAGGTTAGCCTGGTTATTCTTGTAGAACAACGCCAGCAAGGCGGCAGTCACATCTTGGTCAAGAGGCAGGCTGTAGTCCTTGAAGAAGGTCTCAACGGCAGGCTGCATCTTCTCGGCAGCGGCTTTGATGTCGGCTTTGTCGGCCTTGTCCTCAAACATCTGGTTGATGCGCATGAACCTACGGCTGAAGGCGATGGCTTCTCCACCGTTCCAGCCCGCCTCGCGGTGGTAGACAAACGACTTCTCGATCTCGTCAAGGATGTTCCACTTTTTGACAATGCCTTTGAAGATGTCGCCATATTCGGCCATGCGGCCGGCATCGGCGCCAACCCATCTGGCGAAGTCTTCCTCTTGAGCTTGACGGCGCTCATACACATGGTTGCGCTTGAGCTGTTTCACCTGCCCGATGTAGTATTTCCAGTAGTTCGACACGCTGGCCTGCTTGGAGGCATATTTGATGAACACCTCTTGGTCGGCATCCATGTGCTTGCGGTAGTTCTCGAGCTTGGTGGTACGGCAGTCGATGATGGCGGGACCTTCCTCCTCGATGACGTTCTTCACGGTGTAGGAGGTGGAGTAACGGTCAGTGGAACCAGGATAACCAAGAATCATGGCATAGTCGCCAGGCTTCACGCCACCTAAATTAATAGGCAGGAACCACTTGCTCTTCATCGGGATGTTGTCGGCACTGTATTCGGCGGGACTACCATCGGGGGCGGTGTAGACGCGGAAGATGTTGAAGTCGCCCTTGTGGCGCGGCCAGGTCCAGTTGTCGGTGTCGGCACCAAACTTGCCGATACCCCAAGGCGGGCAACACACGAGGCGCACGTCCTTATATTCGTCATACTCGAAGAGGATGTATTGGTTGCCGCTGTAGAAAGGCACAATCTCGACGCGTACGTTGCGGTCGCCCTTGCGTTCCTTGGTGATGGAACGGCTGTTCTTGGCGACGATTTCATCACGCTCGGCCTCGCTGGTCGGTGCCGTGACGCCTTTCAGCACTTCCTCGGTCACGTCTTCCACCTTATTTAAAAATAACACAGACAAACCGGCGTTGGGCAGCTCTTCACTCTTGCTCT
>CADBGN010000124.1 GCA_902794155.1 uncultured Bacteroidia bacterium
CATCCGTGGCGCAGGCAACATCCTCGGTGCCGAACAGAGCGGCTTCATCAACGACATCGGATTCGAGACCTACCATAAGATCCTCGACGAGGCCATCCTTGAGCTGAAAGAGACTGAGTTTCAGGATATCTTTGAAAAGGAAGAGGAGAAATCGTATGTCGCCGACTGCACCATCGAGACCGACATGGAGGTACGTTTCCCCGCCGACTATATCAACTCGACGCAAGAGCGCGTCAGTCTTTACAGCGAACTTGACCGGACCAAGACCGAGGAGAGCTTGATGAAGTTCACCGACCACCTCATCGACCGTTTCGGACCTATCCCCAAGCAAGTCAACGACCTATTGAACACCGTGCGTCTACGCTGGATTGCAAAAGACCTTGGCTTTGAAAAGATTTTGCTGCGTCACCACAACATGACGGCCTATTTCGTCAGCAACCAGTCTTCGAAATACTATGAAAGCCCCACCTACATGCAGATCATGCAGTACATCATGAACCACCCGAAACGCACTGCGCTCAAGGAAACCAACGACAAGCTGCAGCTCACCGTCAAGGAGGTGGAAACGGTGACGCAGGCGCTGGAGCTGTTACGCGAGATGCAGATTGTTTGATGGGATTTGCTTCGCAAAGAAATGCTTTGTATTCGGCGCAGCCAAATCATACAAAAATCATTTAAAAATCTATCAAAATCAAATTAATAGGTTTTGAAAGATTTTACATCAGATTTTTGATGGATTTCTGCCCTTTAGGGCATCCTATCACCTCTTTTCCCAGAAATCCGCCCCCTTGGCACCGATTTCCTTCGGGTCGAAGACGGGTTCCTTGCCCTCCTTCTTCTGGCGTTCGTATGACTTCAGTGCCTTGAACGCCTTAGGCGAGAGCAACAGAATGGCGATGATGTTGATCCACGCCATCATGCCCACACCGATGTCGCCAAGGTCCCACATGGCCTTGGCCTCATACAACGAGCCAAAGAACACCATACCCACCACGCCAAGACGCAACACCCAGATCAAGATATGCTCCTTGCGACCTTTACCGAAAAGATAAACTAGATTGGTCTCCGCATAGTAGTAATACGCCATGATGGTCGTGAAGGCAAAGAAAAACAAGGCAATGGAGATGATGATGCCACCCGTCTTGACGCCAAGCAACGTGCCCAATGCCGCCGTTGTGTAGCCTACGCCAGGAGCGCCCATCTCCGTGCCGTTGGCAGTCAAAAGAAGGTTGCCTGAAGCATCGAAGACATTGTAGGTCTTGCAAGCCAGAATCATCACAGCAGTGGCAGTACAAACTAATAAGGTGTCGATATAAACTGAAAACGCCTGCACCAGTCCCTGCTTGACGGGATGCGACACCTTGGCCGCACCCGCCACGATGGCACCCGTGCCCTGACCCGCCTCGTTGGAATAGATGCCACGCTTCACACCCCAGGCGATGGTCGAGCCCAAGATGCCGCCCAAGACCTGATGCATGCCGAAAGCGCCACGGATCATATCCATAAAGACGGAAGGCACCACTTTTGCATTGACAATCAAGACAACGATGGACAACAATATGTATAGGATGGCCATGAAAGGCGCCACGATCTGCGCAACGTTGGCGATACGGTTCACGCCGCCAATCACCACGATGCCGATGAGCACCGCTACCACGACACCAACCGCAACGGGGCTGATATCAAAGGTATTGGAAAAAGAGGCCGCGATGCCGTTGCACTGCACCGGCGGCAAGAGCAAACCGCAAGCCACCACGGCGATGACGGCGAACAGCACGCCGAGCCATTTGCTGTGCAAGCCTTTTTCAATATAATAAGCCGGGCCGCCACGGAACTGACCCTTGTGTTCTTCCTTATAAATCTGCGCCAAGGTGGCCTCGGAGAAAGCCGAACCTGCGCCCAAGAAAGCGATGATCCACATCCAAACAATGGCACCCGGTCCGCCGTAGCCGATGGCCGTAGCCACGCCTACGATGTTTCCCGTGCCTACACGCCCTGAGAGGGCCATGGAGAAGGCCTGAAACGAGGTAATGCCCGTCTTTTGGCTCTTGTCCGTCGAGAAAAGCAGTTTGGCCATCTCACGCAGGCGACGCACCTGCACGAAGCGCGTGCCGATGGAGAAATAGAGTCCCGCCAAAAGGCAGATGGCCACCAAGGCCGGGCTCCACACCCATCCGCTGATTGTTTGTATGATTTGTTCCATATCATCCTGTTTTGAAGGGTCAAAGATAGGGTTTTTTATCACAAAACCCACAAAACAGGCAAAATCTTACCTCGTCAAGCAAGCATCCAGATCCTTCACCAAGGCGTCCTTGTCCAAGTGCTGTCCGATGAAGACGAGCTTCTGCATGCGGTCGCCGTAGGTGTCGTCCCAGTCGCGACGGAGGGTGGGCTCGCGGTCCATCATCATCGCCAATTCATTGGCGGGCATGGTGGCAAACCAAAGGCCAGCATCGCGCAGCTGCACCTGCTTGCCCGCCTGCTCGAAGATGTAGCAGTTGTCCATCTCGTTCTTAAAGTAGCAAATGCCTTTCACGCGGATGACGTTCTTCGGCATCTTGCGCGCCACAAACTCATCGAAACGCGCCATGTTGAACGGCTCGCGACGGTAGTAGACAAAGGTGCCAATGCCGTATTCCTCCACCTCACCGCCTTCGTGGTCGTGGTGATGATGGTGGTGATGGCCATGCTCCTCTTCCTCTTCGTCTTCGTCTTCATGGTCGTGATGATGGTGGTGATGCTCGTGTTCATGCTCGTGTTCATCCTTGTCATCGTCGTCGTCATCATGATGATGTTCTTCTTCCTCCATAGCACCTTCCACGCCCTTAATCCAAGCTGCAGAGGTGGCCACCTGGTCAAAGTCGAACATATGAGTATTGAGAATCTTGTCAAAGTCAACATCGCCATAGTCGCAGGTGATGATCTCAGCTGTGGGCTGCAAGGCACGGATGATGCTCTTCACGCGACCCAACTCTTCAGGCGTGACCTCTGAAGCCTTGTTGAGCAGGATGATGTTGCAGAACTCTATCTGTTGGATGACGAGGCTTTCCAAGTCGTCCTCAGCCAGGTTTTTCTTCATCAGGTCATTGCCACAGCCGAACTCGCTCTGCATACGCAGTGCATCGACCACAGTCACGATGCAATCAAGAATCGGAATACCATCCTTGGTGAGTTGCCAAGCCATGTCGGGGAACGAACAAATCGTCTGGGCGATGGGCTCCGGCTCACAGATGCCGCTGGCCTCAATGACGATATAGTCAAACTTCTGCATGACGATGATCTCATGCAGCTGTTGGATGAGGTCCATCTTCAAGGTGCAGCAGATGCAGCCATTCTGCAAGGCGACCAAACTGTCGTCCTTCTGCCCTACCACGCCGCCTTTCTCAATCAGGTCGGCATCGATGTTCACCTCGCCTATGTCGTTGACAATCACAGCAAACTTGATGCCCTTACGGTTGTTCAATATCTTGTTGACCACTGTGGTCTTGCCGCTACCGAGGTAACCGGTGAGCAGCAATACAGGAATATCTTTCTTCATTTTACATGCTTTTTTAAACGAGGTGCAAAGGTAAGAAAATTCAAGATTTAAAGATTCAAGTTTTTCACTACTTTTGCAGTTCAATCCCGTCTCGAAGAGACGACACTTTATTTACCTCACACAAGCGCAGCGCAGTGTGGGGGCCTAACAAGCAAAACATGGACAAACAAGAAGACTATAAACTCCTCCTCGCCCAAGTCAAGGCGATGGTAAAAGACGAGAGCGACGCCGTCGCCAATATGGCCAATGTGGCCGCACTGATACAAGAGGCCTTCCACTTCTGGTGGACGGGCTTCTACCGCGTCATCGACAATCAATTGGTGCTCGGTCCCTTCCAAGGCCCTGTGGCCTGCACTCGCATCAACTTTGGTAAAGGTGTTTGCGGCACTTCATGGAAAGAACGTAAGACCTATGTCGTGGAAGATGTGGAGCAATTCCCCGGCCACATCGCCTGCAGCAGCGAGTCGAAGAGTGAGATTGTGGTGCCTTTGTATAAAGGTGAAGAGGTCATCGGCGTGTTGGACATCGACAGCGAGAAACAGGCTACTTTTGATGCCGTCGACAAGGAATGGTTGGAACAGATTGCCAATGTTGTTTCAGCTGTGATTAGTTAATGAACCTAATATTTGACGCGGGACACGGGACTGCGGGACGCGGGACATTCCGCCAGTAAACTCTAGGACCTTTGTCTCGCGTCCCACGTCTGATTGTCTCGCGTCTTTATAGTCTCAAATAATCCGCACGAATCACCCCATCGAGGAACTCCGACGGCACCATTGTTTTGATGGCCTTAACAACGATGTTCATCATCCGCTCGTGCACATAGTCTTTCCTGAACACCAAGCCTATCGTTCTCTGAGGCTCAGGGTTTACAATCGGCCTGATACGGTCTTTTACGGTCTCAGGCAACAGATGCAAATGCGACTCAGGCACGATGGTAATGCCCCCATTTTCATCCGTAATCTGAATCAAGATGCCTACCCTACCACCTTCATACAACTTATCGTATTTGATCTCCTCCTCCGACCGCACTTGCGAGCGGTCGAACAACCTCACACCATCTTTCATCGTCCACACCTTGTATTTCGACATTTGAGTGCGTTCAATGCTGCCCTCTTTATACAAAGCGTCTTTGGGTGAGACGTAAGCAAAAAACCGTTCGTGAAACAAGGGTATCTCCAACAAATCAGGGTCATTGACAGGATAAGTCAAAATCCCCATGTCGATTTCAGCTTTCTTCACCTTATTAATTATCGTTGCCGATATCATCTCTTCCACTCGGAGTTGAATCGCCGAATGTTTCGTTCGCATATAATGGAACAGACCCGGCATAATCACGGGAGCCACTGTAGTCGTCAAAGCTATGCTGAGGTCACCCGAGGCTTGTTCCTTTGCCGTACGGGTCAACTCCAGCAACTGCTTCGTGTGATAGACCGCCATCTTCGCCTCCTCA
>CADBGN010000125.1 GCA_902794155.1 uncultured Bacteroidia bacterium
GCACCTGCCGCCATAGCCTCGCGTTTCGAACCGATTGACGTGGTGCGTGGCACCTATCGACTTCAAACCAAAAGAGTGTTCAGCAAGATTTTCATTGTGTTCCAAAACACAGTCACCATCGTCTTGATTGCCATGGCGATTTTGATGGAGGTGCAGATGCGGCACATGATGAACCGTCCCACCAACATGCGTTCAGAGGGCTTGTATTCGCTGCAATGCTGGGTAAAAGAATATTCTGATATTGCGCCGCTCATCGACTGTTTGGAAAAGATCCCGAATGTGAATGCAGTGGGCTACGGTCGCGGTTTTGCTGGGCAGATGAATATGGGTACCACTGTAACCACGCCCGAAGGCGAAAGGGTGAACATGCAACTTATCTTATGCGACGAAACCTATTTCAATATGCTTGATTTGCAAGTCGTTGAAGATTTCGGACTGCGTACCAATTCGGTATGGATGTCAAGGACTTTGGCTGAAAAACTCGCTTTGAGCGACTCAACGGCACATTATTACACACGCAATATGCATATCAACGGCAGCAACCCCGAGACCGTGGGCGGAATTTATGAGGACATCCCGACGCGCTCGGCGGCATCTTCTGAACCCAACCAGTTTTCGGCGGTCATCATTGCACGAGCGGAAGACTTGATTTGGGGCAACGGCGTAATGATTGATGTTTCAGGCGATTACAAGGAAACAGAAAAGGCCATTCTCCAAGCCTACGCCGACTATTCCGAGGAAAAGAATGGCACATACGTGGAGCCAGCACAAAACGGCTATGTGAAAGACCTTAACAACTTGTTGCTGCAACCTGCAAAAATGGCCATGCGATTGCTGGAATTGTTCATGTTGCTTTCGGTGCTGATTTCTTTGCTCGGCCTCGTGGCCATGAGCACTTATTACAGCGAACAAAGCACCAAGAGCATCGCCGTGCGTAAGGTGTTTGGCAGCAACGTCCAGCGTGAGTTGTGGCGCACAGTGAAGGACTACATGGTTTTGGTTGGTATCGCGGCACTTATCGGCATCCCGCTTGCCGTTTGGTTCTGTGGCCGCTACTTGGATCGTTTCGCCTATCGCATTGAGCATTACGGTTGGATCATCGCTGTGGCGGTCATCCTCGGTATGTTAATGGCTTTCTTGTCCGTCCTTTGGCAGACCTTGAAGGCGGCGAGGACGAATCCAGCGGAGGCTTTGAAGAAGGAATAAATATGCAAATTATGTTTTTCGATAATAGAAAAATGCATTTTTTACTTCGCAAAATCAAAAAAGTTGTATTTTTGCGAAATAGAAATATGTAAAGTTATGGTTAACATAAAGTTAATAGAAAGAGATGATTACCTTGAACAGTTGGAGCATACGAAAAACACTCCAGACATAAAGGTTATTACAGGAGTTCGAAGAAGTGGAAAATCGAAACTGCTTGAGATGTTTGCCAAAAAGATAGAATCGGTAGAAAACAACGTCAATATCATCCATGTTGATTTCAATCTGCTGAAGTTCGAACCATTGCTGGAATACCATAATCTTCATGATTTCATTGAAGATTCCTATCAGGAAGGGAAAGACAATTATGTCATGATTGACGAGATCCAGATGTGTGAGAACTTTGAGAAAGCAGTCAACAGCCTGCATGCTTCCGAAAAATATAATATCTTTGTTACTGGCTCCAACGCTTTTCTGTTAAGCAGCGATTTGGCGACTTTGTTTACAGGGAGAACTTTCGAGTTGAAACTCTTTCCATTTTCATTTAATGAATATGTAAGGTATTATCAATCTACAGATTACAACTCTGCATTTGATTCATATCTTGAGGAAGGAGGCATGCCTGGCTCTTATCTTTACACGACCACCAAGGAGAAATACTCTTATATCAACGATGAGGTATTCAATGCCCTTATTGTCCGTGACATTATCAGAAGATATAAAATTAGGAATGTGAACTTGCTCAATAAACTCGTTGATTTTCTGATGGATAATATTGGTAACATCACATCGGTTAGGAAAATATCCGACACTTTGACTTCAAATAAAATCAAGACAAACGACAAGACCGTCGGGAAATACATTGATTATCTCTGCAACGCTTTTGCCTTTTATCGTATCCGCCGTTACGACATCAGTGGGAAAAGGTATCTCACAACCGATGACAAGTACTATCTTTCGGATCATTCATTTAAATATGCAAGACTCGGAAACAAGAACCTCAACATTGGGCGAGTCATTGAGAATATAGTGGCTGTGGAACTTTTACGACGTGGTTATGAGGTTTATGTTGGGACTTTGTACAACGGTGAGATAGATTTTGTTGCCATGAAACAAAACGAGAAAATCTATTTTCAGGTGGCGGACGATATAACAAATGAAGAAACGTTTAAACGCGAAGTCTCGGCGCTTTTAAAAATCAAAGATGCCTATCCAAAAATACTCCTGGCAAGAACCCGTCAGAAGGAATTCCAATACGAGGGTATCCGAATCATCAATTTGGCCGACTGGCTTGTTTCATCATAAAGTATAATAGCTATGTCCAAACTCAAATCTAAAATCCTAGTCGTCGACGACAACGCCGGCATCCGGTCGGCACTGAAGATATTGCTACCCATGCGCTTCGCCGAGGTGGAACTCATCGCCTCGCCCAAGGTGCTGATGGAGACCATGCGGACATTCAAGCCCGATGTGGTGCTGCTCGATATGAACTTCGAGACCGACATCAACACGGGCAACGAAGGCCTCTTCTGGCTCTCCGAACTGAAACGCGACTTCCCCGAGGTGGAGGTGGTGCTCTTCACGGCCTACGCCGACATCGCCCTCGCCGTGGAAGGCATGAAACGCGGTGCCTTCGACTTCGTGGTGAAACCTTGGGACAACGCCAAATTGCTTGCCACACTCGAAGAGGCTTGCAAGAAACATCGTGTAGGGACACATCGCATGTGTCCACCCTACACGAATGCCACGCCGACAATGCGCTGGGGTGAGAGCGAGGCGATGCAGCAACTGCGCGCGATGGTGGAGAAAGTGGCTCCCACCGATGCCACCGTGCTCATCACGGGCGAGAACGGAACGGGTAAGGATGTGCTGGCCAACGAGATACACCGACGTTCCAATCGCGCCACCAAGCCGATGGTGGGCGTGGACATCGGAGCCATCACGGACACCTTGTTTGAGAGCGAGATGTTTGGCCATGTGAAAGGGGCTTTCACTGACGCCCATGCCGACCACATCGGTAAGTTTGAGCAGGCCAACGGCACCACGCTGTTTCTCGATGAAATTGGTAATGTGCCGATGGCACAGCAGGCCAAACTGCTGCGCGTCATCCAAAACCGCAGCATCACCAAGGTGGGCGATACGAAATCCATCCCCATCAATATCCGCCTGATTTGTGCCACCAACATGGACTTGGCTACGATGGTCAAGGAAGGGGGTTTCCGCGAAGACTTGTTCTACCGCATCAACACGGTCACGCTGCACCTGCCGCCCTTGCGCGAGCGTCCCGACGAAATCATCACTTTGGCAGAGATGTTCGTCAAGCAATATGCCGAGAAATATCACCGCAAGGCACAAGGCCTTTCCGACGAGGCAATGAATCTCTTGAAACGCTGCCGTTGGAGTGGCAACATTCGCGAGCTGCAAGGCTGCATCGAAAAGGCGGTCATCTATTCCGAGGCGGAACTCATACGTGCCGCCGACCTCCAACTCCGCGCCTCGGAACTGATGGATGAAGATAAGCCAAAACCGCAAAACCAAACCCTCGAAAGCGCAGAGGAACAGGTCATCCGCAATGCGATGAAGACCTACAACGGCAACTTGACCCTAGTGGCCAAAGCATTGAAGATCAGTCGTCCGACCTTATATCGCCGCCTAAAGGAATACGGAATATGAGTGCTTGGATTTGGATATTGATTGTGGTGGTGGCCGTCGTCACAGCAATTGTGGTGACAACACTCATCGTGCGCAGGAACGATGCCCGAAAGGTCGGTTTCATGATGGATGCCCTAGAGGACGGCGAGCTGAACTTCCACTTCAAGGAGAAGTCGGCACTCAACCAAGCCCTCAACCGCATCAAGGGCATCTTCGAGCGACGCGACGCAGCCAACGAGGAGTCCTCGCAAAACAAGCTGTTTCGCGTGATGACGCACGAAATCATGAACACTGTCGCGCCCATCGCTTCCTTGAGTGATGCCTTGCTCACCGAAGAAGGTGTGGATGTGAAGGCAGGGCTGGAGACCATCTCGGCCTCGTCGAAGGACTTGATCCGTTTTGTGGAGTCTTACCGCAGCATGACGCAGGCCCAGCCGCCCGTCCGCAAGGCGGTGATGGTCGACGAACTGATGGACCGTGTGTTGCTCCTCAACAAGGCCAAGATTGCCGAACAAGGTGCCACCTTGACCTATCAAGCCAATACGTCCGACTTGCTCATCTATGCCGACGAAGGACAGATTATGCAAGTGTTCAACAACTTGATAAAGAATGCCGTGCAGGCAGGTGCCAATTCTATCCGCATCACCGCAGACTTGAATTCGGAGGACCAAACCGTCATCCGTGTGGCCAACAACGGAAAAGCCATCCCGTTACGCCAGACCGAGGAAATCTTTATTCCGTTCTACACCACCAAACCGAATGGAACGGGCATTGGCTTGAGTTTGTCGAAACAAATCATGGTTCGGCATAACGGCAACCTCGTCCTTGAACAGAGCGACAGCAACCTGACTGTTTTCGCTTTGTTGTTTAAGTGATTGCAATTTATGCTTTTTTATATCCGTATGTTGTTTTCTTGTGTATTTTTGCACCTAATACAAATACTATAACGATTTTAAACCCTTTAAATAACTAAAAATGAAAAAGTTCTT
>CADBGN010000126.1 GCA_902794155.1 uncultured Bacteroidia bacterium
TCACCGTCATGAAAGTGTCGGCACCCAAGTCGTTGAACGCGCTCAACTCGACAGTCCTGAAGGAAATCGACGACTTCGTGAGCAACCTCGACACGAAGCAGACGCGTGTCCTCATCATCACGGGCGACGGCGAGAAGGCCTTTGTGGCCGGCGCCGACATCTCGGAGATGGTGCATCTCTATGAGAAGGAAGGCTACGAGTTCAGCAAACTCGGTGCCATCGCGTTCCGCAAGATCGAGACGCTGCCGATACCCGTCATCGCTGCCGTCAACGGCTTCTGCCTCGGCGGTGGCTGCGAGTTGGCCATGGCTTGCGACTTCCGTTATGCCTCTTCGAAGGCCAAGTTCGGTCAGCCCGAAGTGGGACTAGGCATCACGCCCGGTTTCAGCGGCACCTACCGTCTGGCCAAACTCATCGGGCAAGGCTATGCCAAGGAGATGATCTACACGGGCAAGGCCATCCGCGCCGACGAAGCCCTGCGCATCGGCTTGGTGAACGCCGTCTATGAGCCGGAAGAACTGATGGACAAGGTGATGGAGACCGCCCAAAAGATGGTCGCCAACGCACCTTTGGCCATTGCCTACGCCAAGCAGTGCATCAACGAGAGTTACGACCTGATTGCCGCCGACGCCATCGAGTTGGAGAACACCGCCTTCGGCAAGTGCTTCGCCACCGAGGACCAGAAGGAAGGCATGACGGCGTTTCTGGAGAAAAGGCCTGCAAAGTTTGTAGGAAAATGAACTGTGTGTGTAGAGGCGGTTTATACGCCGCCTCTACACTAATTTACTCAAATGATAAACGAAAATGACCAAAGAAGAATTACTACAGAAATTGGCTGATATTGAGTGGGATGACTTTGAATGTAAGGCTTCCCAAAACAAACTGTCTGAGGATGTGTGGTCAACGGTTTCGGCCTTCTCCAACACCTCTGGAGGATGGGTCGTTTTCGGCATCAAACAGGAAGGAAAGAAGTTCGAGATACAAGGCGTGAACAACGGCGAGAAGACGGAATCGGACTTCTTGAACACGCTTCGAGGCGAGAAGTTCAACATGAGGTTGTCGGCCAAAGGAATGAAATACAACTTCGACGGGAAACTGGTGTTGGCGTTCTTCGTGCCGTCGTCGATAATAAAACCCATCTATTACAACAACCCCATCAACACATTCATTCGCACGGGCAGCGGCGACCGTCGCGCCACTGAAACGGAAATCATGGCCATGATGCGCGATCAGGCTTTCGGTAGCAAGAGCGAACAGGTGGTGGAGGGAACAAGCATTGACGACCTCAACAAGGGTTCTTTGGAAACTTATAGGAACCAAATTCGTTACGACAACCCATCGTTCCCCTACAAGAACCTGCCTGACGAGCAATTCTGCGACAAGGTGGGCATTTCGAAAGATGGACAGCTGACCATCGGCGGTATCCTGATGCTCGGCCAACGCGATGTGGTTCAGCGGCATGTGAGTAACTTCTGGATCGACTATCTTGAGATACCAGGAAAAACTCTTGCCGAAGCATGGGTGCGCTACACCTATCGAATGCAGGAACAGGACAACATTTGGGAATCATACCAAATCATTCTCCAACGCCTGCGCAACTTTGTGAATGCACCCTACGAGGCTCGTCCCGACGGCATCGGTGCGGAAGACGAATCGCAACTGTATGCTTTGAGGGAAGGACTTACGAATTGTTGTGCCCATGCCGACTACTTCAGCCCCATGCACCCCACCATACGAGTGTTTTCCGATCGCATTGAGTTGCAGAATCCAGGTAGGTTCATGTTTCCGCTTTCGGAACTGCGCACACAGATACACTCCATTCCGCGTAACCCGAACATCATCAAGTTCTTCCGTTATGCCAAATTAGGTGAGAACGCGGGCTATGGCATCGACAAGATGTTGGCCTGGGAACAACTTACCAAAGGCAAGGTGGAGTTTGCCAGCGACTTGGTCAGTTCAACCATCATTTATTGGTTAGGTGAACAAGTTGGTGGTCAAGCTCGGGAACAAGTAAGTGGTATGGCTGGTGGTACACTTAGTGAACAGGTTAGTGAACATGATAGTGGTCAAGCTGGTGGTTATGTTAGTGACCAAGTTAGTGACCAAGTTAGTGACCAAGTTCAGAGGCTAATAAACATAATACGAGATCGAGTCTTTACGATGGAAGTATTAATGAAAAAACTAAAAATGACAAGTAGAAGATATGTCAGAGTCAACATACTTAATCCGGCCATTAAAGATGGTTATGTTCTTCGCGCTTACCCAGACCAACCAAATCATCCTAAACAGCGCTACTATCTTTCTGAAAAAGGATTGAAACTTGTGAAATAAGAATTGAAGATGTCGTATCAAAAACATACTACCATGAAAACAACAAGACTTTATACGCTGTTTGCGATGCTGCTGATGATGGGAGGCACAATGAAAGCCCAGCAATGGGAAACCGTTTTGCCAGATAGTGTTTCTATCAGTGGCGGCTTCATTAACGAGGACAACACGACGGAACTCGTCGGTTGTTCAGGTAATGACGGTGCCTATTTCAGAGTGTTTGAAGACGGTCAATATGAGACAACCACATTTCCTGCGCCAGATGGGAAACAACTAGTTTTGCAAACCATAACCCCATTGGACAATGGAGGTTATTTTGTTTCGGGACGGATTATGAACAATCGACTGAATGATTCGGGCGAACTCAAAATCATAATTCTCGATGATAATCTGAATGTGGTGAGCGAACAAACCCTACAAGTGGCAGAAGGTTTCTTGGGTCTCACAGATGGTGCCGCTGTCATGGACGACGACGGTACCATCGTCCTGTTGAAAACGGCAAGGAGGGAAATGCCCAATTATCAAGGTGGCTACGAGTCAAGAGGAGCGTTGTTCCGCTTCTCCCAATCAGGAGACAGCCTGAATTGTCGGTATCTGTTGGCCGACCCGCCCGACCCGATTTGCTACATACAGCAAATCGAGAACCAAAAACTCATAAACGACCCGTATAGCGACCAAATCATTGCGGTGTGTGCGGGACAAGGAGGGGTACAATCTTTGCTTTATTTCGATTACGACTTCAATCTGACGAATGACTTTTTTATTGACGACATATCTTTTCCAGAAATAGGGCCAGGATGGCAATGTAAACATATAAGTCACCCTTACGTGGGTTATTGGTATAATGCCAATGAGATGTTGCTTGTTGCAGACCAGCAAGATACAGTTGTTCACAACAAACCACATTTGCTTATCGGGAAAATGAACCGTGAGGGAGAAATCATCGAAAAAGTCGAAATCAACAAGCCAGATACTTTGTTTTATGCCTATGGAGGAATGGCATACGCGAACGACAGTACCGTCTATATCTCTACAAGATGCCATACGGAGGGTTGGATGGATCCATATTATCCATGCGCCTATCTTGTGAGCACGGGGTTGGAAATCCTTGGGAAGGTTGAACTTTGGGACGAACTGGACTACTATCCTCAAACTGTATTTCCTACCAGCGACGGTGGATGTGTGTTCTGCATTAAAGGCAACTCATGGTGGGTTGAACCTTTACAAAAAGTCATCCGTTTCTCGCGCGAGGATTTCAATCCTATTCCTTGTAGTGTGAAGGAAGTGCCACAAGAAACGATAAAGGCTTTGGCTTATCCCAATCCTGCCATGGATGCGTTGAACATCGACATCTCGATTTTGCCGGTGCATAACGAGCACCGAATACAGATTACCGACGCCTTGGGGCACATTTGCATGGATCGCATTATCCGTGGCGAGGGCAATGTGCTTACGGTGGGGATTTCATCATTGAAGTCTGGCATCTATTTTTACAGCATTTACAATGCAGAAAATGAAATTGTAAGAAATAAGTTTATAAAAGAATAATAATCATAAATCTAAATCAATTAATTCATTAAATCACAAATCTTTAAATCCAAACGTCATGAAAATCTGTGTTATCGGAACCGGCACCATGGCTAAAGGTATCGTGAAGGCATTCGCCGCCAAGATGCCCGTCGTCATGAAGAGCCGCACGCAAGCCAGCCTCGACAAGGCTATGGCTTCCATCGCAAAAGGTTACGGTAAGTTGGTGGAAAAGGGTAAGATGACCCAAGAGGCCGTCGATGCCCTGCTGAAGAACATCACCACCACTACCGACTACGCCACCTTCGCCGATGCAGACCTCGTCATCGAGGCCGCCGTCGAGGAGATGCAACTGAAGAAAGACGTCTTCATGGAGCTTGACAAGATCTGCAAGCCCGAGACCATCTTTGCCACCAACTCGTCCTCGCTGTCGATCACCGAGATTGCTGCCTGCACGAGCCGTCCCGCCCAATTCATCGGTATGCACTTCTTCAACCCCGCCGACCGCATGGAATTAGTTGAGGTCATCAAAGGCCAATTGACCAGCGACGAGGTGACCAAGTGCATCATTGAACTCGCCACCTCCATCGGCAAACAGCCCGTCGAGGTGAAGGAAGCCCCCGGCTTCGTCGTCAACCGCATCCTCATCCCGATGATCAACGAGGCTGTCGGCATCCTCGCCGACGGCATCGCCAGCGCTGAGGACATCGACAAGTGCATGATGCTGGGTGCCAACCACCCGATGGGTCCTCTGGCTTTGGCCGACCTTATCGGTAACGACGTCAACCTTGCCATCATGGAAGTGTTGTACAAAGAGTTCGGCGACCCGAAGTACCGTCCTCATCCCTTGCTCCGCAAGATGGTGAGAGCCGGCTTGCTC
>CADBGN010000127.1 GCA_902794155.1 uncultured Bacteroidia bacterium
GCAAGGAAGGCGTCACCGGCCTTATCCTGATGCAGCTCCTTGAGTCGCGTCTCGACAACGTCGTCTACCGCCTCGGCATCGCACCTACCCGCGCCGCCGCCCGCCAGTTAGTCAACCACCGTCACATCGTTGTCAACGGCAACGTCCTCAGCATTCCTTCCTATCTCGTTAAAATCGGCGACGTCGTCGGTGTTCGCGAGAAGTCGAAGAGCCTCGAGGTCGTCACCAACTCCCTCGAAGGCCGCAGCGGAGGCAAATTCGCTTGGCTCGAATGGGATGGCGAGAAGATGAACGGCAAGTTCCTCAACTACCCCAACCGCGAAGAGATTCCGGAAAACATCAACGAGCAGCTCATCGTTGAATTGTACTCCAAGTAATAGTTGATTGTTAACCTGGTAAATAATAAGAATATGGCAATATTAGCGTTTCAAAAACCTGAAGAGGTTATCATGGTTGAAGGCTCCGACACCAAAGGCGTTTTCGAGTTTCGACCTCTTGAGCCAGGTTTCGGCATCACTATTGGCAATGCGTTGAGAAGGATCCTGCTTTCGTCGCTCGAAGGTTTCGCCATCACTTCCATCCGTATCGACGGAGTCAGCCATGAGTTCGCTTCCATCGACGGCGTTATCGAAGACGTCGCCGACATGGTGCTGAACTTCAAGCAGGTGCGCCTCAAGCAACTTGTTCCTACCGAGACGCAGGAGAAGGTTAGCTTCACCATCACCGGACAAGAGCAGTTCAAGGCTGGCGACATCAACAAGTACCTCTGCTCCTTCCAAGTCCTCAACCCCGACCTCGTCATCTGCAACCTCGAACCCACTGTCAAGCTCAATATCGACCTCACCATCAACAAGGGTAGGGGATATGTGCCTGCCGACGAGAACAAGGTGCTGGATGCCCCCGTCGACACCATCGCCATCGACTCCATCTATACGCCTATCCGCAATGTGAGCTACAAAGTGGAAAACTGGCGTGTTGAGCAGAAGACCGACTACGAAAAGCTCGTCATCGAAATCGACACCGATGGCTCCATCAACCCCAAGGACGCTTTGAAAGAAGCCGCAAAGATTCTTATCTACCACTTCATGCTGTTTTCCGACGAGAACATTAACCTCGTTCCCGAAGAGAAAACCGTCACCGAAGAGTTTGATGAGAGTTCGTTGCACATCCGTCAGCTACTCAAGACCAAGCTCGTCGACATGGATCTCTCCGTGCGCGCGCTTAATTGCCTGAAGGCTGCCGAGGTTGAAACGCTTGGCGAACTTGTCGCCTTCAACAAAGCAGACCTGCTCAAGTTCCGCAACTTCGGTAAGAAGTCGCTTACTGAGCTGGATGAATTGGTCAGAAGCCGCGGCCTCGAGTTCGGTATGAATGTCAGTAAATATAAATTGGATAAGGAATAATCAAGATGAGACACAATAAGAAATTCAATCACTTAGGAAGAAAGAGCGCTCACCGTAAGGCTATGCTCTCCAATATGGCTAACTCGCTGATTCTCAACAAACGCATTATTACCACCACGGCCAAGGCCAAGGCTTTGCGTATGTATGTGGAACCCCTGATTACCAAGGCGAAGCCCGAAAACAACGCCACTACCGAGGATGGCAGCAGCAACCGCCGCGTTGTGTTCAGCTACTTGCAGAACAAATACGCTGTGACCGAGCTGTTCCGCGAAGTCGGACCTAAGGTGGCCAACCGTCCGGGCGGTTACACTCGCATCATCCGTATGCCTGAAAACCGTCTTGGCGATGCCGCTGAGATGGCTATGATGGAGCTTGTGGACTACAACGAGGTTTACACTCGTGAGGACAAGAAGGCTGCCAAGGCCAAGACCACTCGCCGTGGCCGTGGCAAGAAGGAAGCCGCTCCTGTAGCTGAAGCCCCCGCCGAGGCTGAGGTGAAGGAATAAGCAGCGCTTTGGAAATGCTGAAAATGAAAATGGCTGCCTCGTTGGAGGCGGCCATTTTGTTTATACCTTCTTCCCAACAAACCGTACAATCAATCCCAATACAGCAAAAGCAATAAGGAACGCCACCCACGAAGGAAGACCGAGGGCTGAGGGCAGTACGCCAAACAACAAGGCAGTCGTACCCACGGTCAGGGCGTATGGCATCTGTGTGCTGACGTGCTGTAGATGGTCGCATTGGCTTGAGAGCGAGCTCATGATGGTCGTGTCTGAGATGGGAGAGCAGTGGTCGCCCATTACGGCCCCTGCCATCACCGAGGCCACCACATTGTAGAACAAAGGCATGGTGGCATCTGTCGTCAGACCGTTTTGTTGGCACAAGAGCCACGAAGCTGGAAGGATGAGCGGATAGAGGATGGCCATTGTGCCCCATGAGGTGCCGGTCGAAAATCCGATTAATGCAGCCAAGATAAATGTAAGTGCAGGTACCAATACTGGCGACAGCGACCATTGCAGTAGCAGATTCGAAACAAATTCTGCCGTGTGCATGTCTTTTGTGACCAAGGCGATAGACCAAGCCATAGTGAGAATCAACACGGCGTTGAACATTGATTTGAATCCCTCCACCATTTCTCCCATGATTTTACCCAATTTTATTGTTCCCCGAGCAAGCGTGATAATGATCGAGGTAAGCAATGACAACAGTGAAGCCCAAAGCAGTGCAATATAGGAATTGGCTTCACCGATGGTCGTTGATAGTTTGGAGAAGAATCCCAGTTCTGTATGGCTCCAAACCGAGGCGTTGTATCCCGTAGCCAACAGGCCTCCAATGGTGCCTAAAATCAGTACGGCTAAAGGAATCAAAGCATCGATGGCATGGTTTTTCACTTCGTTTTCGTGGGTCGTTGTTGAGTTGGCAGTTGCCACAGATAGTGCTTTTCGTTCTGCTTTCAGCATCGAGCCGAAATCGCGCTTGCTTAGGATAATCATCAAAACGAAGCTTAGGGTCAGGAAAGGATAAAAGCTGTAAGCCAAAGAATTGATGAATACCGAATATGCCGAAGAGTCGAGACCTATGATGTTGATGCCGTCTTGGATGTAACTTAGTTCGGCACCAATCCAAGTGGTGATGAAAGCCACAGCCGCCACGGGTGCCGAAGTGGAATCGATGATGTATGACAATTTCTCTCGTGACACTTTCAGTCTGTCGGCGATGGGGCGCATCGTGTTGCCTACTACCAAAGTATTAGAGTAGTCGTCAAAAAAGATGCAAAGATCCATGAAGAAAGTCATTAGTTGTCCCGACCGTGGTCCTCTTGCTTTCCTTGAAAGCCATCCGATAATGCCTTGCATCCCGCCGTTGGTAGTGATGATGCGAACCATTCCGCCAATCATAAGGGTGAAAACGATGATGAGCACATGGTCTTGGTCGGTCAATGAGCCGACGATGTAGGTGTCGACGGTTCGCAGAAGGCCGCTTCCCAATGCCGTAGCGGGGGCTTGTCCGCCAAACAACGCCATAATGAATGTGCCAGTAAAGACACCTATAAAAAGCGATGATAGCACTTCTTTCGATATAAATGCCATCATAATGGCGACCAACGGGGGGAGTATTGACATCCAAAGTGGCATGGGGCCTGCGATGGGACCAATCAAATAAAGTATCGCCATACCTATTATGAAGGTGGCCAAAATTGCTATTATTCCGGTTTTTCTTCGTTTCATGGTTCTGAAATTGCCTGCCAAAGTTAGTGATATATATAATACAAGGTGCAATTTGTGATGTTTTTCTTTTTGCTTTGAAATTTTTTCTCTTTGATTATCAATTATTTGTTTATGTTGATGAAAAATATTTTCGAAAAGTCATTGCGGGTAAGGAAAAAGGTTGTACTTTTGCACCCGCTAAGGACGAGGGGGGAGGACGGAGGGTTGGATGACCGAGGCGAAGTTCTTTGAAAGCTTGAGGCCAGCACAGGAAGCCTCGTCTAGCCGTGAGGGTCGGGCGGGGCGGAACGGGAAGGAATAGAGAGAGCAATGCGGAGCCCATGAGACGGAACAATAGTAATACAACAATAGTACAACGAAGAGTTTGATCCTGGCTCAGGATGAACGCTAGCGGCAGGCCTAATACATGCAAGTCGGGCGGGATCCCCCCTTCTGGGGGGTGAGAGCGGCGGACGGGTGCGCAACGCGTATGCAACCCACCCCCGAGCGGCGGACAGCCGGTGGAAACGCCGGGTGAGCCGCCGTGGTCCCTGCGAGGGGCATCCCTTGCGGGGTAAAGCGGAGACGCGCTTGGGGACGGGCATGCGTCCCATTAGCTTGTAGGCGGGGCGACGGCCCACCTAGGCGACGATGGGTAGGGGGTCTGAGAGGACGGCCCCCCACACTGGCACTGAGACACGGGCCAGACTCCTGCGGGAGGCAGCAGTAAGGGATATTGGTCAATGGGGGGAACCCTGAACCAGCCATGCCGCGTGAGGGAAGTAGGCCCTACGGGTCGTGAACCTCTTTTGTGCGGGGACAAAGACGCGGTCGGGAACCGTGTTTGAGGGTACCGCGCGAATAAGCATCGGCTAACTCCGTGCCAGCAGCCGCGGTAATACGGAGGATGCGAGCGTTATCCGGATTCATTGGGTTTAAAGGGTGCGCAGGCGGCCCGTCAAGTCAGCGGTGAAATCCCGTGGCTCAACCACGGAAGTGCCGTTGATACTGTCGGGCTGGAATGCGGTCGAGGCGGGCGGAACGTGGCGTGTAGCGGTGAAATGCGTAGATATGCCACAGAACGCCGATA
>CADBGN010000128.1 GCA_902794155.1 uncultured Bacteroidia bacterium
ATCACTAAGGTTAAGAAAATCTTTTTCATTTTTTTATGTTTTAGATGGTTTATGTTTTAAATGGTATTTGATTTTATTCTTTTGTCGGTGCAAAAGTAATGTTTTTATTTGTAATTTATTCAAGTTTCGCAAGTTGTGGTGCATCCCGATGGGATGCGGTTGTCCCTAGGTTTCATTTTTACCGAACGCGCATCCCGATGGGATGCCCTGCCATAACGTCCGACTAATCCCGTAGGGATTTGCTATCGGTAAAACAAACAACATCAACTTTTTGCATCCCGTAGGGATGTGCGAAACTTGAATAATTTATTATGGTATCAGTGTCAGCGAGTAGTCGCCATGTTTCGCCGCAATCAGTCCTTGTTGTTCGCTGTAGTACCAAGCATAGGGAACCATGGTGGTGACATGCACATTCTCGTAGGTGGTTGCTCCAATCGTGAATGTGGTGGTGGAAAGATCGTTCAAAGGAAGGGTGCGGCCAAGAAGGGTATGCCAATAATAGAAATCTCGGTCCTGGTAAAGGCGGAGCTCTTCGTAAGTGACGGTGACCACCTTCTCGGGTGCCACGATGCAACGCAGCAGGCAGCTATCTTCAGGCGGACTTTGAAGCACCACCTCACGAGCATAGAAATAGGGACGAGGCTCAATGGACATTTTTCCGTAAGGGTGATAACGGGAGTCGTCGTAGTTATGGGCTACATAAGTGGTGTCGTGTACAACGGTGAAGCAGAGGGTGTCGTTGTCTTGGTTGAGCATTCGGATGGTTTGCCCCAACTGATAGGGGACAATAGCGGCTTCTTCATCGGTGAGGCGATGATAGATTTGAGGCTCTTTCACGCAGGAAGCCATCACGGCCACGAGGGCGATGCAAAATATCAAGTGTCTTTTCATGGCGTTTACTCCTTGTCTTTTAGTCCGTAACGAAATCCGATGCTGATGATGCCTTCCATACCCAAGCCGCATTGGATGAAGCCAGCGTATTGCTTTGTCCCGACTTCCACCCCGATGGGAACAAACTGGTAGGCGTAGTCAATCCTGTCTATGAATTTGTTGGACGGCATGTTGATCTGATACAAGTCGGGTTGGTATTCCTTGAGGTTGTAGCCCCAAGCCATGATGCCTTGCCCGACTTTGCTGTAGAGGTTTACATACTTGGTGTTGAGCCAGTTGATTTTGAGGTGAAACATGAGTGTGTGGCTCGTTTCGCCATGTCCTGGGCTATAACGGAAACTGCTTGACGGCTTCACGCCGTAGCCGAAGCTGAGCTCATTCTTGTTGCTCCGTATGGTATCGCGCTGTGCGAAGGCAGGTACCGCCAAGGCGACGAGCAAACCGAGGATGATTAATTTGGTTTTCATAACTATTTGGATTTGAATATTTAAATCTTGAATTATGAATCTTGAATCTACTGCTTTGGCCTAACGGCGGCAAACCTGAAGTTGAAGAACCATCCTTCGGCTTCATCGGTGCCGTTGTCGATGACGAGATGATAGCGGTTTAGCGGCTCGTCGCCCATAAAGTATCTCCACGATGCATCTTCGTAAATTCCGATGGTTTCGCTAGTAACCAAAGAACTGTCTCTGCTGGTAATGCTTATCGTGCAGTCACCGAAATCTTCATAGAAATAAACCCAAACCGTTTTTCCTTCCATATATGCCTCAATGTTCGGGCTGCGCATGTCGCCGTTGGACATTGAGCCTTTGATGTCGATTTTGTTTTTGTCGTCGGTTTCGTTCACCTTCTTGCAAGAACCGACCAGGATCGACAGCGTTAGTAGACCGATGATTATTGTTATATATCTGCTTTTCATCATTTTGTGTTTTTATGGTACTCTCGTTAAGGAGAAATCGCCTTTTTGGAAATACAGTAGACCAAACTCCTCATTGTAATACCAATCGTAAATCAACTCGCCGGTGTATTGGCTGTAAAGAATTTGGTGGTGAACGGATTCATAGTTGTCATCGTTGATGGTACCAGGGCCGGTGGTGTATAGACTGCCTTCCAAATCGAATTCTTGGTCACCGAAACGGAAAGAAAAAGTGAAATCCTTTTCAGGTCGTATGGTGAAACAAAATCGGTTATTGTACGGTTGTCCATCGGTGGTGAGTATCACGGTGCGGGCGTAGCAATTGTAGTTGTATCTTTCGAGGTGCATTACGTCACCACCGTTGATGGCGTTGAGGTATTGGTCGGAATTGTATGGATAAGTTACATCGCGAGTGACTTCATAGGTCACTGTATCACCATTTTGGTTGAGGAATTTAACGGTTTGCCCCATCTGGTAAGGGATGGCAGCTGCTTCTTCCTCGGAAAGCAGCAAATAGACTTGTGCGTGCTTGACGCATGAACTCATCATAAGGAGCGTCATGCCTAATATCAATAACTTTTTCATTGTGCCTTATTGTTAAATTTGTATCTGATTCCTAAGCTGAAATTACCTTCCATGCCGACGCCACATTGGGCGAAACCGGCGATGCGGTCATTGCCCACTTCGATGCCGGCAGCGGTTTGCCACGCGAAGCAGCAGTGTTGATCGGGCAAGTTGACGCCGAACAACTCGGGCTGGTATTCCTTGAGCCGATAGTCCCAAAAGCAAACACCTGCGTCGGCCTTGATGTAGAGGACAAAGTGCTTCTTATTGATGCAGTTGAATTTGACATGTCCCATTATGCTATGGCACGATTCATAAAGATTGGCCACCATAGGGTTGTTGGTGAGCGGGCCGTTATACCTGTAGTCGATTTCCCTCGGGTCGAAAGAATAGGTGCCGCCCACACCGATGTGGGGGTTGAAAAAGTAGGTGTAGGCGCCGCTAATAGCCCCTACTTTGTCAATCCAATAGCGGAAATACACTTTTGGAAGGAAGCTTTCGCTGCTCACGGGAAGAAATCCGTAGCCGAGGCTAATTTCGTGGCGACGGAAGTCTTGAGTTTGCTCCTCTTTTTGTGCCAAGGTTGGCAGACATAGTGCTAACGCCAAACTTAAGATGATGAATTTCTTGTTCATAGTTTATGGATTTAATTGTTGATTTTCAAATAGAAATGTGCCTTCTGCCTCATCAATGCCATCGGTGATATAGACACGGTAGGTGCCCGTAGGCTCATTGCCCATATAGATTCTTACGGGTGCAGGATATTGTTTCTCCATCCTCCGTGAAAACAACACATCGCCGTTTTCATTGGTAAGGAGCGTCATGCAGTTTTCAATGGTTTCGTAAAAACACACATAGAGTGTGTTGCCCACAAGATAAGCCTCAAAGTTGGGGTGCCGCATGTCTCCATTGCTGAGCGAGCCTTTCACATCAATCTTTTTTTCATCGTTGCCAGCAAGGTAGTTTTGGTAAAACAACTCTTGATACGATAGCTCTTGGTGGGAAAGTTCTGGTTCCTTGTTGCATGAAGATATGCATAAAAAACTGAAAGTTAATGGGATGATGATTAATAATATTTTTTTCATATTGCAGTACTTTTCATTTTTGTGTTCAGGCTTGCGCGGATTTTGTCGACATTGTAAATGCTGCAACCGAGCACATCAGCATATTCTTGCCGCGAGAGCTTGAAATGCGAGAGCAGGCAGTAGCGGAATTCCATATCGCTGAGGTCGGGATATTGCTTATGCACAAAAGCGATGAAGCCCGGATGTACCCCTTCGAAAGCGGCTTCGAAACCGGCCCAATGGTCTTCTCCATCAAAGAGCGACTTCTCCAAGTCCTTGAAAGCTATCGGGTTGCTTCTGTCGCGCGACAGCACTTCAAAGCAGCGGATGATGTTGCATTTCTGTAGGTATTCGTCTTTCAGCTTGTCGCCAAATTCAGCCTGTAGTTCACTTTGTTGCGCGTTCTGTTTCTGTAGTTCATCGTATTGTGCTTGCATTGCAGTCTGCTCTTGCTGTTGTTGCGCGTTGCGTCTCTTCAGTTCCAGCAAGTTCGCATTGATTTCTGCTTCAATACGCTTCTTTTTCAAAGCGTTGAGAATCAATATGGTGACTAAAACCAAGGCCGCAATCAATACGATGGTGAGTACGATGATCAACCTTTGCCGTGAAAGCATTTGGCGATTGTGTTGGTTGGCCTGTGCCTCAAAGTCGTATTTCTTCTGGATTTCGAGGACGGAACTTTGGGTTTGGTCGCCAAGAATGTCCAAAGCCACCTGTTCGTGCTGTTTTTCAAACTGATAGGCACTTTCATAGTCGCCCACGGCAAGCGCATCCTTAATCAAAAATTCATATACGGCAGCTTGTGTCTCTGGTTTGATGTCTGTTTCCTCTATTGCTCTGAGCATCTGTGTCTTATAGTATTCCAACGAATCGCGTTCGTCTAATGCCAGATGCACCTTGGCGAGGTTGAGCAAGGCGATGGGGCGGCGTTTTTGGTCGGTTAGGGGTAAGGCTTTCCGCAAGCATTCTTTGGCGTCATCGTATTTATCAAGAAGTTGATAGGCAACGGAATAGTTGTTCCAAACCGAGGCTTCGGTAACTTTGTCTTTGGAAGTTTGGGCTAAATTCAGGGCTTGGTCGAGATAGACAAAGGCGCTGTCATACTTGTCGATGACGATGTTCATCATGGCCACGGCGTTGAGGCATTTGGCCTTGCGCGAGAGGCTGTCGCCCCACAATTCTGCCGCGGCTTTGTAGTTCGAGATGGCTTCGGCTTCGTTGCCACTGTTGTTGAGCAGGTCACCTATATAATATTGTGCGAAGGCCGCGCTGACCGAGTCGCCAACCATTCGGCCGTACTTGTCGGCCTCCTTGTAGCAGTTCATCGCCGACTCATATTCCTTTTTGGCTTGGCGCACGCAACCGCTATAGAGGGCGGCAGGCGCGGCGTTTCCATAATCTTTTTGCTTCACGAAGAAGTCGTAAGCCTCAAAGATTTGGTCGTCCTGGCTGATGTCCTCGTAGGCTTTGTATTTGGTGCGCACCTCGTCGACTATGGCTTGCATCCTTTCCGACTTGCTTTTGGTGTTGCAAGCGGGGAGGAGCATGACCACTCCGAGTAAGAGCAAAAAGCGTTTTTTAATCATGACCGAAATGCAGTTCATAATGCGTTCGTTTTTCAAACGCAAAAGTATAACTAAAATTGGGCTTTTTTACATGCGAAGGGGCGATTACAAACTTTTGCAATAAATTGATGCTGATATTCAGAGAGTTAGTGTTTTGGATTACAAGTTTTTTTGCGGTTGTTGGGCCCCCACACTGCACTGCGTTTGGTGTGGGGTAAGTAGGATGTCGTGTCTTCGACACGAGAGGGGACGTAGTGCGCAGTGGAGAGCTATGTCTTATGTTGGGGATAATGCGCCATGCTTCAGCACACGCTGCGTGTCGGAGACACGCTATCCTATTATCCCCATACTCGCAGTGTGGGGTGTGCGTCCCACACTGCCCGTCTCTCTACACTGCGCGTCTCTCCACGCCGCGTGTCGGAGACACGCTACTGGTCATCTCGCAGGAAGTATCGTTCATCGATACTGACTCCATTCTCCGTCAGGAAAGCTCGATGCTCCTCGGCAAAAGTCTTCTTACGATGATGCTCCTTCTGCTTCTTGATGTAGCCTACGATCATGTCTTTGTCACGCAGGCTATAACTAAATCCGGCATACTCTCGTCCCCAGCCACAAAAGCGTGGGAAGTGTTGATTTGCTTTCAGCCACTTGCTGCTGTCTGTCTTCACTCGCTGCACGAATGAGGCCAGCGACAGGTATGACGGCAAGGATACGAACATGTGTATATGGTCGGCAATGCCGCCTATGCGGTAG
>CADBGN010000129.1 GCA_902794155.1 uncultured Bacteroidia bacterium
TTAACAATTTCTTCTTTTTCAAAGGTGCGTGACATATACTCTTTGTAGCGGATTTCCTGCATCTCGGCCAGTTCCTTTTTGGCCAGATCTTGTGCAGGTTTGAAGATGTCAATGAGGAACTTGTCAACGGTCTTGGAATCATGAGCCATGTTGACAGCCAATACATAGTCAGCAAAGTTTTCGTAGCCAAAGAGTTGTGCCTTCTTTAGTCTCAATTCCAGCATTTGCTTGATAAGAGCCTTGTTGTCGTACTCGTTGTTGTTGTCGCCGCGATTGTAATAGGCATCGTACATTTCCTTGCGCAACTTGTAGTTGTCGGCGAATTGCAAGAAAGGAATAAGGCTGGGCTTCGAGAGCGTGAACACCCACTTGCCTTCCATGCCATCGGCCTTGGCTTGCTCGGCGGCGGCATCGATGCTGGTCTGCGGCAATCCGGCAAGGTCGGCTTCGTTCTCGATGACAAGTTTGTAGCCTGCGTTTTCCTTTAGCAGGTTGTTGCCGAATTGCAAACTCAGTGTGGAGAGTTGCTCGTTGATTTGACTCAATTCGGCTTGTTTTTCGGCTGACAGGCCAGCGCCATGGCGCATGAAGTCCTGATGATACTTCTCCACCACGCGGATTTGTTGGTCGTCCAAGCCCATTTCGTTACGGTGTTGATACACATAGTCGATGCGCTCGAAGAGTTTCGGGTTCATCATGATGGCGTCGCTGTGCTTCGAAAGCAGGGGCAACACCTGCTCGGCGATGGCCACCATATCGTCGTTGGTGAGGCATTCGTTGAGGTTGAAGAACACATTGCTGACGCGGCTTAGGGTCTGTCCAGACTTGTCGTAAGGCAGGATGGTGTTCTCGAAAGTGGCAGGCTCACCGTTGTTGACGATGGCTTCCACCTCGGCCAGCTGCTCTTTCATACCTGCCTCAAAAGCAGGTAGATAGTGCTCGTTCTTGATTTGGTCGAACGGCGGCACTTGGAATGGTGTCGTGTATTCGCTGAGGAATGGATTCGGCTTTTCGACCTCGGGTTGCGGCTTCGGCTCGTTGGTGCACGAAGCCAATGTGATGACGCTTAGAGCAATCATGTTGATGAGTTTTTTATTCATATTTTGAATGTTTGATGTCGGTTTTTCGCCTGCAAAGATAAAAAATGTTGTTTTTTTTGGTGAGAAATATGAAAAACATTATTTTTGTAGTCGGTTATTTATGCAATTTCTGAAACATACTATATGAGTTACATTTCCTGGGATAAGAAAAAACTGGTCAATCTGGAGTTTACGCTCAACCGTGAAGTGTTGCGTTCCAACGCTTTAGGAGCGTTTCTCGCCACTACGGTGATTGGCTGCAACACGAGAAAATACCATGGCCTTTTGGTGGTGCCGCAGCCGCAGCTGGACAACAACAATCACGTGCTGCTGTCGAGCCTCGACGAGACTATCATTGAGAACAAGGAGGAGTTCCATCTTGGCGTACACATGTACCCCGATGGCGTCTTCGCCCCGCGTGGACACAAATACCTCCGCGACTTCACCGCCGACCCCATGCCGAAGTTGACCTACCGCATTGGCAATGTGGTACTTGACAAGGAGCTAATCTTCTCCGCAACGGAGGCACGGCTCTTTGTGCGTTATACTTTACGCGAATCTGTGGTGCCTATCACCCTTCGCGTGCTGCCTTTCCTGGCATTCCGCAACGTCCACATGCTGACGCATGAGAACCACGAGGCCAGCCGCAAGGTGGACTTGGTGAAAAACGGTGCTTCGTGGCAACTTTACAAGGACTACTCGCGGCTCTACCTGCAGTTCTCGCGTGCGGCGCAATACACCCACGTGCCGCATTGGTACTATAATATGTTTTACATCCGCGAACAGGAACGTGGCTACGATGCTGCTGAGGACCAATTTGTCCCTGGATTCTTCGAGCTTCAGATGAAACAAGGCGACACTGTGATTCTCTCTGTGAGCCTCAAGGAAGAAAGCCCTGCGGCCATCAAGCGGCAATGCGAGGCAGAAGTGAAGAGACTATTGCCTCAGACGAGTTACGAAGATTGCCTAGTGAAGGCTGCTGACCAATTTATCATCCACGACGAGAAGGGCACGCGCCTCTGGGCGGGCTTCCCGTGGTTTGGCTCGTGCAGCCGCGACACCTTCCTCGCTTTGCCGGGCATCACCCTAGCGCAAGGCGATGAGAAGACCTTTACTGCGGCTTTGGATTACCTGGTTTCGAGAATGCAAGGACCGTTCTTCCCGCACCGTTACTATCAGAAGAGCCTGTATTTCACTGCGGTAGACTCCCCGCTGTGGTTCTTCTATGTGCTGCAGCTCTACGAGAAGATGCTCGGCAAGGACAAGAAGGATATCTGGAAGAAATACAAGAAGCCGATGACGACCATTTTGGAGAGCTTCATCGCGGGCACGGACTTCAACGTGCATACCTTGGACAACGGTCTGCTCTATGCTGGTAACCGCGACTTGGCTCTCACTTGGATGAATGTTTTCGCCCAAGGCAAACCTTGGACACCGCGCACGGGCTTGGCGATTGAAGTCAATGCGCTGTGGTATAATGCGCTGCGTTATGGTGTAGAACTGCTGAAAACGGCTGAACCGAAGAGCGCACTACTCAAGAAATGGCAGGAGTTGGCCGACAAGGTGAAAGTCTCGTTTGCCGACACCTTTTATAATAAGGCGACCAACGGCTTCTATGACTATGTGAATAGCAACGAGAAAAACGAGCAGGTAAGACCCAATATGATGCTGGCCGCTGCCTTGCCCTATAGCCCGATGAGCGACGAGATGCAGAAACGTGCTTTTGACATTGCCCACTCCGAACTGCTGACGACACGAGGCATACGATCGCTGTCGCCTAACGACGAGAACTACAAGGGCATCAGCATCGGTAACCACAGTGAACGCGAACGTGCCTACCACAACGGTACAGCCTTCCCATGGTTGATTGCCTTCTACGCAGACCTTTCAGTGAAACTGTTTGGGAAGACCTCGCTGCCTTATCTGGAAGACCTGTACAACGGCTTCGAGGAGGCCATCAAGGATAACGGTATCGGTACGGTGTCGGAGATCTACGACGGCAACCCGCCCTTTGAGGCAAGAGGTTGCATCTCGCAGTCGACGAGCGTGGGTGCCTTGCTTTACCTGCATTATCTGATTAAAGAACTAAATAAGAAAGGAGGCTCAAAATGAGAGTCCTGATGTTTGGGTGGGAGTTCCCGCCCCATATTACCGGCGGCCTTGGAACGGCCTGCTTCGGTATGACCAAAGGCCTAGCCAAGAACGATGTGGACGTGCTCTTCGTGGTGCCACGTGCCTATGGCGACGAGGATGAGACCAACGTGCGTCTGCTCAATGCCAGCGACGTGACCATCGACATCGACCACGAGAAAGACCGCAGCTATTGGGAACGCGTGCAGTACATGGAGATTGGCTCCAACATTATCCCGTATGTCGGGCCGGAAAACTTTGCCAATGTGCTGGAAAGCGACCGCCATGTGGTGGAGCATTTCAACCGCACGGGCTCGGTGTTCGCCCGCAACTACCAGTTCTCGGGCAAATATGGTATGAACCTCATGGAGGAGGTGGCACGCTACGCCTTGATAGGCTCGTCGTTGGCCACGAAATATGACTTCGACGTCATCCATGCCCACGACTGGCTGACCTATTCGGCGGGCATAGCGGCGAAGGAGACCACGGGCAAACCTCTGGTGGTGCACATGCATGCCACCGAGTTCGACCGCTCAGGCGAGAACATCAACACCGATGTGTATGCCATCGAACGTAGGGGCATGGAGGCCGCCGACCGCGTCATCACGGTGAGTAACCTGACGCGTAACATCGTCATCAACAAATACGGCATCGACCCCGCCAAGGTCGTGACGGTGCACAACGCCGTGGAGCCTAACGATAAGCCCAAGTCGGAATACGAACGCAGCGGTCTTGACGCCAAGGTGGTGACCTTCCTCGGAAGAATCACCTACCAGAAAGGTCCCGAGTACTTCATCGAGGCGGCCTATAAGATCCACCAGGTCGACCCGAGTATCCATTTCGTGATGGCGGGCACGGGCGACATGTTGGAGAAGATGATTCGTCGTGTGGCGCAGCTCGGCATGGGCAGCCATTTCCACTTCACGGGCTTCTTGAAGGGTGAGGCCGTCGACCAGATGTTCGCCATGACCGACGTGTTCGTCATGCCGTCCATCTCCGAGCCGTTCGGCATCGTGCCGTTGGAGGCCATGCGTCTCAACGTGCCGGTGGTCATCAGCAAGCAGTCGGGTGTCTCCGAGGTCGTCAAGCACGCCTTGAAGGTCGACTTCTGGGACATCAACGGCCTGGCCGATGCCATCTATGGCCTCTGCCACTACAAGCCTTTGGCCGACTGCTTCAAGGACGAAGGCAAGGACGAGGTGGACAGCCTCAAGTGGGAACTGGCCGCGAAGAAGATCAAGGCCGTTTATGAATCGGTAGCTAAGTAAGAATAATAAAAAACATACGATATGAGCAAATCAATCTGTTTCTATTTCCAAGTGCATCAGCCTTACAGGCTTCGCACGTATCGTTTCTTCGAAATCGGTAAGAAACACTATTACTATG
>CADBGN010000130.1 GCA_902794155.1 uncultured Bacteroidia bacterium
CAGCGTGGTGTATGAGTTCCACGGCAACATGTCGCGCTTCGTGTGCACCAAATGCGGCCACAAGGTCGACGCCAAGAGCCTGACACTCACCGAGGAACCTCCCCGTTGCGCCCAGTGCGGTGGACTGATGAAGCCCGACTTCATCTTCTTCGGCGAGGGCATCCCCGAGGACGCTTACTATGGTTCAGTGCGTGCTGCGGAGAACTGCGACGCCTTTGTCATCATCGGCACTTCGGGACAGGTCAGCCCGGCCAACATGATTCCTGGCATCGCCAAGCGTCATGGCGCCAAGATTATCGAAATCAACATGGAACCTTCGACCTATACGAACTACATCACGGACATCTATCTCGAAGGCAAATCCGGTGAGATCCTGCCCGCAATCGATGCTTTGATGACGCGGTGATGAAAGGGGATTCGCTTCGCGAAGAAATCTGTCAAAAAACAATAATAAAATCGATCAAAAATGAAAATAATTATTTGAGATTTTTAAAGAGATTTTTGAACGATTTCTTGCCGTAGGCAATCCCATATCAACAACCAAACACCGCCTCGAACATCCTGCGATAAGCTTCAACCTTTTTGTCAAATGATAAAGGAAAGGCTCTTGAAGATGAGGGCAATCGATATAATGATAAACTATCTTCGAGAGCCACTTTTGTGTTGGGCGAAGGAATCGTATCGACGTTGAAATAAGTGCACACCTCGATAGTAGCTTTTTCGCCCGTTGTGGCGATGGCGTGGCATTGCGGCATCTGGGCAAGCAAAGCCCGAATATCGGTATGCTCAACAATCTCCAAAAAGGCATCTGAGGCATTGTCTTTCAGCCGATTGACAGCCATGGCCGTGTCGAATAACGCTATGCCTTTCTCGCTTAGAAATGCCATGATTTCATTCATCTTGAAGCATTTACGCTCGGTATCCACAAAATGGTTCTTATCGCCAAACCAGATCTGCCCTTCGATGCGCCAGTGGTCGTTGATGAAGTTGGGGTAGAAAAAGTCCATGCACCAGCGCTTCTTTGGCGGCGGGAAACTGCCGAGGAACAGCACTTTGGCGTTTGATGGCAAGAACGGTTTTAATGGATGGTGTTCGATCATAATAGTGATTCTTTCAATACGATATGAGACCCATTGTGACACTTTTTCCCTTTTACCGTCATGGCGGACAAGGATCCGCCATCTCCCAAGCGCGAAGAAAAAACCTTATCGCGCAGGAGATTGCGGGTCAAGCCCGCAATGACGTTTAGGGCGTGAGTTCTGTTGTTTCCGCTATATATGCTCCAACCTTATTAATGCACAGGGTCCCCTTAAACACCTTAAACCTAATTCTTAACTTATCGGCCTTAATGGTCTGGAAACGAAGAAGTCGCTTGTAACCGATGGTGGTCGTTGGCTCGTTTACCTCAATGGGCAACCATTTGCCATTAAAGTAATAGTCTAAATAAAATGCATCAACATTCTGTCCCAAAGGAATATACTCTTGTAATAATAATCGATTGAAAGCCGTAGTTTGGGGAAAATCAAAGATGAGTTCAGCTTGGTGTATGCTGTCTTCGGTTGCCCAGTAGGTTTCATACTCTTCATCCAGCACATGTTTGGCTTTGAACCTCCAGCCTCTTGTGTTGCTGGCAGTCACTTTGCAGCCTTTAAGCAGGTTGTTGGCAAAATCTTTTTGCAACTTCTCATACCATTGCACAGCATTAGCCGAGTCGACGCTAGGTATCCTACCCTCTTGATTCACAGGGAAATTAAGTAAGAGATTGGTATTATGGCCCACACTTTGGTAATACAAGTCCATAAGTTGTTCCACAGTCTTCACTTGGTCGTCCTCGCTCTCATGATAGAACCATCCCGGACGAATGGAGACATCCACTTCGGCAGGCAACCAAGCCTCGCCATCACGATAGCCTTGCTGCAAGGCTTTTATGTCATTAAGCGATTCAAAGTCAGTTTTATACATACACCACTGCGTGGCATTGGCCTTGCCTTCCTCGTTGCCAATCCAGCGCAAGGTCGGGACGGTGCCGCCAAAGATGCTCGCTTCGGGGCTGTATTTCCAAACGATGTCCCTTGCTTTCTCATAGTCGTAGTATTGCTCCGCCACGATGGAGCGTATGTCATTGGCACCGCCGTACCAGCCAGTACCGCCATTAGCACCATCAAACCAGAACTCGAACAAGGGTCCGTAGTTGCTCACAAGTTCCTCGATCTGTTTGTGATAGATGTCCACATAGCCCTTATAACCATACTCGGGTTGGTTGCGGTCCCAAGGCGAGAGATACAACCCGAACTTTAAGCCATGCTTTTTACAGGCATCAGATAGTTCTTTCACCAAATCTCCCTTACCTTCTTTGTAATAGGTGTTCCTGATGCAATAGTCGGTAGTCTCAGTTGGCCAAAGGCAGAATCCGTCATGGTGTTTGGCCGTAAGGATTACGCCTTTCATGCCTGCGTCTTTTAAGGTCAAGACCCACTGTTCACAGTCCAAATGGGTGGGATTAAAGGTATGGGATGGTGTGTTACCATAGCCCCATTCCATGTTATTAAACGTGTTTAAGCCAAAATGTATAAACGCATAGTTTTCAAGTTGTTGCCACTCCAGTTGTTGGCGGCTTGGAATGGGACCACTTGGCTCGGGACGGTGGGTACAAGAAGCCAATAACAGACCGCCCATTAACACCCATATCAGATGTCTATGATTCATTGTTTCACAAATTTACGAGTCTCACCATTCGCACGGAGCACATACATGCCCTTGGGCAAGTCGCTGATGCCAATCCTGTTCACCTCGTTTTCGAGATGAACCGTCATCGCGACCTTACCGTTCATGTCAATGATTTCCGCTTGACCATTCGCTTGATTTACAAACACATCGATGAAATCCGTAGCCGGATTGGGACATACACGAAGCGATGGTTCGGGCTGTACATACTCTGATTTTACCGTAACTGGACTATCGGAATGCGCTTCTATCATGTTTTCAATCGTTCTGTTACACACAGCACAGAAAGGCGCATAGTTGCGCATCATGCAATTGCGTTGGGGTCGATACATGCCTTCCTCCAAATAGCCTCCGCCTTCAAAAGCACCTACCGTGTTGTTATATTGATACGTGTTTGGTGTAGGAATTGGCGTACCAGGCTGAACAAGGTCGGCCCATTTCGAGTCAAAATCAACCAAAGTGGTGATATTGGGTTCCCATGGCTCCACATTCAGGTTATAGAGCAAGGCCAATGGGTTGTCAGGCTCCTCGTATTCATCAGCAAGACCTGCGAAAGCATGGCCAAACTCATGCACGATGACATCGGAAGATGACATGTTGCCCGCCGTACTCATCGAGTAAAAGTTGTAGAATCCACCGCCGCCATACTGGTTGCTGTTCACCAAAATGTAGATCTGGTCATAAGGTGCGTTCGCTGCTACATCCTTGACCGAGAAATAATTGCGCGTGGTGCAATAACGGTCGATATAAAAGGTGTAGAAATGCGAATTGAGGATGGTGCGTTTCCAGATATGCGAGGCAGGAATGTCGACACCGCTTTCCTCGGAAGGAGCCAGCACTGCGCGGAAATTGAAGTCGTTGATATGGCTTGCAAAGGGCTCCGCTTGGGCAAACACATTGGCCAGATTCTGACAGTGTTGCAGGAACTGCGGCATTTCATCGGCGGTATAGCCTTCAGGCAAAATCACGATGTCCACCTTACTTTCGGGCGAGCCGTTGACCAAAATGTCTTCAACAGGAAACACATAACGCTGTTCGGTGGTATTGAACATTTCATTAGGTTCATAAAGCTTTGAGAAAATCTCTTCAAACTCGCCATCGAAATTCCTGATTTCAAGGATGACATACGCCTCATTGCGCGGCAACGGAACGCTCACGGATTCCTCATAGCAGCGTTCCATCACTCGGGCTTCATCGGTGGTTTGCCATTCTTGGAACAAGGTGTTGTAACCTCTTGAATAAATGAGCATATTGGTTTGTGCGTCAATCACTTTCACACGATTTGTGCCATAATTAAATGGGTCAATTAGATTGACTTTTGAGCCACCAAAATACGGTTCGATAACAAAACGCTCAAACACATAATGTGAGCTGTCGGAATTGCCGCATTGGAAGACATCCATACGCAATGAGCCTTCATCAAGGAAATATTGGTCGAAACTGATATCTTGCGCCCTTGTAGCCAACGAAAACGCGATGGCAAAAAGGAAAACAAAGGTCTTTTTCATCACAATAGGTTTATTTTGTTAGGAATTTGATAGTTTGAAAGGGCAAAAATACAAAAATATCCCTCAGTTAATGTTGGTTGTCAATTTTTATCTCACAAATTGAAAGACATGGTTTTATGTCCAATTAACGAATGACAAAAAGGTGGCCCTAGAATAATCTCCAAGACCACCAAAAAAAATTGTCACGTTTTAGTTCTTTTATTGCTTAGCGTTGTATAGCGTTTGTATTTCAGATGCCGTCAAAGCACGATTGTAACTGCGGAAGTTGTCCATCTTGCCGGAATAGTAGATCCCTTGGGAATAATGAGCCCCAATGTTG
>CADBGN010000131.1 GCA_902794155.1 uncultured Bacteroidia bacterium
GTTGAAGATTTTGACATCCAACTCCTCCTCCAGTTTTTTAATCATCAGACTCAGTGTTGATTGCGTCACGCCACAGGCATCAGCCGCGTTGACGAAATAGCCGTGCTGCTCCACGGCAATGATGTATTCCAATTGTTGCAAAGTCATCTCTTTATTGATTTTATCAATGCAAAGATAAATATTATTGCATTGACTCATAAAAAGCACCGAAATATATTTGCTTCTGTTTTTCAAAATCGACGGCAAATGAAGAAATGGAATACTACCATCCGCTATGCAGGTTTCTCTTTAATAGGTGTGGCCTTACTTATGTTTGTAGCAGCGTTCATCGCTTTCAGGAACGACATGGACGACAGCTTTAACCCTTTGGCTTTCTCAGGCATGGCCTCGCTTCTCAGCGGTTTTTTTGCCATCATCACCACAAAGCCACAAGAGAACATGACCGTTGAGGAAGGCTACCGCATCGTCACGGGTTGCTGGATTGCGGCTTGCATCTTCGGAGCCATACCTTATTTATTGTTTGGTGGAGAGTTCACCGTGGTCAATGCCTTCTTCGAAAGCGTGTCGGGCTTCACCACCACAGGAGCCTCTATCCTTAACAACATCGAGGCCCTGCCCGACGGCATGCAGTTTTGGCGCATCGCCACAGCTTGGATGGGCGGCATCGGTATCGTCACCTTGGTATCATTGGTCATTTCTGGACAGCACGACCGTCATTCCGTGTTGGCCAGCGCTGAGCTTTCGGACCTTGCCAAATCATATTATGGCGGGCGGAAAAAACACTTTGTCTATAGAATGATTGCCGTCTATCTGATCATCACCTCCTCCTCCGCCATCGCCTTACGACTCACGAAGATGCCCTGGTTCGACGCCACCACTTTGGCCATGTCGGCCTGCAGCACCTGTGGCTTCTGCACAAAAAACATCAGCGTCGCTTTCTATGACAACGTCGCCGTGGAGATCATCCTTATCGTGGCCATGCTCATGGGCGCCACCAATTTCAGCCTCATGTTCTCTACCATTTGGCCCGACAAACGCACTCGTAAGAATCTTTTCAATACACAAGTCATCCGATGGTTCCTTTCCCTCGTTGCAATAGCCATACTTGCAGTCTCGGCCAATTTGTACTTCAGCGGCTATTGCGCATCTTTCCCAAGAGCTCTGCGTTTGGCCGCCTTCCAGGTTTGTTCGCTCAGCACGACCACAGGATTTGCCACTGCCGACACCAACCTTTGGCCTTCGGGCAGCATGGGTATATTGATACTTTGTTCCTTGGTCTGCGGCTGTTCTGGCTCCACCTCGGGCGGCATGAAGATGGACCGTTTTGTCATCGTCGTCAAGAGCTTGAAAGGTTTGGTAAATTCACTCATCGGGGTCAAGAACGTCAACCGGACCAAACTCGACGGGCAAGTGAAAACAGAAGAAAACATCACCTCTATCATCGCCTTCATGGGCATGTACGTCCTCATCATCGCCATTGGCGCACTGGTATTTGGCCTCAGCATGGATTTCAAAACTTCAATCACGGCTTCCATTGCGTGCATAGGCAGTGTCGGGCCTGGTTTCGGCGAAGTAGGCTCCATGGGCAATTATGCGGGATTTCTAGGTTTTCAAAAGGTGATTGCCATGCTCATCATGCTCCTGGGCCGTGTCGAAATCTTCCCCATGCTCATTGCAATCAGAAGCATTTTCACCCGATGACTCTTGCGCAATTCAACTTTTTTGCCGTTTTTTGCAGATTAAATAATCAATCCTGCCATGAAAAACATCATCCGAAGGATTCTCATATATTTGAAATCGCTCATCCACATCGCCGATGAGATTGACTACGAGAACGCCAGCACCAGCATCCGAAAGAACATCGCCTTCAAAGGCACCAATGTCTTCATCCTGGCCTGCGCCATCATTATCGCTTCGGTGGGCTTGAACGTCAACTCCATCCCCGTCATCATTGGCGCCATGTTGGTCTCACCCGTGATGGGCCCCATATTGGGCTTTGGATTGGGTTTGGGCACTGAGGACAACCACCTTGTGAAAGAATCATTGAAGAATTTCGGCGTGATGGTGGGCATCAGCATCATCGCCTCTTCGCTGTTTTTCCTACTCAGTCCTTTGAGTCTGGCCAACCCCTCGGAACTGTTGGCCCGTACCAACCCCACCATTTATGACGTGCTCATTGCCCTCTTCGGCGGTTTGGCGGGCATCATCGAGACCTCACGCAAGGACAAGGGCAGCGTAATCACAGGCGTAGCCATCGCCACAGCACTCATGCCGCCCTTGTGCACTGTCGGCTATGGCATCTCCATTTGGAAGGGAACGGTCATCTTTGGCGCGCTTTATCTTTTCCTCATCAACAGCATCTTCATCGCTTTGGCCACCTTCGCCGCCGTGAAGTATTTCCGTTTCCCTGTCGTCCAAAATACGGATGAGAACCACAAACGCCTTCCCAAACATTGGCTGGTCGTCATCTTGCTCATCGTCATCGTGCCCAGCATCATTTCCGCTATTTCGGTCATCAAGGAGAACAACTTCAAAATACACGCAGAGAAGGTAGTAGCCGAAAACAAGAACCTCGGCAAGTGCTTCATATACGACCACAAGGCTACCTATTCGCGCAAAGCGCCAAAACTGGAGCTCTTCCTTGCTGGCGAGACCCTGACGGATGAGGCCAAGAAAAAACTCTATAAAAACGCCGAGGAATATGGCATCACACGCAGCCAAATCGTTTTCCACGAAGACGCCACCAGCATGAGGCAAGAGTTCTCTGAAACTGAGATGATGAAAGGTTTTTTTGAACATTCCGACCAACAAATCAAGACCTTGAACGACAGCATAGCCAAATTAGCAACAACGCTTTCTGACTATCAATCGAAGGAAATCCCTGTCGATGCCATTTCCAAAGAGCTGTTTACACAATACCCCAACATCGTTGAGGTCAGCCTTAGTCGCGGTGCCGCGGTCAGCGTATCCGACAGCATTGCCTCCGAACAGATTGTCGCTTTCATCACCACCCAAAAACCAATGCCTACAGAGAACCACGACCGCATCGAACGCTGGCTGAAGGTGCGTCTGAAGAACGAAAATGTCATTGTGGTCAACCAAATCGCAGAAACAAAGAAAGCTGCCAATTAGCAGCTTTCTTATTGATTTCGTGGAGATTACCGGACTCGAACCGGCCACCTTCAGATTGCGAACCTGACGCTCTACCAGATGAGCTAAATCCCCTTTTGAGTTTGCAAAAATACAACAAAAATGCTTATCAGGGCATTCTTGAAAGAAATTATTTACAATCCAACCAAAACACTCAATTCTTTGAAGAAAAAAACGTATTTTTGCCGACCATTGTGAGGCAACGCCTGCAATGAGGCCTATAGACAATATGATTTAAAAAACATACTACAATGACTATTGAAGACTATATCATTTTTAGAGTAAACGCACTACTTCATGCCCACGATGCCAAGATCGTGATGCGCCTCGAAGGTGGCATGAGCAACTACACCTACGTCGTTGAAAGCGGCGGCAAGAAATACACATACCGTGTACCAGGCAAGTTTGCCGAGAAGTTCGTCGACCGCGAAGAGGAATGGGCCAACATCCAGGAAGTCAACCGCCTAGGACTGAACAATATCACGGAATATGTCGAGATTCGCTCGGGTGAGAAACTGGCCGAATATGTGGAAGGCACCATCATGAGCACCACCGATGTGGTCTCCTACAACGAGATGTCAGTGGCTGCCTTGAAGAAAATCCACAACAGCAACATGAAGTTCCGCGACTACAATGCCTTTGGCCGCCTCGATGCCGATCAGAACTACTGCCTTGAGACGGGTTATGTCTTCCCGCAGGAATACCTCGATTTACGCAAGAAACTCGACGACATCCGTGCCACTCAGACCAATGTGCCCAAGGTGCCCTGCCACTGCGACTATCAGCCCACTAACCTCGTCATCAGCGGCGACAAGCTCTATGTGCTCGACTGGGAGTTTGCCGGCATGAACGATCCCTTCTATGACATCGCCTGTTACGGCAATGTAGGTTTCGACAAGGCCTTGTCGCTATTGGAAGTCTACGTTGGTCACAAGCCCACCAAGGAAGAGTTACAACGCCTTTATTTCCACCGTGCCTTCCAATGCTTGCAATGGTTCAATGTGGCTATCTTCAAGGATCGCGTAGGCCTCAGCAAAGACCTCAACATGGACTTTAACGCTGTGGCGTTTATGTTCCTTGGAATGGCGAAGGATTTATTGGATAATTATGATAATTTGTAATATGTAGAGACGCAATGATTGCGTCTCTACACCAATATTAAAGACGCAACCATTACGTTTCAAAACCGATATTAGAGACGCATTCAATGCGTCTCTACAACATTAATACAGGAAATCTGAGGCAGTAAAGCTGCCAAAATCCCCATCCAGACCCAATTCAGCTTTGGCTTCGTCGGAGAGCATGTCGATGCTCCAAACGGGATCGAAAGTCAATTCCACGTCGACTTTTTTCACGCCCATGATGGCCTGCACGCGGGTCTCGGCTACGGGACAGTTGGGCGCCGTCACCGTCATGACAATCTTCACGTTACCCTCTTCATCGACGTCCACACCATAGATCAGGTGTAGTGTCCAGATGTCGACGGGGATTTCAGGGTCGTATATCGTTTTGAGAACCGAAATAACAGTTTCTTTCAAGGTGTTGATCTCTTCCTGTGTCATGCCTGTTCCTCCTTCAGTTTAAAAGCTTCTGCATAAAGCAGCATCTGTTTCAACATAGCCAACAATCCATTGGAACGTGTGGGCGACAAGTGTTCCTTCAACCCGATTTTGTCCAAGAATGATAGGTCGGCAGCAAGAATATCCTCCGGTGTCTGACCAGAGAACACCTTTATTAATAAGTTGACAATACCCTTGGTGATGACCGCGTCGCTGTCGGCGCTGTAATATACTTTGCCTTCCTTCAACTCGGCATTGAGCCATACGCGTGACTGGCAGCCGTTGATAAGGTGAGCCTCATCGCGGTATTTGTCATCAATGATGGGGCACTCCTTCCCCATCTCTATCAGCATGGCGTAACGATCCATCCAGTCGTCAAACATAGAGAAATCTTCTACGATGCTGTCTTGTATTTCCTTGATTGTCATATTGTCATAATTCTGTATTGCGGTTTTGGTGCCGTCAAAAATCGTACCGCAAAAATACAAAAAAGAAAGGCAACCCAAATGGATTGCCTTTCCAATTTTTATCGGTTGGTTGTAGAGACGCAATGATTGCGTCTCTACAAGATCAACCAATTGTCATTTATTGCATGACAGTGACGCGCTTGACGGTCACACCTTCCTCAGTGTAGACACGCACCATGTACATGCCAGCGTTGAACTGGGCCATGTTCAAGGTGTAGGTGTCGGCATCGAGTTCGGTGTCGTAGACCACCTGACCGAGCACGCTCACCACAGTGATGCGGCTCATGCCTTCGGCCTCGATCGTCACATTGCCCTTCGTCGGGTTAGGATAGAGGGCAACCTTGTTGTCGTTCTCGTTGATGCCAGTCACGCCAACCTCAACATAATTGTTGTTCGGGTTGTCGAAGGCAACAGCGGCTCCAGATTCGCATTCGTTGTCATAGACCGTGGTCACCTGGTAGTAGTAAGTACCAGCGCTAGCAGGTGTGTCGATGTACTCGTAGTAGGTCTGACCATCAACGTAAGGCACCGTGCCGATGAGGGCATAGTTGGCGTTGTCGGTCGAACGATACACCTTGAAGTTAGCAATGTTAGCACGGTTCTTAGCACCCGTATTAACCGTAACATCATCCACAAACAAGTAGTTCATGTCATAGCTGTTATAGTGACGGAAGGCAACATACTTAGTACCAGCAGGCAGTTGGATCGTTCTTTCAGTCCAAGGACTCATTTCACGATGACCACCACCGGCAATCGATGATCTGACAGCGTTTGCAGCACCCTTACCAACTGGAACATCCTCTTCAAACACCATAGAGAAGTCGCTGGTATTAGTGCCTGTCGAGGAGGCCATGATGGCATAGTGATCCGGATAACCAATGTTGGTAGCAACATAGTAACTGACGCTTATAGCACCAACAACTTCAGGTGAAATCATCCAGTTATCTGGATCAATGCTGTAGTTGTTCCACGACCATGAAGTAGCGCAATAAGTGCCGCTGTGGGCATTGCCAATACCATAGTCGGCAGGTGTGCCAATCTGCCAGTTGTCACCGTCATTATCGGCATCAACAAGCAACCAGTTGTTCAGGTTGCCAGCCTCGAAGTCATCGAAGAACGGTACACCTGGTTCAGGACCCGGTTCAGGATTCTCATCACCCCACCAGATCTTCACCTGGTCGGTAGCGTTGAGAGCCTCACCATGGATAGGCATGTAAGCTTCGCAAGTGATTTCACCATTGTTATCGGCGCAGACCGGGCAACCCATTGACCAACCGTAGTTGTGGTCGGGCAGTGTCATTTCGCCAGGATAGATCGGGCGGACGCAGTAAGTATGGTCACCGAACTCGTCGATGTCGGTGTACTCGCGCTCGGTAGGACCAGCAAAGGCAAGGTATTCACCGTCTTGCGTGATCAAGAAGCCGATGATGTCGGTAGGAGGCAGGATACCGCAGTCGGTCGAGCCGTTACCATCAACCATGCTGAAGTTGATGTTACAAGTCTGGTTCGAGTAGTTGGTGATCACCAGGATGTAGTACTCACCAGTCTGAGCAGTGGCAGGAATCATGCAGTGCTCAGTCCAGCTGGTGCTGTAGCTGCAGCTGACAACCTTGTCGTCGGTCAAGCCGTAGGGGCAAGGTGAGGTCGGGTCGTCGAAGGGACCCCAGCAGCAGAAGTCGATGTCAACCTGAGGCGTGCTGTACATGTGGATGTCCATTGCACCAGGTTCGCCTATGCGCATGTAGTACCAAGCCGGGTTGGGTTGCGTGTAGAGGCAGTCGTAGTCAGGACCAGACTCGCCGCTACCAGCGTTAACACCAGCCGGGAACTCGTACATACCATTATCGGTGCAGAACGGATCGGCGAATTCGCACATGTTGTTCTCACGCGATTGGATGTACATATCCATCATCAAGGAATTGACGAAGCCAGCAGGCAGGCTCGACTTGTAGGCGTTAGCCACATCGGCAGCCTGAACCTTGTCCATAAGACCGAACTGGATGTTGTTGTTATAGACGAAGTCGTTGATAGCTTCTTCAAGGTCAAGGCTGGCGCTGGTTGCGCTGATGATGAACATACCATTGGCTTCACCATTGATGACATCGAAGCGAGTATCATTGACCAGGTTGTACAGGAAGTACACACGCTCGTCGTAGTTGGCGATATCGGTGATGTTGAAGGCATAGGTGCCATTGTTCAACATACCGCTTGCCATGGCATTGTAGCTCTTGACACCTGAGGTCAGACTGACCTTAGTGATGTCCTTAACGTCACCGCCATCCGACATAGGAGCAGCCATGTTCTTGGCACCACCGGTGATAGTCACGTCGCCCATCGTTGGGATAGTAAGATGACATGGTGAAGGTATAGGTATTACCTGCTACAAACTCATAGTCGTCTTGGCGACCGCCCACATTGCCGTTAGCAGCAACGATGTATTGCGTGCCACCACCGTTGGTAGGATTCACAATAACCCAGTCGTAAATACCGGCAGGGATAGTGATGCTTGCGCTTGAACCAGCACCAACAATATTACCAGTATTGGCAGGATAAGCAGCGTTTACAGGAACGGTGTACTCAAAGTTGGAGTAGTCGGTCGGACCATAGCCACCTGTAGCTTGGAAGTCAATACCACATGCCGTGGCATCGGCATCGAGCAGCA
>CADBGN010000132.1 GCA_902794155.1 uncultured Bacteroidia bacterium
CGCCATCAAACGAAACCCCAATCACGATCCAAACCAAAACGCTGATGACATAGATGAGCCAAGACCACCACGATGCATGAATCCTGATGAGGATAATCAGTCCGATAAGGCAATCAATAAAGATGAAGAATCCCATAGTGCGTTGATTTTGATAACGGTCGCAAAGATAGGATGCCGCTACCGATGCACCATGGAATGTAGTGGATTATAGTAGGAAATCCTCGATATTATCGCGATTGATCACAGAGAAAACAGCTTCCGGATAAGCGTTTCTGAACGAGAGCGGTGCTGAAGCCTTCTTTGAAGGATTCCATTTGAACTCAAAAGCAATTATCTGTCCATCTCTCTCCTCAATGTAGTCCACCTCTTTTTGCGCCGTAGTGCGCCAAAACCAGCTTCCTGCATAATTGTCGGTCACGACTTTGTGCTTCATGCGTTCCGAAACCATATAGTTCTCAAAAAGCTCACCCGCATCGCTTCTGCTTTCGATTTGCGTGAAGTTGTGTATCAATGAGTTGCGTATTCCATTGTCATAAAAATAGATTTTTCGGCTGTATTTCAATTCATTGCGAAGGTTACGGCAGAAAGAACCGAGGCGGAAAATGATATAAGCCTGCTCTAATATGGTCACATAGCTCTCCACGGTTTTTGCGTCAAGGCCGCAGAGCTGGGCAAGTTCATTGAACGAAACCTCAGAGCCTATCTGCCAAGCAAGCGCCTGCAGCAGTTTCATCAGCTTATCTGGTTTGTGTATTCGGTCGAACTCCAATATATCTTTGTACAAATAACTTTCTGTCAGTTGGTTAAGAATGATGGTTTCGTCACCAGGATGCGTTACCACATCAGGATAGCTACCGAAAACAAGGCGATGAGGGAGCATTCTTTTCTCTTCAAGCAGGCCTATATGCGCCACCATCTCCGAGAAAGAAATCGGGAACATCCTATACTCCCATTTGCGTCCTGTTAGAGGTTCGTTGACTTTGTTGGCCAAGTCGAACGAGGAACTTCCCGTGGCAACAAGCTGCACATCGGGCATCTGGTCAGTCACTAGTTTTAGTTTGACCCCTATATCCGTGATACGCTGAGCCTCGTCAACGACCAGAATGTGTCTGTTTCCAATTACGGCCCTTAGCCGAGTCGCAGAAATGTTTTCGAACAGACTCCTCACATCGCTGTCGTCGCCACTCATCCAATACACATTGTCATCATCGGAAAACAGTTGCCTTAACAAAGTAGTTTTGCCCACTTGGCGGGCGCCCATCAGAACTATGGCTTTTCCACCAAACAGTCTCTGTCTAACCTTATTTTCAATCTCACGAGTAATCATCATTCTGTGCGTTAAAGTTGCTGCAAAATTACGCAAAAAGTTGATTATTCCAAAAATATTATGATTTTTTCGGAATTTATTCCTAAAAAATAGCGATTTTTACGGAATACACCTAATTACAAAGAGATAAAATCCTTACCTCCGCAACTTGATTTCCTCGTCGCTGCGAAGCTTGAAAACCTCGTTTCGGATATAGTCTTCGAGACTTTGGACGTTTTTCTTGTTGGCGCCGCCGTTGATGAAGTTGAGAAAGATGCGCGAGGCCGATTCTATCATCACTTCAGTTTTCCGAGTTTCATAAAAGAGCCAACGAATCTTTATTGCATTAACTCCATATCCCTTGCCCTCTCTTCCGAAATGCCATACATTACTCGTATCTTCTCTAGCAAGCGACGTTGCTTGTCAGATACTTTGCCGCCCTCGCAAGCATCCTTGAAGGCTTCAAGATACTCCTTTTCATCATCGGTCAATTTTGGCACGCTTAATGATGCTTCCAAGTCTTGGGCACGTTTTTCTGAAATGCCATTTTTTACACGAATCTTATCAAGCAACTATCGCTCACGCATTCCAATCTCACCATCCTTAATCTCCATAGAAAACGGCGATTTTATTCTTGCTGCATACTCTTTTCTTTCGTGTTCATTGAGGCTCATACCTTCGTCCAGTTTTTCATAGTCTTTCAAGGTTGTTTTGTTTTGATTATTGTCTGATTTATTAGTTTGGCTCTTCTGTTAATTCTTCCATTGGAGCAAACTCGACATGAATAGACCATTCCGTTTCTTCGTTGCTGCTGAAAGTTTGGTCTGTGCTTGTATCAAAATTGGCATTAACCTTTACCATCATATATCCAAAATTGGTTTTCACTTCATCCTTTTCGCTTGTCGACATTTGGCAAGTTTCGGACGATGAAATCTTGTAGTTGTACTCCATGATGCCCCCTCCAATTCGTTGCTTGAGTAACATCTGCCATGCCGGGTCTGAATTAAACCATACTAAATCATCTGGGCAATAAGGCTTCTTTTTTGGTGAAAAGTGTTGCACTAGTTCAACTTTCTGGTTATAATTGTAATTATCATTTCTGTTTGAAGTGTTACCATAACTAGCACCTACTTCAACAGCCTTAACACCGACATTAGTTCCAATATTCATTGTTGACCCCATACCTTCCGACACCGACAATCCCTTGTTGGAATGGAATGATACCGTTTTGGCACCAAGACATTGAACGAACCAACAAAACTCCCTTACCTTATCCATAAACAAAGCTTCTTCTACAATATTCATTGGATAATAATGGTCTGTCAAAACAGGATGCGCCATATAAAGTCCTGGATGCGGACGACCTAATGGGAAAACCATATCGGAAGGAAGTTGGTCAATGGTAAAAATCCAATCTATTGCACGTTCATCATCAAACAATTGATAAGTACCGGCTATTTTATTTACACTTTGACCAATATAAATATATTTTCTTTTATAATAGGAAACATCTGTGAAAGATCCTTGCAATATACATTCTGTGTCTTTAGTGTAAATATCAATTGCTCTTTTTCTATACTCATTGTTTTTTGAATCCAATAAACAAATGGCATAATTTCTCGGCAAAATCACCTGGTCTAGCTGATTGTCTATAACCATTAATTGATATACAACATCATCATTCCATCCATATTTGTTACCAAATTCACAAAACAAGTCCTTGGCTTGTTGCAAAGCATCTAATGCATCTTTGTTTTCCTTGTCGTCTAATGAAAATCTATCATCTGCAAGTTTGTCAGCATAACAATAATAACTACAGGCCTTGCACCATTTGGCAATTCTTTGAGCATCTTCGCCTACATCAGGATTGTCCAATATTTCATTTGCAATTTTTATGGCAACATCATATTGATGTGAATCATATGCATTTTCCAATTCGGACAAAAATGCACCTTCCCAAGAATGCTTTTCTTTATAATCCTGATATATGCGAACGGCATCTTTACCAAAAATAAGAACTGGAATGTAGTCGACGAACTCGTCCACCATATACTCGAATTCCTCTTTGGACTGAGGCTGTTCAGCGGATTCCTCCTGCTTCGGGGCGCAGCCCACCAAAGCGGCAGCCATTCCAATGCAAATCATCAGTTTTTTCATCTTATCAATTATTATTTATACAAATCTCCTGGAGTGAACATAACATAAGTCGGCATGGTCTACGGATTGAGGTTCTGGTACATGCCGCCTACTTGGATGCATTCCTTGTTGAGCCCGGATTTCTCCACCAACTCGCTGCAAATATAGTCATTTTTCTGACTATATGGCCCAAAAGTCTGCAAAAATTGAGGGCGTGTCAGTTACTGGCACGCCCTCTGTTTGATTACATTTTTTCCGTTTCGGTTTAATGCACCGCCTTCAAGAAGCTGTATTCCTTGCCATATTTCAAGTGCTGCGCCACGAAATCGGAAGGATACTCGACCTTGTAGTCGACCACCTGGCCGTTTTCCATGACAGGCACTATATCGGGATTGATGAAACCACCGTAGGGCTTCAGACCCAAGGCGTTGTAACGCTCTTTGACTTCCTTATGCAATTCGGGGTCTACCTTCACAGCGTACTTCTCCACGATGGCCTTGCCTGCGGCATAGTCGCCTTCGCTCTTGATGCGCTGGATCTCTGCCAACAGCTCACCGAACAAGCCACGCAAAGCCTCGAAGTCGTTGATAACGAAGTAGGTCTTGCCGTTCTCCACCTTCTTCTCGATGACGTTGGCGTCCTTGCCGTGCTCGTAGCACCACTCCGAGATGAGCTTGCGGTTCTGCATGTGCGCCTCGGTGACGTCCTTGCCCAGCTCCACACGAGCCAGCTGCGACATCATGCCGTTGCGGATATAGGAGCAGTACTCGGCCTTATAAGCCTCGGCGTCGGGCATCACACCCAGCTCCACCATCCTCGGCTCTGCCAGATAATACAGACCGAAGAGGTCGGCACGGGCTTCCTCAAGCGTCGAGCTGAACTCCTTCAAGGCGCCAGGCTGCGTGCCAGGCAACAGCTTGCCTGAGCCGTGGCCCAAGCACTCGTGCAGGTTGGT
>CADBGN010000133.1 GCA_902794155.1 uncultured Bacteroidia bacterium
CAACCGCCTCGCCACCATCGTCGAAATGAACAAGAATTTCGCCGGTGTTGAAGAAGTGAGCCACGAGGTGTGCATGCACGTCGCCGCCATGAACCCGCTTTCGGTGAGCGAAGCCTCCATCCCGCAAGAGGTGAAGGATCGCGAGTTCGCCGTTGCCGTCGACAAGACCAAGGAAGAACAGATCCAGAAGGAAGTCGAGAAGGCTCTCCGTAAGGCTGGCATCAACCCCAACCACGTCGATAGCGATGACCATATCAACTCGAACATCACCAAGGGATACATCACTGAGGAACAAGGTGCCCAGGCCCGCGAAATCAAAGCCACGGTGCCTGGTCAGGTGCAACTCAACGAAGGCATGATTCAGAACATTGCCAAAGGCCGTCTGAACAAGTTCTTCAAGGAGAGCTGCCTGCTCAACCAAGTCTCACTGGTCGCCGACCCGAAGACCGTCGCCGAATACATCCAGGCTGCCGACAAGGAAGCCACTGTGGTGAACTTCGTGCGTATCAAGTTGGGCGAATAAGCCTGATTTTAACAAAATCAACAAAAAAGGACGGTGCGAGCCGTCCTTTTTTTATTTTTGCAAAAAAAAGTCATGGAAACAACATTAGAAAAAGCCTCTCAGATTGTTGAAAACAAATCTTATCAAGGAGAAGAAGTTCGCCTATGCAGCGATGGGAAATACCGCTGGGTCTACGAGATGCATCTGCTCAAAAACCCCACCATTTTCTTTACGGTTCTCAAAGTTATGATGATTTCCGTTGGCATCGTATGGCTGTTCGGATTGATCATAGGCCTTGGCGATATGAGCTTGGATTATTTCCTGTTTTGGACGAAACTTTCGGGCATCATGTTAGGAATATTTGTTGTCTTGACAATCATTGGTGTTCTGATTACGGCAGCCATATTAGGCAAGTATGTCGTCCTTTTCGAGATGGACGAGAAAGAAGTGGTCCATATCCAGATGCCTCGACAAGTCAAAAAAGCAGAGGTGATTGGCTTTATTACGGTGCTTGTGGGAGCTATGGCCAAAAATCCCACAACGATGGGCGTAGGTTTGCTGGCAGCATCGAAAAGTAGGAGCTCTTCTGAGTTTGCCAACGTTCGGCGTGTCAAGGCGTATCGAAAGAGAAACTTGATCAAGGTTAACCAATTGTTCAATAAGAACCAGGTTTATGTTGCTGACGAAGACTTTGATTTCGTCTATAATTTCATCAAGTCACGTTGTATTAATGCCAAATGATATTGTTATGAACAGATTTTGTGAATATTGCGGTACGCCGCTGCAAAAAGGCGCGAAGTTCTGCCCGGGATGTGGCCATCCCATAGCTGAACAGCCTCAAGAACAGCCTCAAGAACAGCCCGTCAACCAAAACACGAACAGTTATCAGGTCCCGGAAAGAGAGGAAACAACAACCACCATACCTCCCACGCAAACTCGAAAGAGAAAAAAAGGTTGCGGAAGGATAATACTCATCCTGTCCTTGGTTTTTGTGACAAACATCATTGTACTCTATTTCATTGGAGAATATGACCTTTTGGACAGAAAACCAAAACATGCCCAAACGACAAAACAGAATTCGAAAACAGCCCCGAATGGGCTCAAATTCAGTCAAAACGAAACCGTCACCATCTCGGCCGAGAATCCCGTATCAACGTTCAAGAATGGCGCAACGGTCGATTTCGGAACCATGGGGCTTTTAAGCGATGCGGAAATGTCAATCAGAGAAACTGGCGTTAGTGATTTGAATGACCACCAATACAAGGTCTATGACTTCCAGTTGGGCGACAACGAACATGTAGACCTGCCCATGTTGGTCAAAGTGTCGCTTCCCATAGAAAAAGGTTGGGATGCGGAGAAAGTCACCGTGCGAGCTTGGGACGATGAATTCAACGATTGGGTGCCCGTTTATTCGGTGGTCGACCTCTCGTCGAGGAAGGTTACCTTTTATCCTGAACACTTTTCTTGTTACGCCACATTCCTCCAAGCTGGAAAGACGAAGGACCTTTCGGCTTGGAAGGACAAGCCCCTGTTTGAGTATTATGATAAAAATCCTACGCCAAATAGCCTTGTGTATTTGAATGAATATGCACTTGCTGCAAGGATAAAAAGTGGGGGCAAGGCGTCGGAAAGCATCATCCAGTCTTCATGGTTGGGAAAAGCCAACCCAAAGGATACGCAGTTTGATTTGGGTTGCAACACCATCTATTCGCTCTCGGGCCCGGCTGGTGATTTGACTGATGTGGCTGGTGGAGGGCTGGTCCTAATGGGAGAAGGGGAATCTCCCTTGGCCAACAGCATTGGCAATTTAGGCACTGCGATAACTTTTGTCCAACTCTTTGGCACATATTACCGTACAGGCAGCATCGTAGAAACGACGAAACAGCATTGGGATGCCTTGGCAAAGATGGGAGCCGACTATGTACTGAAAAAGGTTGGTATGTCAACAGGATGGTTGGCTGTCATTTACATGGCCTATCTTGGCGAGAAAAAAATTGCAGAGATGATCGATTTGACTCAGCATCTTGGAGCTTCAAACGACATTGAATTTGCCTATCGCGAGTTTACGTTCAATTACGTTTTTGTAGACACAAAAACCACAAAAGTCAACATTCATTACCAACCCGGAGCTGCAACAGATCCTTGGAAAGCCGTCAAGATGACTTCAGGTTCTGGCGGTTTTGACAGTCAAGGATTGGGTGTGCAGGATAGTGAAGTCAGATTGGTGCCCATCAGTGGAAGTACCATGGAAATGCTGGCACGCTCCCAAACCAGCATTCGCACAGGTTGTGAGTTGGAATGGAGCGTTTTGCTCAACAATATTGCCAAAAGAGCTAAAACCCCTTCCGATATGATGTATAAAATAGACGATATGATTGACAACTATTGCCGCGCTTTCTGGAAACTTGACAACAGAACTCTGCAAACCTTCCTGAAAGAACATCCTGCATCATACGCATCCTCCAAGAAGCTGATCAGTGTTTGGGAAGAGCAAACACTGAAAGAGAGAGAGAATTACATCAACAAGATGAAGACGACCATTTATGCAGCCAACAAGGACGTAATCAAGGACCTCCTTGACAAGAGCTATGTCACCATGGTGAACAATGTGTACCGCGAAGCGGTGAGGATAGAAAGCCAACTGAACGAGAGGATGACCTTCACTTTGAAGGATAATGCCGTGAAAGACTTCAGCAAATCGCCCTACGCTGATTGCGACCTCCGTATCAGGCAGTTTGAGTTCAACAACCCCGAGGATTTCAGGTTTACCAAGGACAATAATTACACTGTCACTTGTACAAGACATGCTTGGCTGCTGTCAAGAAGAGGGGGCAATTATCCCAAGTACCTCGACATAAAAGGTAAAGAACCTATTGGTGAAAAAACTGTGGAGTTTCAGTATTCCGTTCCTAAGACTGTCATCCATTTGAATTCTGACGGTGTTGCAGAAGATAGCGGGGCGATTCCAGACGAATTGGCACGGCTATTAGCACCCTATGGAGGAATCGGAAAAGTGATCCCGGATTTGAGAGGCGATATAGGGAAAGTCAGCAAATGTTCCTTCACTCACAGGCCTCAAGCTGGTGAAGCTGCTTATTATGATGTGACTGTGTATTATTCAAATACTTCGTGCAGGTTGGTCCTTTATTTCCAGCCCGATGGGAAAACACCCTACCGATGCATGTTTATTCCTCCAACAGGAGAAAAAGGGCGGTATCCAGAAGAATTCGAGCCGCTATAAAACAATAAAAAATGAAAAAACTATTACTATTCTGCCTTGCAGCAATGGCTTTTGCTGCTTGCACAAAAGAACAACTTCCTGTCGCCGATTACGACATCATCCCACAACCCAAAGAGGTACGATTGAACGAGGAGAAACCTTTTGAGTTGAATTTCAAGACTGTTGTCTATTACGAAGCTGGTCTTGAGCGGGAGGCGATGTTCCTCAGCGAATACGTTTCCAACATTCTGTGTATCGGCCTAAATCAGCATGAATACCATGGACAGACTGATGGCATCGTGCTGAACATTGTTTCAGAAGACTTCACCCAAGCTGAAGCATACGAAATCAATGTCACCCCGAAGCAGGTCATCATCAAAGGTGCCGATGCTGCCGGTGTGTTCTACGGCATCCAAACCCTCCGCAAGAGTATCCCCGTCTCTCGTCTCTTTACTGACCCACAACAGAATTTCAACGTTAAGCTCTCGGACATCAGTTGTCAACTTCCCTGCGGCACTATCCGCGATTGGCCCAACTTCTCCTATCGTGGCATGCACCTCGACCCCTGTCGTCATTTTATCCCCTTGGACTCGGTGAAAGTCTATATCGACATGCTGGCCATGCACAATATGAACCAGTTCCACTTTCATCTCAGCGACGACCAAGGCTGGTACGACACTATCCGCCATGGTGGTTTCTATACCCAAGACGAGCTCCGCGACCTCATTGAGTATGCCGCCGAGCGTCACATCAACATCATTCCTGAAATTGATTTGCCGGGTCACATGCAGGCTGCCTTGGCTTGCTATCCGCATTTGGGTTGCACCGGCGGTCCTTACGAGGTGTGGAAGCGTTGGGGCGTGTCGGAAGACGTGCTTTGCGCAGGTAACGAGGAGACCATGCTGTTTGTCGAGGATGTGCTCAACGAGGTGATGGATGTGTTTCCTTCGCCCTATATTCACATTGGCGGCGATGAATGTCCCAAGGTGCGCTGGGAAAAGTGCCCCAAGTGCCAAGCCAAAATCAAGGAATTGGGCATCAAGAAAGACGACAAATTCACCGCCGAGGACTACCTGCAAAGCTATGTGATGAACCGCATGGCCAAGGTGGTGGAAGCCCGTGGGAGGCGCGTCATCGGCTGGGACGAGATTCTGGAAGGCAACGTCTCCGAGACGGCCATCATCATGAGCTGGCGCGGCACGGAAGGCGGCATCGAGGCGGCACGCAAAGGCCACGATGTGATTATGGCTCCGTCGTCGCACCTCTATTTCGACTATTACCAGAGTGAGGACATCGCCAGCGAGCCCATGTGTATCGGCGGCTATCTGCCCGTGGAGCGTGTGTATGAGTTTCAGCCCATGCCCGAGGAACTGACACCTGAACAGAAAAAGCACATCATCGGTGTGCAAGCCAACATCTGGACGGAATACATCGCCCATTTCTGGCATGTGCAGTACATGGCCCTGCCGCGCATGGAGGCCTTGACGGAGATACAGTGGAATAACCCACAGGAGCGTGATTTCGACGCTTTTGTGGAGCGTTGCCGCCACATGGTGCAACTTTACGAACTCTATCATTACACCTATGCCGACCACATCTTCAACCCGCAGGTCTGGGCCGACACGGTAGAAGCCAATCTGGCCACCAGCAAGCCCATCACCCTGCGTCAGCAGCCTGCCGAGCAATACTCCTACGAAGGGGCCGTGGTGCTCAACGACGGTAACTTGGGTAGGGGAGCTTACAACTCAGGGCGTTGGCTGGGCTTCTGCGGCTATCCTTTAGATGCCGTCATCGACTTCGAACAACCTGCTGAGATGCAGCATGTCCGCTTCCATGCGCTTACCAATAAAGGCGCGTGGATCTACAACCCGAGCCAAGTCAAGGTGCTGGTCTCCGACGACGGCGAGACCTTCCACGAGGTGGCGCAGAAAGACATCCCGATTTCCACATGGGCCGACAAAGACGGCATCTTCGCCTACGAAGTAGACTTTAAGCCTGTCACGGCAAAGTTTGTCGAGGTCGTGATTTCAGGCTACAACTTGCCTGAAGACCATAGCGGATTTGGCAATCCTGCTTGGATTTTTGTGGATGAGATAGAAGTGGAATGAGGTAAAATATTAATTTTGCCGCCGTGAAAACATTGAGTCACATAGTAG
>CADBGN010000134.1 GCA_902794155.1 uncultured Bacteroidia bacterium
CGCTTCTATATAACAACAACTCAATCTATTGTCAATCAATTAATTCTATTTCTATATACATGCATCGACTTGCAATTCGAGTCGGGCTAGTTTTCGTTTTGTGTATTCTATCTTTCGTTCAAGTTGAGCCTTTCGGTTCTTGGTATAGACTTCTTCGTCATACTCCTGTTGTCTTTGTATTATCGTGAAAAAGATTGTTGCAAGCTTCTTGCCTGTAGCCACCATCGCCTGCAGGTGACCGCTGCGAGCCTTGGTGTGCCGGAAATAGTCGCCCATCGTGTTGCTAGCCTTCCAAAGAGCGTTGGCGCACTGCCGGAATATGATGCCAACAGGATTCTTGCGTTTGGGCACCTTGCTCGAAAGAATCTTGCCGCCTGATATCTTGTTGTTCGGCACCAGGTTTGCCCAACTGAGGAATCTGTCCACAGTCTCGAATTTCGCCACGAAATCCCCTCCAAGTTCCGACGCTAGCCTCAGTACCGCATTGCGGTTAATGCCGGGTATTCGCATCACGTTCACGCCCCACATGCCAATGGCGTACCTTTCGATGTCGAAGCTTACGTCGCCCCTGTACGCTTTCTGCTTACGGCTTCGCAGCTTCTTCAGTTTGTCGTCGTCCACTTCTGCCGTGAATTTCTGCATCAATGTCTCGATTTCTTTCTCACACTTCTTCGTCATCTCCCTGTAATAGATGTACAGTTCGTGGCTTTGCTTCATGATGAACAGGTGGTCATCATCCCATGTAGCCTGAAGGGACGCGACGATGTCCTCATGGGATGCCTTGCAGCTCTTGTCGGCCAGCGACGCTAGTTTCTCCGCGTTACGCTCGCCGGCCAGTATTGACTCTATTATGGCCTGGCCTGACTTGCCGAGTATGTCGCTGAACACGTTGTTCAGCTTCAGGTTCATCTGTTCCATCTCCTTCTGCATGTGCAGTACCTCTCGGCTGGCAGACTTTATCAAGTTGTCGCGGTGGCGCGTGAGGTTGCGCAGTCTCCGCACCATGTTCTCCGGCTGGTGACAGCTGCGCAGAAGCCCGTAGCTGTGCAGCAGCATAAGCCATTCCGCATCCGATTCGTCGGTCTTGCGTCCCGAATAGTTCTTGGCCTGGCACGGGTCCACAAGAAGCACCTCGAATCCCGCATCTTTCAGCACCCCGAACAGTGGCAGCCAGTATATGCCCGTGCTCTCCATCGCCACTGTGTCTATCCTGCATTCCTTCAGCCACGCCGCTATCGCGCGAAGATCCTTCGTGAATGTCCCGAACACGCGGTTCGGCTCCCCGCTCCTGTCGCCAGGTACGCATACCTGCATCTCCCTGGTCGAAATATCTATGCCCGCGGCATTTGGATTTACGATTTTCAGTTCCGTGCGCTTGCACGACTTACTTTTTTTTGCTACTTTTGCCATCGCATTGTGGTTAACTTGTAAAACATCAATAAACTGATTGTCTGGAGCTAAGCCGACATCACGAACGGAAAAGTAATCTTCTATAAGGCCTCTTTCGGCCACTCGTTTGTCTACTGATGCCGGTACCAAACTGCAAATAAGGCTCGTCGGCCTATTTGTAAAACAGGTTTACTTCTTAGCCAAGAACAATTCCTTTGCAAAGTTAACCACTTTTTTTTCAAAGACCTCTTTTGTATGTCTTTCCACCCCGAATGGCTTCGTTGTTATTCCTTTAATTTGTTTTCGCGGGGCGTAAAGGATGCTGCAAAGATACACAAATAATCCAATTACGAAAAAATTATTCGGTATAATGGACAAAAATTAGGCTATTTTTGAGGACATGTTCTCTAATGGACAAAAATTAGGCTGTTTTTTTGAAGGAAATTTTGCCATCTGAAAAATATCATGTACTTTTGCACCGTCGATGAAGCGGAGAGGAGCTCTGCTGGGGAGCAACTCCTCAAGGAATAGTCGACAGGGTTTTATACCAATGAAAGGGCTGCCGTTTGCGACAGCCTTTCTTTCATTGGGCAATACCCTTAAATGCCTCAAAAAACCCAATGACGAGTTTGTTGCGACGCTCCCGTTTCATTCCGTTGTGGTTGCGCAGCATACGCTTGAGCTGGGAGAAGTGACCGTCAATAAGGTTGGTCGTGTTCGGTATCCCCATCCCGATGTTGTCGTACCAGGTAAACAGCAGCGGTAGGTTCCGCTTGACACTCAAGTATGCGCTGCGCAGTCTCTTGTGTGTGTAATGGCTTTTGCCCGTTTCGGGATCAGTTGTCCTCTCCTTAAGGTATTCTTCCCATTTCACGCACCACTCTCCAAACATGCCCATGAAAGACTCCTTGTCAGTCTTTGTCAGCAGGTCAACGATCTCCTTGAGTTCCACGGCGGCCTCCGTCTTTGGATGCTTTGTGATATACTTGCGCACGGTCTTCTGCTGGTGGAACTGGCACAGCTGCACCTTCTTGTCATGGAACATCCCCGGAAGCCCTTTCCTGCCGTCGAAAACCACTGCGGGTATCTCATACCCCATGCCCTCCAGTTCTGCTATGCCTTGCGCGTAAAGGGCGTTGGTCTCATTCCTCACGAAGTACCACAGCAAATCCCTGCCTGTTATGGCGTCCTTGAAAAGCATCACGCCGTACTTGCGCCCCCAGTAGGTCGTGTCCATGACCACAACCACCTTGCCGGGCGATGCCGTACCCTTGGGCGGCGTATATGCGTCAAGTTTCCGTTTGATGGTGCGTGGTGAGCATCCGTATCTCTCCGCCAGCTGGGCATATGTCTGTTTCAACTCCGAATACTCTCGCCACAATGTGGCCGAATCTATGCGCTTGCCACCCAGAAATTGTTTCCCACAGGCATGGCACTTGTACAACTGGTGCCCTTTTACCACGCCATTTTTCTTCGTTATAGGGCTGCCGCAATGAATGCAAATTTTTTATTCATGACCTTTGAACGCTGTATCACGCTAATTATTACGCATGTTACAAAGATTCCAGCCTAATTTTTGTCCATTACGTCACGGTTTCTCCGACTAAAAAATGCATTCTTTCTTGCCAGTTACATATTCGTAGATGATACTCTTCTTGTAGTCTTTCAGTTCCTCAATCTTCTGTTGCTTGATGGCAATAAGGCCGTCAATCTCGGAGCATTTATTGTCGAGGTAGTCGGCAATTTGGCGCTGCTTGGAGAGAGGGGGGACGGGAACGACCGTGTTTTTTATCTTTGTTGAAGTAATCAGGGGTTGGGCATTTGAAGTATTTTGTTTATTCAAGTCACATCCGATAAGAAGATAATACATATATAGTAGGCAAATAGTTGTACTTAGAATCAAGGCGTTGTCTGTTGCCCAAGAGTCACACAACGGCATAGTCACACATCCACATCTTGCACCGATTCGACCTATCAATAAATCATTTCTTGAAGAATTGTATATATTTGTATATCCTATCATTTCGCCACCACCGAACACTGGATACTGACCTTGTTCTGATATCATTTCATTTCCAATTGCATCGCCAGATTTTACTGAAATATAATATTTAAGTTTTGTACATTCCCATTCTTGCGGTATCTTGCCTATCCAATCAATGCCGCTGTCTTTGAATTTCACATTGGGGTTGAGGCCATGGGTGACGGCTTCGGTGATAACGGACTGCTTATAGGCTTTCAACTCCTCGATGAACTCTTCCTGCAAGGATATCGCCTCGTCAATCTCACCACATTTCCTATCCAAGAACTCCGCGATACGTTGCTGTTCTGGAACAGGAGGAAGAACCATTGGAATAGACAAAAAGTCATCAATGTTCAAATCCCACTGACCAACACGCAATCCTGTGGAAAGCCTCATATATTCAGCCTTATACGAGTCGTTGCGAAGCAAATAGTGGATATATCTCCTATCTACACCATCATTCTTGATATGACAAATGTAGTATGCTGGGCTAATAATGCCTCTGTATTGAGATACGGCCATTGAACCTTGCCAAGCCTTCATTTTGTTAATGACAAAATCTCCAATATCAACAAGTTTGTAGCTACTTGTATCTTCTGAGGTGACATTGTGATTATCATCTCGACTATCCTTCGGCACTACTCCATAATCACGGTATAAAGACAAAACAGTTTCATTTGGGAATCCTTTGATGCTTTTGTTTCGCATCACTTGTTTTATTTTCAGGGTTTCCCATTCTTTTGGTATCACCCCAATCCACGGTATTCCGCTATCTTTCATTGCCCTGCTCATTACTCTTCCTCCTGCATTTTATGCTCGAAAAGTTCTTTTTGTAGTTCTATCTCGCGGCGCAGTTCTTCCTGCGTTGGCATATATGTCAAATATTTGGCAGCATACATCTGCGGATTGGTTGCCAATGTGGAGAATTGAGCCACATCGGCATTGGTCTCGGAACAAAGTATTATTCCAATTGACGGATTGTCGCCTTCGGGACGTTTGTATGTGTCGTATAGTTTAAGGTACATCTCCATCTGCCCCACGTCTTGATAGCTTATCTTCGTTGTCTTTAGGTCAATCAGCACGAAACATTTCAGCAGATAGTTGTAGAACACGAGGTCAATATAATAGTCGTCGTCATCGGTATGTATGTGTTGCTGTCGTGCCACGAAAGCGTAGCCTTTACCCATCTCGATAAGGAATGTCTGCAGATGGCTTATAATGGCCTCTTCCAGTTTGCTTTCGGTGAATGCCGCATCTTGGTTCAAGCCGAGAAATTCAACAAGCATCGGATTTTTGACAAATGAGGATTTCTCTTGCTGGTAGACTGCTGTTTTCCCTAGCATTTCTTGCTCCACCTCTGGCTTATGTGCCGCAGGTGTCTGCATAAGCCGGTAGTAATATTGCGTGTCGATATTGCGTTTCAAGGTGCGGTAGTCCCATTGTTGCGAGGCAGTTTCCTGCATATACCACATACGGGCTTCCTTGTCGGGAACGCGCATAAGAGTCTCATAATGCATCCACGATAGTTGAGGGGGCATAGGAATAGAGTTTGTTGCAAATTCTGCAACTGTCTGTGGCAAAATCTGTTTTGTGTCTGTTTCTGATTGGGCCACCAGTGGTGAGCCTATTTGTTTCAACTGTTGCCCCAATTGGGCCACCAATGGTGAGCCAATTGAAGACAAACCGTCCAAAAATTGGTCAGACAAAAAATGCTCAATTTGCAACAGCTTGAATTCCAAATAAAATTTACGGTAACGTTTCAACGATGCCACAGAGTAGCCTTTCCCAAACTCAGCAGTCAAAGCCTCCGATGCCTGCTTGATAATCTGTTTGCCATATTCGGCACGCTGTTTTTTAATCGAAGAAAAAGCCAAATCCATTCCAGTGCACTGGAATGGTCACTGCAGTGCACTGGAATGGTCACTGCAGTGCACTGGAATGGCCTATGAACCCATGTTCATTTTTGTGGATATTTTGTTAACGTTTTCGATAAGCCGAGTACAGAGGGCAAATCACGCAGTGTTTGCACTTTGCCGAGGCGAGAAAACGGTCCCATGAAATGGAACGTTTTCGATAAGCCGAGAGGAGAATAGCTTACTCTTATCCCGAGGTGAGAAAACGGCCCCATGAAATGGAACCTTTTTCAGAAAAAAACAATTAACCCGTCAACTTGATTCAGTCGCAGGACACAAAAGTGACAACCTAAATCAGCAAATAACACAATCACTTCAACCCGCCATAGCTTTTGGCAGCCGCTTCCAGCGCCTCTTCAGTGGTGAACTTTTGGTAGTAGTTGCAGCGGGTGACAATGGATTGAGTCGAGCAGTTCTTGCCCATCACGCGTACCAAGGCCCAGCCTTTCATCTCGTTGGCGAAGTCATTGTCCACCAATGCTAAACACCCGTCCACTATAGTAAACTCGTCTCGCTTCACCTCACGCATC
>CADBGN010000135.1 GCA_902794155.1 uncultured Bacteroidia bacterium
CAGATCTTTGGCATCTATAATGGTGGCGGAATGAACTCGGATGGTTCGGTAAACACGACCAATACCAACGCCTCGCTGAGTTCATTTTCCTATATGAATGGTTTGGGCTCGCTTCAACCCGACAACTATGCCTTCATGCCCAAAATCAAGGTGATGGAGAATGCCTCGATGACGTTTTATGCTTCGGGTTATGATCCCTCATATCCGACGGAACATTTCGGCGTGGCCGTAGCTTCAAGTGACGGTATGAACATCGCCACCATTGCCGAATGGGATTCCGGCTACCCATATCACGCCTATTCTGTCGACCTTTCGGCATACGAAGGACAGGAGATTTACCTTGGTTTCCGCCATTTCACCCATGTGTCGAACTATTCTTTGGTGATTGACAACATTACGGTCACCAATGTGGTTTGGGCAGGCACGATAAGCTCGACATACGGTTACTATGTCTATCGTTCCACCAACGGCCAGAACTATGATTTGATTGGCATTGCCACTGGTACGGATATGCACTTTGATGACCATGATACCAGTGCCGAGACCTTTTATTATCAGGTGACGGCCATCAACACGATTGTGGGTGGTGATTGTGAGTCAGCTCCCGCCATGTCTGTTGACGGCATCCATGACTTTGTCACGGTTCACACTGACGGCTTGGATGAACATGATGCCGACTTTCGTGTGTATCCCAACCCCTCCTACGGCCAAATCACCATAGAGGCCAAAGGCCTGAACCGCGTGACGGTAATGAACGCTTTGGGCCAAACCGTTTACGACTATCCAACCGATGCCAACCAAATGGTGCTCAACCTGTCGCAATACGGTGTTGGCCTGTATCTGATTCGCATCAGCTCTGAAAGTGGTGTCAGTGTGAAACAGGTTTCGGTCGTGAAATAATCCATCCCACATACAAGAACATCAAGCCGTGGCCTTTGGGTTGCGGCTTTTTTTGTAATTTTGCGCCCATGAATTGGATCATCCTCATCATAGCAGGCCTTTGTGAAACAGGTTTCGCCTTCTGCCTCGGCAAGACCAAACTCGCTGTCGGCACGGAGTATTGGTTGTGGATTTCGGGCTTTGCCGCGCTCTATGTGCTTAGCGCCGTGCTTCTTGCGAAAGCCACACAGACCATCCCCATTGGTGTAGCCTATCCCGTTTGGACAGGCATCGGTGCCGTCGGCGCGGTGCTGTTGGGCATCTTCGTCTTTCACGAACCGGCCACGTTCTGGCGGGTGTTTTTCCTCAGCACATTGATTCTTTCTATTGTCGGGCTTAAAATTGTGGGATGATAAGGAACTTCAAGCCGTGGTCTTCGGGCTGCGGCTTTTTTTTTAACTTTTTTTTTAAAATATCGCTTGCGATATAAAAAATAATGTGTACTTTTGCATCGTGAACGACATAATTTGACAAGATGGCTTACGAGCAACTTAAATTGGACAATCAGCTTTGTTTCCGTCTCTATACGGCGGCGCGCCTCACCATGGGAGCATACCATCCCTATCTCGACCCTTTGGGCATCACCTATCCGCAATACCTTGTTTTATTGGTGCTTTGGGAACAAGACAAGCAACCCGTCTGCGACATCGCCAAGAAAATGATGCTCGACACCAACACTGTCACGCCACTCTTGCAACGCATGGAGAAAGCGGGATTGGTCAAACGCACCAAAGGCAAGGAAGACACCCGCCAGAGAATCGTCTCGTTGACGAAAAAAGGCATCGAAATGCGCGAACAAGCCAAACACATTCCCGATTGCCTTAGCAACGAAATCATCCAAATAACGGGCGAAGAGGAAGAATTTGTCAGAATGATTCCCACGCTCGACAAACTTATCGAAGGACTTAAGAAACAACAAACAAATCAATAAACACTAAAGAAATGGCTACGATTTATGACTTTAAGGCCCTGAACAACAAGGGCGAAGAAGTGGACATGGCCCAATACAAGGGCAAGGTCCTGATGATTGTCAACACCGCCTCGAAGTGCGGTTTCACTCCCCAATACGACGGCTTGGAAGCCCTCTACAAGAAGTACCAAGACCAAGGTCTGGTGATTCTCGGCTTCCCCTGCGACCAGTTCAAGCACCAGGAACCCGGCACCGACGAGGAAATCGCTGAGTTCTGCCGCCTCAACCATGGCGTCACCTTCCCGCTGATGAAGAAGATCGACGTCTTCGGCGAGAACGCCCACCCGATTTTCAAGTATCTGACCCAGCAAGTACCGACCGAAGAAGTCCACGGCTTGAAGGACAAGGCCACGATGAAATTGGTTGATGGCCTGAGCAAATCCGAAGGTCGTGAAGAAGGTGGTGTGCGCTGGAATTTCACCAAGTTCCTCATCTCGAAGGACGGTAGCCTCATCAAGCGTTTCGCTCCTGTGGCCAAGCCCGAGGACATGGAGGCTGATATTGAAGCCATGCTGAAATAAGAGTTTTGGACACGAGACTACGGGACTGCGGGACTGCGAGACAGCCCCCCGAAGTCTCGAAGTCCCGAAGTCCCGAAGTCAATAATATAAACAAGTAACACTAAAACTGAACAACAATGGAAGCAAAAGATCAAGTTCTGCAAGCTATGCGCGAGATTGGCGCACCCGTCAACGCGGGAAAAATCGCTGAAGTCACCGGCCTCGACCGCAAAGTGGTCGACAAGGCCTTCGACGCCCTGAAGAAGGAAGGCGCCATCGTGTCGCCCGTCCGCTGCAAGTGGGAACCGGCCAAGTGATAAGTAGACGAGCAAATATAATTTACATAATAGACTGCGAGACTCCGAGACTGCGGGACTCCGAGTCAAACTAATACCCAAAGTCCCGTGTCCCGAAGTCCCGAAGTCAAAATCTATTGCAGTTTAATTTTGAACACTTACAATATGAAAAAAGTACTATTACTCGCAACAGCATTACTGCTATTGATGGCTCCCATGGGAGCGAAGGCCCAAACGGGCATTGAAAACTATGTATCCGCCTCGGGCTATGTGATTTATCGTGCACCGAATTTCAATCCCGAAACATTAGATGCATACTGGGGCTTTGAAGATGACTATGAGGAAGGCCAACTCTTGGATTGGACTACCATAGATAACGATGGCGACTGCCAAACATGGAATCTGTTCCCACAAGGTAGCTATGGACATCATAGCACTGATGGCATGGTGGTGTCGTATTCCTACGACTATGTTTCCGGTTCGCCCCTTACGCCCGACAATTTCTTGGTCTCGCCCCGTATGACAATTCGTGCTGGCGGTTTGATTAACTTCTATTTTTGTGCCTTGGACGAGGATTATCCCGCCGAGCATCTTGCAGTGGCCATCTCCACGGAAAGCAACACGAATCCTTCGGATTTCACCAATTTGTGGGAATGGACTTTGACTGGCAAAAGCCAATCTACTCGTCAGTTCCGCGATGTGACTGGCGACCTCCAAGGCAATTGGTGGCAAATCTCTGTCGATTTGAGTGCGTATGAAGGGCAGGAAGCATACCTCGCCATTCGCCACTGTTCTTGCTCTGACCAGTTTGCCCTTTGTGTCGACGACATTTCCATTGGAGATGGGTCTGGATATGAACCGTTGTTGGGATGCGATATCATCCTCGACGGCCAGACGGTAGCCCAAAATCAACATGGTCACCGTTTCTTGTTGGATACAGAAGGCTTTGCCGATGGTTCCAGTCACACGACCACAGTGAGGGCCAATTATGGGATGGGCTCAACTTTGGAAGAAACCTACGCTTGGACTTTCCGCACCCCCGACCATTTCCAAGGCTCGCCCACAGGCCTTCAGGCCGAAAGCGATGGCAATCAGGTGCGACTCTCATGGACATTGCCTGAGATGAATGTGCCTTTCCCTGTGGAGGAACTCTATTACGACTTCGCCGACAGCACCTTGATGGACCTCACCCTCATCGATGCCAACAACGACGGGCAGAACTTCCGCGTGTATCCTTACGGCGGTTATAATGGAGGTATCGGCTTGCGCTCATGGTCATGGATGGCTGGAATGGACGAACTCAACCCAGATAACTTCATCGTCACTCCACGATTGACCCCAACTACAGATGGTCGCATCACCTTCAAGGCTTGCGATGCCGACATGCCTGGCATTGCCCCCGACCCTGAACATTTTGGCGTGGCCGTATCTACCTCCAGCAACAGCAACCCCAACGACTTCGTGATGGTGGCCGAATGGAATAGCACGGGCACCTACACCGAATATTCCGCCGACCTTTCAGCTTATGCCGGACAACAGATTTACGTTGCCATCCGCCACTTCAACACGACGGGCGAGACCTATTTCCTCTGCGTCGACGACATCAAAGTGACTGGCGTTGAGGCTGAGGTGACGCGCCCTGCCATCGGTGCCCT
>CADBGN010000136.1 GCA_902794155.1 uncultured Bacteroidia bacterium
CATCAGCCTCACCGACTTGGTCTTCGACGGCTTCTCGCAGCGGTTGTTGCAACTCTACCCCAAACTCAGCAAGTGGGATGTGCGCATCTGCTGCCTCTCCAAGAACGGCTTCTCCAACCAAGTGATTTCCATCTTGTTGGACACCCAAACTGACTCTTACTACAAACGCAAAACCCGCATAAAACAGATGAAGATGGACCTCGGGGATGATAACCGCACTTTTGAGGAGATAGTAAATGCTGTGTAGCTTCTGGCTTTTGGCCTCTGGCTTCTGGCAGATCCCCCACAGAGCCTCATTGCGGGCGCAGACCCGCAATCTCATGAACAAAGGGGGACTGCCAAAGGCCAAGAGCCAGTAGCTAGTAGCAGAAAAATGAAATCAAATAATTAACAATCAAATAATTAGACCTATGAAAAACCTTAGTTTTATCGCAGTGATTGCCCTGATGATGATGGGCGGGATGACCATGAAAGCACAAGACTATCATCCCATCGTTGAGGACGGGAAACAATGGAATGTGCTGTTTTCCTATCCATGGAGTCCTCCGGAGCCACAGCACAAGTACACCGACATCTACAAAATCGAGGGTGATACACTGGTGGACGGTTTGTCGTATAAAATGATGTACGCAACAAGGAACGAAGACCTTACTGGATGGAATCTCTGGGGCTTTCTCAGAGAAACCGAGGACGGGCAAGTCTTCTCTCGTAGACCTTCCGCTTCTGATGAACATCTCTTATATGATTTCTCAATGGAAGTTGGAGATACCATTTGCATGTGTGACTATGGGTATTATGAGTGTTGTATGGTCGTTATCGAAAAGGGAGAAATCCTCGTTAATGGAGAGCCACGACAACAAATCGTGTTGGAATATCCTTTTGGTAGTGGCGTAGAGGAAGTATGGATTGAAGGCATAGGTAGCCTTTATGGAATCATTGATCCAGGTTCGCTTTTCTTGATGGGAGGCTCGACAGACCTCCTTTGCTATTATGAAGACGGCGATTTGATATGGCAGAATACCACCCCAGGGTATAATGAGTGCTATATCGTGAATACAGGACAGCAGAACGATTTGGTGGTTACACCTACCGTGCTGACTTTTAACGAGCCTGCCGTGCCGCAAGTTTTCACGATTAGCAACCAAACCAACAATGCCGTCACCATTTCATCCATCAACGTGCAACCTGACGACAATGTGGTGCTACTTTCCTTTGATGGTCTGCCCCGCACTTTGCAGCCCAATGAAACCATGAATGTGACAGTGGAAGTGAACACTATCGGATACAAAGGCTATAACAATTACAACGTCACCATAGCCACCTCGATTGGCTACAGGCATGTCATCGTCAAGGTCAACGAGGAAGCATGGGACGAGGGATTATTGTGGATACCTATGCAAGGGATTACTTTCGATGAAAACACCCCTTTGACGCAATCCTTCTACCTGCAAAACACCAATGCCCTGCAAAGCATCACGGTTTATGAGATTCGCGAATACGGCACCAACTATCTTGAAATGGTGCCTTCGCACAGCCTGCCTTACGAAATCCCGGCGGGTGGCTTCCTTGAGGTTGCGGTCACTTTGGTCAATTTTCCTGAAGAGCAAGTCGTGACACATGCCTATTGTCGCAGTTCCGAAGGCGAAGGAAGCGGTTATTTCTTCTTCATTGCCGGAGGCCTTTCAAACGGCGGCAATGTGGTGCATAGCCTTTGGAAGCCCCTCAATCTCCCTGGAATACTTTTAGGTGCAAACGCACAAGGAGACCTGTTCTGTAGAAATACAGATGTCTATCCTTCAACGTTGGTTCGTTCGCAAGACGATGGTGAGACATGGGAAACCGTGTTTGACGGCAGTGTTGGAAGTTTTACCATCAGCAATGAAGGAAGGATTTTTGTTTTCAATAATAATACGGTGACGGTCATGTATTCCGATGACAACGGCGACACATGGCAGCAAACCAACCAAATATCCTCGTGTGGTTTGATAGGTGTAGCAGGTCTATATGCTGCAACCAATGACATCGTTGTGGGGTGGACACAAAACAGGGAAATCTTTTGGACGCTTGACGGTGGTGAGACTTGGGGCTTTTCAGGCCTTGAATTCATGGAAGAACACCAAGAAATCAGCGACCTTCTCGTCAGCGAAAACGGCGATGTGTATGTCAGTGTTTGGTATTACATCGGGCCTAACATCGGTGTGTATCATTCCACCCTCTCCGATATGCAGAATTGGGAAATTGCTGCTTTTGAGAATGTTGGCATAAAGGACATGGCATTTGACCCCGAGGGCAACATAGTTTGCGGCGTTAATTTCGGAGGCGATTTTTCGGGTTTCGAGCATGTTCCAGGGTTTTATGCCCTTTGGGCCAATCGTGTGGCCATTGCCGACAACGGCATTGTTTACAAGACCGCAATGAGCATGTATAACAACGCGGTTTTGGCCTATTCCTTGGACCACGGCGAGCATTTCTACAACACCATAGAGAACCTTCCCGTTGAGGAACCTATTCCCGGCGGCGAAGACGGTTTTCTCTCCAAAGGCTATGACAATCATCTGTATTTCTATGGCAACAGCCAATACTGGAAAAGCATCCCCAATGCCGACGACATTCCCAATGTGATTTCATTCCCATCCGAATGGTACTACGAAATCGAGAACGAGAACGGCAGCATCACTTACCAATACATGTATCAGGCTGGCGACACCATCGTTCAAGATGAGCCGACGCATATCCTTGTGAAAATTAACACGCTTTACGACAAGGGATTGCGCGATGAGGTGACGCGCGAGTATGTCTATGTGCGCGACGGTAAGGTGTATTGGTGGAACAAGACCTTGGAAGAGTTTACCGTGCTGTACGACTTTAGTGCCCAAGAAGGCGACACTTGGGTCACCAAGGTCGGCACGGAAACACTCATCATGCACGTTGACGCGGTGGAAACTGTTGAATACGAAGGCAAAACCTATCGGATGCTGCGTGTAAGCGATGCGGACGACATCTTCAGCGGCGACATCGTATGTGGCATCGGCCATCTGACGAGTTTCTTCCCCGAAAGGCTGATGGACAACCGTGACCGTATCAGTGTGGAAGGCCTGCGCTGCTATTGGATTGAGGACGAATTGGTGTTCAAACCCGGCGATGAGGACTGCGACGCGATTTATGATGAATTGCATGGGATTGAAGAAGAAGGCCCTTCGACAGGCTCAGGGACCTTCACGGTTTATCCTAATCCTACCAACGGCATTATTGCCATTCAGCATTCATCATTCAGCATTCATCATTCCGAATTCAGAATTACCAACCTCATGGGCCAAACCCTGTTGACAGGCCAAATCACGGCTGAAACCCAACAGATTAATGTTTCATCATTGCCTAAAGGCATGTATTTCATTACCTTTGCGGGCGAGACGCGGAAATTTGTGGTGCGATAATCGCGGTCTTGTAGGGCTGTCACACCGTGGCAGCCGCACGCTGAAACGTCACAGCAGCTGCCGTGGTACGATAGCCCTACAGACCGAATCAAATAAATGGATAACAATCAAAAACATACGACAATGAAAAGATTAGTATCAATCATCATCCTTTGCCTCGGTTGCATGGGCATCCTTGAGGCGCAAGAAAACATTTGGAAGCGTATCAACAGCAACAGCCCGATTCTCGGTGCAGCTTCCAACGGTGACCTTTATGCCATGGGTGGCTACAGCGGCCTCTTGCGTTCGCAAGATGAGGGCGAAACTTGGCAAGTTGTATTGGGCTATGAAACTGGTTTCAGTGGTTACTTCAACCAGCATTGCTTTGCGGTTAGCCCTGAAGGAAGAATCTGTGTCTTTAATGATAATCAACAGACCGTAGTGTATTCCGACGATAACGGCGACACATGGCAGCAAACCCCGTCAATTTCCTCATGTGCAATGCCTGATAAAGCAGGCCTTTGCGTTCCAACTAACGATATTATGGTGGTTTGGGCTGAAAACGGGGAAATCTCCTATACCCTTGACGGAGGTGAGACATGGGAAGGGTGGATTCTTGATTTTCTCGAAAACTCTGAATCCGTCAGCGATCTTTTGGTCAATGAAAACGGCGATGTGTATGTCAGCGTCGACTACTACATTATGAATATCGTCGGAATTTATCATTCTACTTTGTCAGGCATACAAAATTGGGAACTCGTTGCCTTTGAAGGCGTTAGCATTAAGGATATGGCCTTCGACCCCGAGGGCAATGTGGTGGCTTGTGGCTATAATGCCGATGGAAGTAGTAAGGAGTTGTGTACACGCCTCACTTCATGGGACTTCAGGCAGTTCTTTCTTATTCCACCGACCATGGCGAGCATTTCACCGAGATAGGAGAGCATCTTCCCCTTGTGGACATCGCTCCAGGCGGCGAAAATCCTCATCTTTTCAAAGGATATGACAACCATCTGTATTTCGACGGAGGAGGAGAGTATTGGAAGAGCGTTCGCGATGCGAATCATATCCTAGGGAATTTCCCCTTGGAAAACACGGCATGGGTGCAATTCTACCGTTCCATGTACGAGGACTCCACCTATTACCAGTTGGGCATCAAGGGCGATACGGTGGTGAACGAGATGGCATACAAGAAAGTCATCAATTGCACTCATCTGGGTTATCCCATCGAAGGCGAGTGCTTTGGCGGCATCCGTGAAGACGGGGACGGCAAATGCTATTTCATGTCGTTTGTAGATGCCATATTTGCCCCGTGGCCCTTGCATTATGATTGTGAGGCAAACACCGAATATCCCCTTTACGATTTCTCGCTTTCGGTATGCGATGTGTTTCAGACGATTGGTCTAACGCCTCATGTCGTATTCGATACCGCCGAAATGCAACTCAACGGCAGCACAAGGAAGGTGCTTTGGTTTAGCAACAACTGCGACAATGGGAATTATTATGATTACCAATGGATTGAAGGCATTGGAAGCACCCACAGTCTGTTGTATCCTATTCAGGATGAGCCTGACAACGGGCCGGAATACCGTTTGGTGGAGGTTTGGCAGGACGAGGAACTGCTATATAAGAATCCGCATTTTCTTAACTATGTCCCTTTGGTCCAAGAGGCCAACAACCGCCAGAAATGGAATGTGGTTTACATGGCTTCCATGAACTATCCGAATGATTACTTTACTGAAACCCAAAGTATTAGAGATAACATTACTTTGGATGGAGTGGACTATAAACTTGTTTGGAAGGAAGATGTGTATGATTCCAAGAGAATTGCAGGTGCAGTTCGTGAAGAGGACAAGAGGGTATATTTCCGCAGATATTGGGGACAATCCTATGAAGACGAGGTGCTGCTTTACGATTTCAACTTGTCCTTGGGCGATACTGTTACTGTAGGTTGGAGTGATTATCGGTTGATTGTGCTTGAAGAATCTCAAGTTCAAGTAAATGGTACCATGAGACGACAATTGGGTTTGGCTATGTATTTTGACGATGGCACCACAGGTGAAGTAGAAGAATACTGGATTGAAGGTGTGGGCAGCACTTACGGCTTCTTGAACAGTGGCTATGAAGGTTGGGTCGGTGCGTTTGTCCATCTGTTGTGCTACCATGAGAACGGCAACCTGATTTGGGACAACGAGGCGTTTGACGACTGTGTGATGAATAGCGATGGAGCACCGTCGGCATTTGCTCCTCAAGGCGCGGAGTGGTATTTCCATGTGTTGTCACAAGGGCCGATTACGGAACCGCCTTTCTCTTACATTAATAGAACTGTGAGCGGCGTTGAGGAAGTCCAAGGACACACTTGCAGCGTAATAGATCTCTATGATTATGTGTATGAGGAGGACGATATCGTATATTGGTACAATCAAGCCAATGACGCATTTACGGTGTTGTATGATTTTAATGCTGAAGCAGGGGAATCATGGTATTGCGATATAGAAGAATGTTCGTTTTTGGTTACGGTTCAAAGTGTTGACAATGTGACATGGAATAATCGAACCTACCGCACTCAATATGTGGCGGGATATTATGCCGATAACTTGGACAACGTTGTCTTTGAAGGCAAAATTATCGACGGAATAGGGTATGAAAAAGGTTTGTTCCCTAATTGGGGTTCTTGTGGAATCATCTGTGGGGCAGACTACGAATATATGAGATGCTACCTTGAAGATGGTGAATTGCTGTATCACGAAGGCGATTATGATTGCGATTATGTGCCTGGCAACCAGCCACAACAACCCCAATTCAGAACGAGGATGGCAGCATCACCTACCAATATATGTATCAGGCTGGCGATACCATTGTGCAAGACGAGCCCACACATATCCTTGTGAAAATCAACACGCTTTATGACAAAGGATTGCGCGACGAGGTGACGCACGAATATGTCTATGAACGCGATGGCAAACTATATTGGTGGAACAAGACTTTGGAAGAGTTCACTGTGCTGTATGACTATGAAGCCGAAGTGGGCGACTCGTGGGAAATCAAGGTCGGCACAAGAGCCCTTGACATGCATGTGGACGCAGTGGAAGAAATCGAATAC
>CADBGN010000137.1 GCA_902794155.1 uncultured Bacteroidia bacterium
GTATAAAGCAGCTGCATGGAGATATATGTCACATAGGCATAAATCAGCGATGGAGCGAAGCCATTAAAAAAGCACAAAATGGCAAACCCTGAAAGTGGAATGCCCACATAAAGCAGGTAAGAGCGATATTTACCATAACGAGGATTACTCTTGTCGATTAATGTACCCACGATAGGGTCCCAAATGACATTTGCCACGTTACCAACCAAAAACATCACAGCCACAGCCGAAGGAGTAAGGCCGTAAATGTCGGTATAGAAGAAAAGCAGATAAGTACAGATTACCTGAAAAATGAGGTTTTGAGCCAAGTCGCCCGAACCAAAGCCGATGCGCTGCAACCAATTAAGTTTGTAGAATCCTTTCGATTCATTCGCTGTTTGAGTGTTGTCCATATTGAAATATTTTTTAGATGATTGTTTTATCACAATAGGAGAAAATTGCATCCCGCAACTATTCACGTTGCAAAATAAGCAAAAAAAAATCTAATGTAAAATCCATTTTGTATTTTATATTTATACTTTTGAAACATTTTCCCCAAAAAACAAGCAAGGTTACAAAATCAAAAGAAAATGTTACAAAAGAAAAAGTGTGAGTAAAAAGATAGATAATGAAAGATTATTTATATCTTTGCACAAATTCATCATTTTAAAAACATATCACACCATGAAAATGATTTTATTCAAAGCAATGAGTATGGCATCGCTCTTGCTTCTTTTCTCTTTTTCTCAACCCTCTGCCTTTGCGGACAATCCACCCATCACGCCTTATTGGGCATTCGGACACATTGTTTGGGAGGATAGCATCAATACCTCCGCTGGTGCTCGCCAGTTGGTGAATGGATATTTGGAACATAACATTCCTGTTGACGGCATCATCATCGACAGCCCGTGGAGCACCTCCTACAACGACTTCAACTGGGACCTTCAACGCTATCCCGACCACAAGAAGATGATCAACGAATTCAAGAAGAAAAACGTGAAAGTCATTCTTTGGGCAACAGCATGTATTGACAGCACATCAAAGGACGTGCCCGTCGGCTTCAACAAACTTTTCAACAAGGCGAGGAAAAAGGGTTACACGGTGAACAGTGGAAAGACCAGTGAATGGTGGAAAGGCGTAGGTCAGCATGTCGATTTCACCAACCCAAAAGCAAAGAAATGGTGGACGAAACAAATGAACAAGGTGTTTGTGGATGGTGTGTTTGGATGGAAAGCGGATGAAGGCGCACGCTATTTCGGCGATAATGTAAATACGTCCATTGGAGGGATGACCAATGAGCAGTTCCGCAAATACTACTACGATGCCATGTACGACCAAGCTCAAGCTCGAAGTAAAGAGAGCATCGTATTGGCACGTCCCTTCTCGCATCAAGGCAATGGCACCCATGCATCCATTGAGAAGCTCAACATGGGATGGTGCGGTGATTTTGGTGGTGATTGGGAAGGACTTAGTCATCAGATTACCAACATCTATGAATCGGCACAGCGTGGTTATGCAGCAACCGCCACTGAGATAGGTGGATTTTGGCAAGCCAAAGCCAACGCTCAGCAATTCATCCGTTACTCACAATTCGGAGCCATGACTGCTTGCATGGTGAATGGAGGCATGAACGGAGCCTTCACCAACCATCTGCCTTGGTGGCACAGTGAAGAAGCCGCCAATATCTACCGCTATTTTGTCACGCTACACAAGGAATTAGCACCCTACATGTTCTCTACCGTGGTCGATGCGCATCTCCATGGCGGTTCTTTACTGAAAAACACCAATACAGCGCAGGAAAGTCATCAGATAGGCAACGACATCTTTGTAAAAGCCATCACAAGCGAAGATTCCAGTGTCAACTTTACCCTCCCAAACGATGGTAAATGGGTAGATTTCTTCGATGGAAAGACCTACGCTCCAGGACAGTCAATCACCAAGACTTACAGCCTCGACCGCTACCCCATCTTCATTCGTAAAGGTGCCATCATTCCACTCAGTATCTCCACTAATACTACCACTGTCCATGGCACAAGTCTGAAGGGCATGCACACCTTCCTCATCTATCCAGAAGGATACAGCCAGCGCAGCTTCCACCTGCCTGTTGACAACGGCACCGACTATTGGGACTGCACCGTCCATGTGGATGAAACAGACCGTATCGTCTGGTTCAATGCCGAGCGCAAAGGGAATTTCTGCTTCATCATCAAGCTCCCTTGGGGTGAGAGACGCGTATTCACAAACAGTTCATCGGCACAATTCAGTTTCTAACGGCATCGGTGAACGATTCGTGTCCAATGCATGATTATCAATTTTGTCCTATCATCGTCTTCTTTTCTGCAAGCAAATCAAATGCGTTTTTCCTACTTTTGCGACCAGATTACTAACACCATCATTTTGTCATGAAAAGAAACCTCATTTTTCTCTCCCTCTGCTTGCTCACAACAAATCTCATGCAAGCACAACAGTACCAAATTCCTGTGAGCGAAGCACAAGAGCCTATGCAGACAGGAAAGTTCGAACCCAACTGGGAATCTCTTCGCCAATACGAAGTGCCTGAGTGGTTCCGCGATGCAAAATTCGGTATTTGGGCACACTGGGGACCGCAATGCGTAGAAGGTTCGGGCGACTGGATGGCTCGCGAATTATATATGGAAGGCACCTACAAGTCCAACTACCATCGTGAGCACTACGGTCATCCGTCCGAAGTGGGATTCAAGGACATTCTTCCTCTTTTCAAGGCTGAGCACTGGAATCCCGAGAAGCTCGTGCAATTCTATAAGGAAGTTGGAGCTCAGTACTTCTTCGCGCTCGGTAACCACCACGACAACTTCGACCTCTGGGATAGCCAGTACCAAGAGTGGAACTCCAAGAACATAGGTCCTCACCGCGACATCCTCGGCGAATGGGCTGCCGCTGCCAAGAAAGCAGGACTCCCCTTTGGCATCTCCTTCCATGCCGACCATGCCTGGACATGGTATGAGCCTTCACGTCGCTTCGACCTCAAGGGCGAGAAGCGAGGTGTGAAATACGATGGCTGGCTCACGAAGGAAGATGGCTACAAGCCCAATGTCGATGGTTCTGAGAAATGGTGGAAAGGACTCGACCCACAACGACTCTATGCCCAAGACCACGATTTTAGCAATAACTCTTGGGACAATAATTCTATTCATCGCCAGTGGGGATGGGGCGGCGGAGCCTGCCTGCCAACGCAGGAGTACGTCACCAATTTCTACAATCGCACGCTCGATGCCATCAACCGCTACAACCCCGACCTCATCTATTTCGATGTCACCGTACTTCCATTCTATCCCATCAGCGATGCCGGCTTGAAAATCACCGCACATCAGTACAACCACAGCATGGCCACCCACAAGGGTAAGAACCAGGCTATCGTGTTCGGTAAGATTCTCGAAGACCCACAGAAGGATGCACTCGTTTGGGACGTAGAGCGCGGTGCGCCAAACAAAATCATGGAACGCCCTTGGCAATGCTGCAATTGCATTGGCGACTGGCACTACAACAATGACACCTATAAGCGCAACGGCTATAAGTCGGCAGCCACAGTTGTCAAACTTTTGGTCGATATTGTCAGCAAGAACGGAAACATGCTCCTTTCCATCCCGCTTCGTGCCGACGGCACTTTCGACGAGAAGGAAGAAGCCATCCTCAAGGAATTTGGTGCATGGATGAAAGTGAACAAGGAAAGCATCGTCGGCACCCGTCCGTGGAAGAAATTCGGTGAAGGCCCTATTGCCGACAGCGACATAGCCATCAATGCCCAGGGTTTCAACGACGGACAGTACACCAAGGCTGGTTCATCCGAAATCCGATTCACGCAGAAAGGCAACGTCCTCTATGCCACAGCCCTCGCATGGCCCGACAACATGCAACTCTCCATCAAGAGTCTCGCCACCGAGCGCATCTCTTCCGTCGAACTCCTCGGCTACGGCAAAATCCCTTTCAGCCAGTCGTCTGATGCTTTCTCCGTTACTCTCCCTAAGAAAGTCAACACCATCGCTCCAGTTCTGAAAATCAAGACGAAGAAATAACACTCAGGCGTTTTGCTCTCACAAACCAACCGAACAACCGCCATGCTTCAGCGTTG
>CADBGN010000138.1 GCA_902794155.1 uncultured Bacteroidia bacterium
AGGCAACTGAATACCCATCTGTTGCAATCCGCTGGCTACCTGATTCAGTCCAGACACCACCTTCTTGGTGTCATCCATCGGACCGCCCTTGCTCTTCTTGCCCTCTTCCTTTCCTGTCTTGAAGTCGATGTTGATTGGGTCAATATCCATCTCTTTCAACTTCTCGTTGATCTGGTCTTGCAGATTTTGCCAGTATTCATCGGGCACACCTTCGCCCATTATCTTCTCAATCAGAAATCCTGTGGGTATTTCTATACCATCGATGCCGTTCTTGATTTGCGTCTCCATCAGTGTGCGCAAGGTCTGCATGTCAGCTTCGATGTTCTGGTCGGACATCTTGGTGCGTACCTCCAGCTCCAGCTTATCAGCCGCCGTCATGGGGGTGATGGGCACCTCGATAGGTTTACCGTATTGTTCGCGCAGTGAGCGTTCTATATCTTCGTCGGTGATGACGGGCTCTACCTTGATTTCTATTACCTCACCGCCAGCATCTGCTACCAGTTCCCGCACCTTTTGCAATGCCTCTGACGTGTTGGCTGTGACGGTCATCGTCTTGTCGTCGAAGGTTACATCCTCCAATTCCTCAATGGTGTGCAATGTGTCACTGTCGATGCTTACCTTTAGATTGGCTGTCGTGTCCTTCGGTAACTTACCCATCAGCACGTCGAGCTCGTTCTGCGCATCCTTCAACTTTTGATTGAGGGTGGTTATTTCGTTCTGGTCCCAGCTTTCGCGTATCTGTCTCTGAAGGTCGCTGACACGCTCCTGAGCATTACCTATCAGACCGATAATTTCGGTGAAGTCATCTTGTACGGCTTTAGCTCCTTTGGTGGCTGACGGGTCGAGATAGCCGAGGTTGGTCTTGGTCTGACTGATTTGCTTGGTCAGGTTGTCAACCTGTTCCTGGTCGCCCGCTTCGACGGCCTTCTTGCGCTGTTCCTCCAGTTCTTTCAACTGCTGGCGGAGCTTTTTGACGTTCTGCTCGGACTTGTCGGTCTTGATGTTTGTCTCGACAGGCTTCATGATGTCCTTGGCACCTTTTTCATACTCGTTTCGCGCAATTTGGAAAGCCTTAGCGCGGTTTACGGCTTCTTCCAATTGTCTGGACGTTTCTTGAATAAGTGGCGATAAGTTGCCAGCAGCTCCATCTTCACGCTGCTTTTTCCGTAATCCGGCCAACTCGTCACGCAGTCGGTTTGCCTTTTTCCATTCTTTTTCTTCTTGGTTTTGGAATGATGCAACCTGCCTGTTATACAATTCACGCTTGCCTTCAATTCCTCTTCCTCCTCCTGAATATTCACGGAGTAAGCGCAATGCTTTACCGCTGCGTGTTTCTGCCCCATTGCTGCCGTCACCGTTGATGTCGTGCAGGGCGTTTTGCAGGCGGCCTGCTTCGGTTAGGTCGTTTAGCAGACGCGCTAATGGACCACCTATGATGTCGAGGATGCCGATTTTCATCGATGTCCACAGATGGTTCGATGCTTCCTCGACGGGTGCGAACTTGCGGCCAAGTTCTTCCATCTTGTTCTGAAGGTTCACATTGGCCTGCGCTGCACGGTCGGCTGCGGTCTCCACATAGTCGCCCGCTGCTGCCATCTGGTCGCGAATGATGGCACCGACGGCCTTGGTCATGTCGCCGGTTTCCTTCATGCGCTCACGGATTTCCGTTGCCGACAGTCCGAGGTTGTCGAGGATCATGAGCGATTTACGTCCCAATCCGGTGACGATTGAGTCAACCATATAATCTACAGACTGGCCTGTGTCCTTTGCTTTCTGTTGGGCGAATGCCAACATGGTGCCCAATTCCTCCAATGGCAACTTGAAGTCGTTGAACTTCACGGCAGCTTTCATCAGTTCCAGGTCGGTCACGGTGCCGTGGGTGGCTTCACGCAGTCCTTGCAGGATGTCACCACGCCCCAGACGCTCGAAGGCAATGCGGATACCCTCGCCCTGCTTGGCGAGTTCCACACCTTGCCTAATCATGTCGCCCGTTTCGCTGATGAGCGATGTCACGGCACTGGTGGCTAACTCTACACCCTTGGTCATCAGATTACCACCAAACACCTGAAGCATGCCATCAAGTTTGCCTCCACCAAAGAGACCGCCGGATTTTACACCGTCAGCAATATCTGGAGCCTTTACGTTGTTCAGCGAGCGATTCATCTCCTGAATCTCTTCGTTGACAGCTTGATACTTCTGTTTCAGTTGGTCGATAGACTGCAAATAATCTTGGCCGATGGTCTGCTTCTGGGCATCCGTCATGCGGTTGTATTGCATGGTCAGTTGCTCGATGGCTGCTTTATAGTCATTCATCTGACCCTTGGCGGTCTTTGCCGAAGAGTCCATTTGCCCCATCATACCGACAAACTTCCGCATGTTCTCGCTATCCTTGGCGAGAGCCTGCTGAAGTCCGCCCTGCGATTGCGTAAAGTTATCGAGTGCCGACTTTGCTTTCTTTAGACCGGCATCCCATTGTCCTGTGCCGACTGCAAGTTCAAGAACTGATTTTGCCATATCTTGTTATTCTTTAAATTCTTTTTCTATCCATGTTTCCACATATCCCTTCAATGTCTGCCCAAGCTGCTGTGCGGCCTGTTCCATGTCGCTGCTCATCTGATGGAAGAATGAACGTGTAGCAATACTGCCGCGTCTACCATATGAAGCCCTTGAACCGCGTCCGGTGGGTCCATAAGATTTTGCCGTGCGTACATCAGTACCTCCTTCCAAAAATCTGAGGATGAAACCACGATCGGGACCATAGTATTCATTCAACCGCTTTGTGCGTTCGCTGACATGACGGGGTTTTATATTTCCTGGAGTGTATAGGCGTTTGCGATTACTGATGCGCGTCTTATTCTCTGCGATATTAACGTTACCGCCAAAACTGTCTTTGTACATTCTTCGCAGGACGGCTGATGATGCACTTCCAGCACCAACACCTTGCGCTCTTTGTACAGCCTTTGCTCGCATGATTGCAAGCACTTTGCCCAGTTCTTTTCGTATAAGCTCGGAGAACCAACCATCGAACTGCTCTCTCGACATCGCACCTGACCTTACCATGCTCAGGTTGGATTGCGTAGATGCGTCGAGTTTCAATTTTTCCAATACGCTATTAACCGCCTTGTCAAGATTCTGCAATCCAGAAAAGTCGGCCATTAGCCCTTCAATGCGAGCGTCAGATGCGCTAAGATTAGTTCTGTATACTGCCATATACTTTTGTGCATTTTCATGTTATAGGTTTACCAGTAACATGAAAATAACCGACTCACGCATCGCTGCGAGAGCCGGTCTTCAACGTCAAATATTTCGTCAACTGCAACTAATCGTTATTTACTTTTCACCGCCTCGTTCATGGCTCGTATGTTAGCTTGCAGTTCGGCTGCTTCGTCGTCAGTGATGGGCGATTCGTAGTCTTCGTCATTATCTTCCTTAAAGAGTGCGGAAAACATGTCCTCGACGGTCTTTCCCTTCGGGTCGCGCATGGTGTACGTTGTAGTATATACTATTTCAGCCAGCAGCTGGTGGGTTAGTCGGTTGCGCTTGCGATAGCCGCGAATGATGCTGTTGATTTCCCACCATGTCAGTTCGTAAAGGAACTCATGGCGCGGGATGCCTATCTCGCCCACGAAGAGTTGGTATAATTCGTGGGCGTACCTTAGTTTTTTCCTTTATCCCCTTCCTTTTCGTTGGGCTTAGGCTCCACGTCCGGTATCTTGAAGAATTCTTTGACCATGCCGATGACGACATTGTAGGCTGCAAGGATTTCGTTTACTAATTCCAGCTTGTCGGCATTCATCATTTCTTCGATAGACAGCTCTTCTTTGCCACCAGCCGATATGACAGCAGCAGCGATGAGCGCAAGTCTTTCGCCCATCTTCGAGAAGTCCTCACCGAAGAACGACTTGCCACTGATTTGCTCGTAACCCAGAATGGTCTTCATATTGAAGACGACGGGGTAGGTTTTTCCGTTGATTGTAATTTCTTTCGTGATCATAGTTCTTTTAGTTACTTCGTTTTGTAAAAGCGAGCAAAGCTCGATTCTTTTCTTTGTTTACGGGGTTAATACTGAAATT
>CADBGN010000139.1 GCA_902794155.1 uncultured Bacteroidia bacterium
TTTTATCATCGATACCGACTTCAACATCAATAAAAGCCAATCCTGACAATTGTTTTTTACTCGAAAACAACCCAGTTCTAAAAGCACTGATATAATCGCCAATCCCTGACATTTACATGATTATTCAGTGCACAAAAGTAGTAAAAAACAATAAACATCAAGAATTTTGTACTTTTGCATATTGATTGTAAATATTAATAATGATGAAGAATTTCATTTTTTCCCTTTTCTGCCTCGCCCTCATCGGCTGTGCCAGTCCGCAACAACAGGAACAAAACAACGAATCAATGAATAAGGAAAACAACGAGCTGACTGCCTTCGATGTGCAGCAGGAGTTTCAAAAGAACGGCTTCACCTGGTTCACCGAGAACCTCATCCTATGCTCGGGCGACACCACCGAGAACAACGCCATGACCATCGGTTGGGGCGGCATCGGCAATTACCTTGGCCACGACCGTCCAGCTGTGACCGTTTACGTAGCCCCAGGACGTTTCACTTGGGAGTTTATGGAGAAGCACCCACGCTTCACCATCATGCAGTTCGATGATCCAAAAATTTGGCAGTACATGGGCAAGTACAGCGGCCGCGATGGTGACAAGGCCGCAGCCCTCGGCCTTCATGTGGCCTATACTGAACACGGTACACCCTATTACGAAGAAGCTAACCTGGTCATCGAATGCGAGACTATGACCGTTTGGCATCAGACCGAACAAGACTTCCGCAACGACACGCCTAAGAAATGGTACGACGGCTTTGAGGCTGGCATCCACACGGTGTATGTCGGTGAGGTAATTGGGGCTTGGAAGAGATAGCATTACATCACAAAACAACAATAATATGACTAAAAGCACTATCATTATGGCACTGATTTGCACATTAGGAATGGCTTCATGCCATGCACAATCACATCAACCCGCTCCGCCCACGACCGAAGGCGAAGCAGCAAAGGTTTATATGACTACCGACATCAGTCCGGAAGGACTGGTGCGCATCTATGAAGCCTTGGGTGTGGAGGCCCACGGCCGTGTAGCGGTGAAAATCTCCACTGGCGAGTCGTCGAAGAGCAACCATCTGCGCCCCGAACTAATTAAAAACCTGGTGCAAAAGGTGAACGGCACCCTCGTGGAATGCAACACAGCTTACGGCGGCAACCGTGGCAACACCGAAAAGCACCGTCAGGCCATCGCCGAACGCGGCTACAATGACATCGCCACCGTTGACATCATGGACGAGGAAGGCGAAATGCAGTTACCTGTCAAAGACACCAAACATCTGCAATACGACATCGTAGGCTCACACCTGCAAAACTATGATTTCATGATCAACCTGGCCCACTTCAAGGGACACGCCATGGGCGGCTTCGGCGGCGTGCTGAAAAACCAGTCGATCGGCGTGGCCTCAACCGCCGGGAAACTCTACATCCACTCTGCAGGCAAGAGCCAAAAACATTGGACGATCGCCAAACAGGACAGCTTCCTCGAGTCGATGGCCGCTGCTGCACAGGCCGTACACGACTATTTCAAGCAGGATGACAAGGATATCATCTACATCAATGTGATGAACAACATGTCGGTGGACTGCGACTGCGATGGACACCCTGCCGCACCGCGTATCAAGGACATCGGCATTCTGGCCTCCACCGACCCCGTCGCCCTTGACCAAGCATGCCTCGACCTCGTGTTCAACCACGCTAGCACAAAAGGCGACGACGCAAAGCCTTTGCAAGAACGCATCAACAAAAAACACGGCACCCACACCGTGGAGTATGCCGAACAGATTGGCCTTGGAACACGGAAATATACCATCGTCAGCATTGACAAGAAAGACTGACAATCTAGATTGAGATAAAAAAATCCGAAAGCAGTTTGCTTTCGGATTTTTTGTCATTGAAAACAAGCTAGGCTTTTTACTTCACTATAACCTTTTTCACTTCAGTACCAGCTTTCACGAAATATAAGCCACTGGGAAGACCTTGCAAATCGATGGTTTGTTTGTTGTCAACGAACAAGGTCCTTACAACGCGACCCATTTCATCGACGATGGTCACGAGGCCTTCAGCTTCGATGGTGAAGGTTTCAGAAGCGGGATTGGGGTAAACGTCAAAAGCAACGGTTCTGTTTTCGCCTATGCCAACATTACCGCAATCGTCATAGAGTTGGAGACCTTGCCATTCCTCGGCGGCTTCGAAAGCTTCAATGCAGTTGCAGGGCACCACGATATGCACATGGTCGTTGATGTCGGCAAAAGCGTCATCCCAAAGGAAAAACGGCTCGGTATCGTGAATGAAGATGTGATCGAGCTCGTAGCAATTACTGAAAGCATTCGAATTGATTTGCTGCATACCAACAGGAAGGTCGATATATTCCAAACGTTGGCAGTCAGCAAACGAATGAAAACCGATATTCACGATAGTGCTGGGCAAAGTAATGCTGGTAAGATCGACGCAACCATAGAAAGCCTCGCTGCCAATGTAGCGCACCCTAAATGACTCCCCGTTGATGGTTTCTGTTTCGGGAACGACCACATCACCCGAATAGGTGTTTGGGTAGTCGTTGTTGACTACGATCAGGTAGGTTTCGCCACAACCGCCTCCTGGTAGTTGTTGTGTAGCTTTGCGATAATAGATGCCATTGACAATGTAATCATAGGCAAACGCACTTTGGCAGATCAACATGAGTGCCAAGGTCAGCACTGAAAAGATACATGTTCGTTTCATACTTGTAATTGTTAGATGAGATATTGATTAACATTTTTATTAGTTGCAGAAAACTGGAAAAAATAACTCATATAGGAAAAAAAGTCGGGATGAAGCGAAAAAAAATGAAAAGTCGCGTTATTTTTCAAAATACCTTTGCAACTAAATCATCAAAAGACAAACAAAAAGAATGGCATCTTCCGAGTCACAAGAGGCCGAAAAAAGCCGCATCGAAACCACTCATGCCGAATTCAATGCCTTGATACTTCGCCACAAGGCCATGATTTGGCATATCTGTTCCGACTATAGACTTGGAAATGCTTGGAACACTGAAGACTGTGTCCAAGAAGTGATCATGAACCTATGGCGGAGCTTCAAAAGTTTCGAGGGGCGCAGCTCGGAAAAGACTTGGGTGTGGCGCGTCGCCACCAACACCATGCTGATGCTCCGACGCAAAGATGTCAGAAGTCCACAAACGGATTCCATCGAAACGGAAAGTGTGGACACAAAAGTCGACGGTCCAAGCAACGACAGCTACCAGCAACTGCAACAACTTATCGAGACATTGCCTGAAGAAAGCGGCGTTGTTATCAGAGCCTTCCTCGATGGTTTCTCCTATAAGGAAATCGCCGAAATGACCGACAGTACGGTGGGTGCTATAGCCATGCGCATCGCCCGACTCAAGCGGACACTAAAGAAAATGTACGAAAGAGAAAACAATCTATGACAATGAAAGACAGCATAAAAACACCGCACCAAAGCACACAGCAAAACGATTTCGAAACCCAATGGTGGCACCGCCAGCAGTGGGAAGAGCGAGCCGAAAAGTCAGTCCCTGACGACAAAACTTTTCTGCATTGGGCTGAAAAGGCGCAACAAGCACCTGGCGTTTTAGAAGTGAATGTCACCCCTCTCCCATTGCACCGCAACAGACGCTGGATACCCTACGCAGCCGCAGCCAGCATCGCGATTGGCGTGGCCATCATCGGGTTGACCCAAACCAGCCCATCCAACGACGGACTTCCCGTGGCCGAGGAAGTGACGGTGGAAAGCCAAACCATCCACTTCGTGTGTAACAACGGCTGCTCGGCGCAAGACATCATGGTCTTGGCCAACAAAGCCTTTAAAGAATAAGTACATGCGCATAATAAAAACACATAAAAGACACGAGACTACGAGACTACGGGACTACAGGGCAATGGCGTGTCCCGAAGTCACGAAGTCCCGGGTCTCGAAGTCAAAAGAACCAAAACACATGAAAAGCCTTATTCCATATCTCGCCGCACTCCTTGTCTTGGGGCTCTCAGCCTGCAAGGAAAGGACTGCATCCCCAGAGAAAACACCCTGCCAAAA
>CADBGN010000140.1 GCA_902794155.1 uncultured Bacteroidia bacterium
CGCCAGAATCTGCTTCACCGTGGCCCCGTGTACGCGACGGATGCCAATCTCTTTGCGGCGGTGCTCCGTCTCGAACATCACCAACCCGAACACGCCCATCAGTGAGATAACGATGGCCAAAACGGTGAACAGCGTGACCAATTTCGAGAGATTCTGCTCCTTTTTGTATTGGTTCTCAATGGATTGGGAGAAAGGCCACACTTCGTATGACATCTCCTCGCCCATGGTGGGGTCAAGGTCGTTGAGGGTCTTCGTAATACGCTCCATCAAAGCTGGGACATCCACACCTGCCTCAGTGCGGATAAACAGCCTCATGCAAATGTGCCACGGATCCTTACCATAAACATAGAATGCAAAAGGCTCAATCCCTTGTCGCAACGAGGCGAAGTTGAAATCCTCGCAAAAACCGGCTATTTCGGCGACTTGGCTATCATGGCCTCCAATTTGGTCTTCAAGAGTTATTTGGTACTTGTCTTTTGCGGTTTTGTTGAAGATATACACACCATCAGACTGCTCATCGGCTTCGGTGAAATCACGGCCTTCGATGATGTCGATGCCCATAAAGCGCAGGAAGTTCCACGAAACGGGATAAACCTGCCAACCGGCATCTTCGCCACGCACTTTTCTACCCCAACTCATGCGGGAATCTTGGATGAAGGGACCGTCACCCCAAGCGACATCCTTTATGGCAGCATCGGCTTTCAACTTACTCTCCACCGCCTCGCGGTTGTTGGCAAGATTCCACGAAACCTGCGACTGCAACAGACATTCTTGATCGAAGCCCATTTCATGGTTCATCATGAAACGGCGTTGCTCGTGAACGAATATCGCACAGATTATCAACACTATAGAAACAGTGAACTGCAAGCCAATCAGACCGATGCGGAAAGCTTTGCCTTTTTGCGTGGTGCCGAAAGTGCCTTTCAAGGCGAAGACCAGATTAAACGAGGTGGCGAACAAGGCGGGATAAATACTGGCAGCTACGGAGATGAGCAATGCCAAACCGATAGTCAACGCAACAACGCCCCCATTCTGTCCGAAATCAAGTGAAGTGTCAATCAATGAAGCCAATGTAGATTGTTTGAAGAGGATAACCACACCTACAGCAAGTGCCAAAGATATAGCCACCATCAGCACCGATTCGCCCACCGACGACATCACCAACTGGAAACGACTGCTACCCAGTATCTTGCGCGTGTTGATGCTGCGCAGGCGAAGGGGCAACATGGCGAAGAAAAAGTTGATGTAGTTGATAAAGGCGATGACCACCACGAAAATGGCGATAACGAGCAGGGTCATCGTCGTGGTTTTGTTGCCCGCTTTACCAGGGGCAAAATACGAATTGCTGTCGAAGTACATATCGGTCAATCGCACAGGGTAAAGTCCAAACTTGACATCCTCGTCGGTGGCCTCTTTTCCTGTCATTTCACTGAAAAAACGTCTGGTCACAGGCTTTGCCACTTCGACAATCGCATTGGGATCTGCACCTTTGCGAAGTTTCAGAAAATAGTTGAACGAGAACTCGCTCCATTCATTGATGCAATTATCGCCAAAATCGGCCAACATTTCAAAAGAAGAAAGGTCGCTGTGCTTCGGCATATCTTTATAGATGACCACGATGGATATTTCCCGCCACGCTGAGCCATCATAATACTTTATTACATCACCCACTTGGACACCCAAGCGTTTTGCCGCCGATTCCGAGAGAGCAAAGCCCGTGCCTGTCAAATCGTCCCAATTGCCGGCCACGAGTTCGAAACCGAAAACATCACGTGCGCCCTTGTTCATGGCAACTATTGAGATGGACACAGGTGATTGTCCATCGCTTACACGAACTGTGATGGGATTGCCTATGATTTTACCACAGCCACCGGCTTCGATATCAGGGGAAGAGTTGACAACATACTCCCCCAGGGGTCGGCAGAGGTAAGAGGAATATTCGCTTTGGTTGATTTCCTTCTGGGTAAGGACATAGATCCGGTCGCTGTCCTTGAGTGCCTTGTTGTAGGACAGGTCGTGATGCACCTGCACGAGGATGATGTAGAGGGCGGCGAAGGCGGCGGCCAGCCCGACGATGTTGAGGATGGCGGAGACCATCTCGGTTTTGGATTGGATTTTTGGATGATTCGCATAATGGTTGGTTTTTCGTTCTTGTCAAGCCCCACACTGCGGCTTTGACTTGTCGTTATCGCTGCTTCCGCAGTCTGGATCTTTCTGCCTTGTCAAGCCCCACACTGCGCTGCGCTTGTGTGGGGTTAATTGCGCTTCGCGCGTTTTGCCTCTCCGAGGCTGCTCAAGGAAGTTGATATTTTATTATTTTTGCCGAAAAATATGATTTATGCAAGTTCTTACTGAAAAAATATCAAGAGAACAACTTAAAGAATTGGCATCCAATACTTTCATTGATATGATTAAGTGTGTGGCCGATGTGAGAAAAGGTCTTCTTTGGCATCCAATACTTTCATTGATATGATTAAGTGTGTGGCCGATGTGAGAAAAGGTCTTCTTGCTGTGGACGCAGAGCTCCATGCTGACTTGGAGTCGATGTTACTCGAGAACGGTTCGGAGCAGGAAAATCTTTGGGGTTTCAACCTGTATCCAGAAGAAACAGGGGATGACTTCATTGAATTCGACTCCTTAATCAATATCCGTTCTTGGCAAGGCAACCGAAGTCGTGATGTTGAGAATCCAGAAGTCAGGGAACAAATAAAATCCATCGTTTCAAAATTCGTTGAATAATGCAGCACGAGACACTCAGTAACGGAGCGTGGGCCGATATGCCCTTTCCAAAACAGATGGCCAATATTGGGAGCGAAACTTATCGTGCCACGAAATGGCTCGCCAAGGGCCGTCGCGACAACGCCGAAAAGGCCTTTGAGCGGATGCAGGAGCTCATCGACCTGACCATCGCATACGGCAGGCTTGGGCAAACCAACCGCAAAGCCCTCCTGAAAGAGCTTTGCCGATTCAGGGAACTCTACTGCGGGGCTTTCCTTGATGGGAATTTGGACACCCTTGCCGCGCTCAACCGTTATCTGGACCATTTCGCACATGTCAATTGACCTTTTCAAGTAACTATTCCTTCTTCAGCGCCACCGAAGGATTCATTCGTGCAATTCTGATACTACTCATAACGACTACGATTGCTACGATGAGAAGAACCACCGTTGCGCCAAAAATGAAATACAACGGCGAGAGGCCGATGCGCTCGGCGAACTGTTCAAGCCATTTGTCGGCAACGAAATAGGCGAAAACACACGCAAAAATCGACATAATAAGAGATAACTTCAACACACCCCAAGCAAAAATGCTTAGCACATCTCTCTCTGTAGCACCGTTAATTTTGCGGATGGCCATTTCTTTGCTCCGACGACTCGACTCATCGCGTATGAAACCGATGAGACCCAACATGGCAATCATCAATGCAAAAATGGAACCGATGAAAACGGTGTTGCGCATCTTGCGACTATCTTCGTATGCTGAATGCATTTCGTCTGCATATACTTTCAGCTGTACATCTTTTCCATCAAGGGCCTTAGAAATGGTTTCCTTCAGTTTCCCCATCGTGGTTTCATCCATTTTATTCACTTTGAAAACCAGATGCGGCATATAAGACTCTCCGTCCTCCAAACTGCCGTAGAAACGCACGCTCGGTCGGGTATCCATATCCAAGAGGCTACCCAGACGATAGTCGCGGTAAACACCTGTAATCGTGAATGATTTAAGATTTGTCAAAGAGTTTTCGTGTCCGGTAATCATAATCTGTTTCCCCACCGCTCCATCGCTCCAGTCCGTGAAGTCATTCATTCGTTTCACGAAACTCTCGCTCACCACCACTTCATTGGAATCGGCCGGCGCGCGACCGTCAACAAACTCCATTCCGAAAAGAGCATAGAATTGCGCTGTGGCCTCGTACTGGTCGGCCACGTTGAACAATTCACGATCGTCGCCGGGAAGATATATGTTGTCGCCATTCGACCAAATGTAAGGAAGACCATAGCTTGCTGCAATGTGTGTCACTTCAGAAAGTTGGCCAAGAGCATTCACCACACGTTGTTGAGCCTCTTGATTCCCGTCGTACATATCCACAAACAGTACATTCTCATAATTGTAGCCCGGGTCGTCGTTCATCATTTTATGATATTGCGAAGCGATGACCATCAGCATCGAAACGACAAATACATTGATAAACACCTGAACGCCAAGCAGTCCTATTTTCCATCGCCGCGAGTTTTCCGTATAATTGCGGAAAGCCACCGAAACGGGGATGCGCATGTAAAGCTGCGCAGGAACGAAAACGGAAACAAACAGCACAAGCAACAGCACAGCCACAATAGTCCAAATGCTTTGGGGAACAAGTAATGTCCCAAATGGTACACCCAACAAGTTCTGTATCAATCCTTTTGTGGCAAAAATAATGGCAGCTGCCAAAACGAGTGCCAATAATAGATGTATTATCGACTCCCGAGCCAATAATCCATAAATACTGAAAGCGTTCGCACCATAGCACTTTCGTACCCCAATTTCTTTGGCTCGATGTACCATAGACGAAATTGTGATCAGGATATAGTTGAGTAAGCTGATGACAATCAGCATTGTTGCAATAACGGAAAGCAGTATTACCATTGAATGCACCGAAGACTCTTTGAGGTGGGTTTTACCAAATGGTGCAAGATAATACCACAGCTTCATACCGTTCTTCTCAAACTCCTGCAAAGGCTGATGAGCCTCCTGCATCCTACGGATGGCATCGTTAAGCGATTGCGGATCAACACCTTGTTGCAATTTCACAAATCCCACATAGCGGTCGTTACCGACCCAGTTCTCCGTGCTGCTTTTTGAATAACTCTCCATCGACAGCAAAATGTCGGCGTCTATAGAACCATTTTTAGGGAAATCCTTGAATACGCCCTCAATAGTCATTTTCAACAAAGGGACATCCTCGTTGTAGATGATTTTGCCAATACATTCCTCCACGCCACCCATTTTTTGTGCAAACGACTCCGACACCATCAGACATAGCGGCTCAGACAACACTTTCGCTGGATTGCCAGCCAGAATGGGACGGTCAAAAACGCGGAAGAAGCATGAATCGGCTAAACGGAGATTTCCGGTGATGACATTGCCATCCTCGTCCAAATAACGGTCACTATTGAAATAGAAAGTCATTCGGGTGGCTTCTTCCACACCCGGCACCTCTGCCTTGAAGCCAAATGCTACCGCACCACTCACCTGAGGGTAATCTTTGGATTCGCCCTGTAGTTCGTAACCAGAACGGATACAATAGATACGGTCCACATCTTTATAGAAACTGTCGTACGACAACTCGAAGCACACTTTGGCAATCAGCACGATGCCGATGGCGAGCCCCACCCCGAGGGAGAGTATCTGGATTAGGAGATTACTTTTTCGAAACATATAATTGATGTTTGGTTTCTGCAATTTAAGGTGGGTCTGTAGAAACGCGCATGGTGCGTCTCTACAAAATCCCTTCAATATGTTATTAACCAAATTTAATATGGCATCACAGTTCCGGCAACACATCCTCCACGATCCTGCCGTCGAAAAGGTTGATGATGCGGTCGGCATAGCCGGCGTCGCGCTGCGAGTGAGTGACCATCACGATGGTGGTGCCCTCGTTGTGCAGCTCGGTGAGCAGATCCATCACCTCCTTGCCGTTCTTGCTGTCGAGGTTGCCAGTAGGCTCGTCGGCGAGGATGAGCTTGGGGTTCGCGACCACGGCGCGGGCGATGGCCACGCGCTGCTGCTGTCCGCCTGAGAGCTGCTGCGGGAAGTGCTTGGCCCGGTGGGTGATGGCCATCCGCTTCATCATCGCCGTGACCCGCTCCTTGCGCTCCGAGGCACTGATGTTCAGGTAACGCAGCGGCAGCTCGATGTTCTCATAGACGTTCAGCTCGTCGATGAGGTTGAAGCTCTGGAATACGAAGCCGATGTTGCCTTTGCGGAACTTGGTGCGCTCCTTCTCCTTCAGGCTGCCGACCTGCTGGCCGAGCAGCTCGTAGGTGCCCTCGGTGGGGTTGTCCAAGAGGCCGAGGATGTTGAGCAGCGTGGATTTGCCGCATCCCGACGGCCCCATGACGGCGACGAACTCGCCGTCGTTGATGGTGAACGACACCCCGTCTAACGCGAGGGTTTCGATGTCTTCCGTGCGGAAGATTTTGGTGAGGTTTTGTACTTGTATCATATCTAAGGAATTTTGATGTTTCGATATAAATCTGCGATAATCTGCGGGTTCTGCGGGAATTTATCACTCTTTCTTCAGGGCCTCCGCCGGGTTCGTCCTCGCGGCGCGGAGGGTCTGCCAGAGGACGGAGCCGATGGCGATGACGAACGACAGCAGCACCGTCACCACAAAGATCCAGGGATGCAGGTCGATGCGGTAA
>CADBGN010000141.1 GCA_902794155.1 uncultured Bacteroidia bacterium
AAAGGCAAGACCTCCCTCGTGTCTTCCATCCTGAACATCTTGGGCTTGACGGCAGCCTTCGCCGCGCTCTACATCATCCTCGTGCAGGTGCACCACGACCTCACTTACAACAAGGCGCTCAAAGACAGCGACAGGATTTATGTCCTTACGAAGAAAGACATCAACCAAAGTGAATATACCTCTTATCTATGCCGTCCCATGGGAGAGTATGTGCTCAACGCTTCTCCAGACATTGAAGTCGGCGGCTGCGGTCGCATTGAGGGCGTTCCTGCCAAGATTCGTGTGAGCGATGAGCAGTCGCCTGTTTCTGGGTCGCAAGTCGCCTTGAACAAAGGTGCTCGCGAGGTCTTCGGATTTGAACTAGTGGCTGGCAACTGGGCCGATTTGACGGGAGAGGCCTTAGCCGTCTCGGAATCGATGGCAAAGCGTCTCGGCGTCCAAGTGGGTGACGTTGTGAAAAATCTTGCCGAAACAAAATGGATAGAAACGACCATCGTGGCCATCTATAAGGACATGCCGAAGCACAGCGACCTCTCATCTTTTGATATTGTTTCAGACATGCCTGATGTTTGGCTCGATGAATGGAAGGCATTTTCGTTCTTCTATTTTCTGAAACTTCGCGAAGGCGCAGACCCGAGTGCGATCACCGAGGTGGCAAAGCCTGTCTGCAAGCAGTTTTTCAGCGAGATGAATGGCGGCATTGAGCCTACCGACAATGATGTGAAGTTTGGACTTTACCCAGTGTTGCTGACCCAAATGTATTTCGACAAAAACTCGTATACTGGTCCTGGCAAGTCGGGCAACAAAACCACTACGATGACGTTGCTAGTCATTGCCATTTTTGTGGTGCTTATCGCTTTCATCAATTACATCAACTTCTTCTTTGCGATGGTGCCATTGCGTCTGAAAAGCATCAACACGCGCAAGATATTGGGCAGCAGCCGTTTCCAATTGGTGATGTCGTCGGTAGGCGAGTCGCTATTGATGGTGATTATCGCCCTTGGTTTGGCAGTGGCTGTGGTTACATTGTTTAAGCAATCCACATTGGCTTCAATGATTGATGCTTCGCTGGATTTCGGTCAAAACTGGGGTGTTGTGGCTCTGACCTTTGGTTTGGCGTTGCTTATCTCGGTGGTAGCCAGTCTCTATCCGGCCTTGTTTGCCACTTCATTCAATCCCGCTTTTGCCTTGAAAGGAACACTTGGTACTACGCAGAAGGGCAAGGCTTTCCGCATCGGCTTGATCGGTTTGCAGTTTGCCGTGTCTATTGTTTTGATCATCTGTGCGATATTCGTCCATGAACAACGTCAGTACATGCTGAATCATGACATGGGTTTCAATCAGGAATGCCTATTACAGTCGCGGGTGTCGTGGAACCTTGCCACCAACCGCCAAGCCGTTGAGAACCAGTTGAAAGCCGATGCCGCCATCAAGGATATTGCTTGGGGCTCGGGATCTTTTATAAAAGATACTCGTATGAGTTGGGGACGCAAAGTGCATGGCGAGGATGCCGGGTGGCAGGTCTATCCCGTCTCGTGGAACTTCCTGCGTTTTATGGGCATCGACATTGTAGAAGGCCGTGATTTCACTGAGGCCGATGAACAATCTACAGGAACATACATCTTCAATGAATTTGCACGTGACTATTACAAGATTACCCTTGATGACCAGATCGGCGGCCATGATGACCAAATCGCCGAGATTGCCGGTTTCTGCAAGGATTTCAACTTTTGTGCATTGCGCAATGGCATGGGACCGTTTGCCTTCTATGTGTATGGCAAGGACCCGTGGAATATTTGCAACATGCTCTTCATCCGCACCGAGCCAGGCGTGGATGTCCCTGCCTTAAAGGAGCGCATCTGCAAAACCCTTGTAGACCTTGATCCCGATTGGGCCGAGGGCGTTGATATTGAGGTGACGCCTTTCGATCAGGCCCTTGAAAACCAATATAAAAAGGAGAACAATCTTTCGAAGTTAGTCACTTTGTTTACAGTGTTGGCTATCGTCATTTCGTTGATGGGTGTGTTCGGCTTGGTGATGTTCGAGACGGAGCACCGACGCAAGGAGATTGGCATCCGTCGTGTGCATGGTGCCACCGTGGGGCAGATTCTGGCAATGTTCAACTCTCGCTTTGTAAAAGTTGTGCTGGTGTGTTTCGTCATTGCCGTGCCCGTGAGCATCGTCATCATGCGGCGTTATTTGGAGGGCTTCGCCTATCAGGTGCCGTTGCATATTTGGGTGTTTGCACTTGCGCTGTTGGCAGTGTTGGCTGTTACGATTGCGGTGGTCACCTTGCGCTCGTTGCGGGCGGCTACGATGAATCCGGTGAAGTCGTTGCGGAATGAATAAGTTATTGTGGGATTGCCTACGGCAAGAAATCTTTCAAAAATCAAAATTAAAATCAATCAAAAATCGTGATGCGATGAAAGAAAGACCCGAAATGAGATTTTATAGGATTTTGAAAATAGATTTTTTCAAGATTTCTACACGAAGTGTATCCCACAACAACAATTAAACAATCAACAATTCAACAATAATGAGCAGTTACATCAAATTCCTCTCCCGAAACAAACTTTACAGCATCATCGAGGCCATTGGCCTGACGGTGAGCCTCGCCTTCGTGGTCATCATCTTCTGCTATGTGGCACAGCATATCGCCGTCACGTATGAAAACCAACATAGGAAGGAGATCTACGGCGTGGCCATCCAAGACAAGATGCTATATCAATACGGGATGAAAGAGACTATCGGGGAGAGCATCCCCGAGATTAAGGCCATCACCGAGTTCGGATGGATCTATGGCACGGAGATGAAGGCCGACGGGCAAATGTTGCGCCTGGCACAGGTGCTGGGCTGCGACCGCGACTTTTTCAACTTCTTTCCCGTCCAGTTCGCGGAAGGCCAGCCCGACCAGATCAATGAGACTTTGACGGCTTTCGTGTCAGAAGAGATGGCGCAAACCCTTTCGCAATCGGGCGAGGTGGTTGGGCGGACAATCCACATGCTGAATCACGACTTCACTGTTGTGGGCGTTTACACCGATATAGGCACTTCGCTTTTCTATGCTATGCCCGACGTGATTGTCAATGTGAATCTTACCGATGGTGTGACTTATTATGGCGGTTTTGACAGCCCTGCCGTTCCTGCCAATATATTCGAGAATGTGTGGCTTTTTATCAAGTCGTTTCCTGATGTCGACCGAGAGGCACTATGCGGGAAGTTGGCCACAGCCACAGAGGCTTTATACCTGAAGATTCTCGGAAGAGAGTATCCCGTTGATGCTGCAACAATCAAGTTGGTGCGTCTGGATGAGGTGTTTTATTATGACGGGCAAACTACACTGAAAAGAGGCGACAAGGTGATGATGCACAGCCTGTTGGCGGTGGGTTTGTTGTTGCTGATTTCCGCGTTGTTCAACTACATCAATCTGAATGTTGCCTTGACCAGCAAGCGGGCCAAGGAGATGGCCACGCGACGGTTGCATGGTGCCACCAAAGGCCGAATCATCGGGAAATACCTGCTTGAATCGTTGGCATTTACCCTGGTTTGCATGGTATTGGGCATCTTGTTGGCAAAGGCGCTTGAACCGCTGGTCAACCGTTTGTTGGGCGATGACGTGGGTGTGAAGATTATGCTCTCGCCGTTTTATCTGGTTTCTTATCTGCTCATCGTGATTGTGGTGGCGCTGTTGGCGGGCATCATCCCAGCTACGGTAGTGTCGAGGGCCAAGCCCATCGATGTGGTGACTGGGGCCTTCCGTTTACGCAACAAGATGGTGCTCTCGAAGGTGTTCATCGTTTTGCAAAAGGTCATCGCCATCGTGCTGATTGCCTTGGTGATCACGATGGAGGTGCAGATGCGCCACATGGAGCAGCGGCCTGTCGGATGTCGCACGGAGAACCTGTTCTATGTGAATTCCATACTATCGGGCCGGTGCCTTTATGGGTACAAAATGGTTGCGCTTCAATGAAAGTGATGATTGGGTTTCAGTGAAATACCTGTTGTGCGACACCACGGCTTTTGATATGTTTGGGTTTGACATCAAGGCGATGTATGGCCAACTGGACGAAAACCAATGGCTGCTGACACAGGGACTATTGGAGGCCCAGACGGGGATGCCTTTGGAGCAATTTGACATTGATTCGTTGGGTGTTTGGTACAAGCGTAATCTGCGTTCTGATATGTGTGGCGTGTTGGGTGATTTCGCCCTTAACGACGCGGCCCATGTAGTGGATGAGACCTTCGGTGCGGTGCAGATCGTTGGAAAGGAGCCGAAGTTCAAGTGGGTGGCTTACCATCCCGTATTAGAGATTGTGGGCGATCATGCGGAGGCACGCAAAGCCATCATGGCCGTGTACGACAAGCACATGGGTAAAAAAGAGGCTTATTGGGAAGCTTGGTCCATTGACTTTATCGACAATTTGCTGCTGTTGCATTTGCGGGACACCAAAAACAGGATGCGCCTTGTGGATATGTTTATGGCAGTGGCGGTGTTGCTGTCGCTGCTGGGACTCGTGGCCATGAGCACGCATTTCGCCTCCGAGCGCGAGAAGACCATTGCTGTCCGCAAGGTGTTTGGCGGCACGATGCAAAGCGAGATTCGTCGCAACTTGAAAGAATACATCATCATGATTCTCATCGCCAATGTCATCGCCATCCCCATAGCGGTTTGGGTCTGCGGGCGTTATTTGGAGGACTTCGTCTATCGCATCGACCTGTATCCGTGGATCTTCGTGGTGACGGTGGTGCTGTCGTTTGTCATCGCCATCGGCTCGGTGCTTTGGCAAATCGTCTCTGTGGCTCGGGTGAATCCGGTGATGGCGTTGAAGAAGGAATAACAATACCAGAAAAGCTACATCGGATGGAACACGATCTTTTTGTTCGGTAGTTCTCGTTCACGGAGATACATCAACAGATACACCGGAAGATATATGTTTCGGTCAAGGATTTCAATGTTCTTTGTCGTATATATAAATGCCTCTTTTATCGCATATTCTTCATTTTTCATCACATTGCAAAGAGCATTATGCCGTTTGTAATCCTTCCCCGACTTGATTTCTATCGGGAGAGCCTGATTGTCGTGTTCAATGACGAAATCGAGTTCTCCCTGTTTTTTACTGTTGTAATAGTAAAGGTCGTAACCATGCGAACGAAGTTCTTGTGCGGCAAAATTCTCAAAAACGGCACCGAAGTTCGCATTGATTTCGCCAATCATTATATTTAGTTGAAAACCAGATGAGTACATGCAGGACAGCAGGCCAACATCATTAAGAAACAACTTGAACAAGTTGCGTTGTTCATTGAGTTTCAACGGCACACAAGGTTTGTCGACATTATATGTGGGTAAGGCCACCCCTGCATCGGTCAGCCAAAGGAAGCTGTTCTCGTATTTTTCGAATTTTGCTCTATCGTTCAGTGATTTTAATATAAATCTCTTGTTTTGAGCATTAAGTTCCGACGGAATCCTGTCAATAATCTCTTTGATGAATAGCTTGTTGTCGGCATATTTGGCAATGTCCTTTTTGTATAGTTTCAGGATGTTCTCCTGCTCGTGTCGGACTTCCTGCATGTTGTTGGTATCCAGATACTTCTCCACAACAGCTGGCATTCCTCCGATTACGAGGTATAGACGAAGCAATTCCATCATCTTCTCATGAACGACAGAATCGACGGGATTTCTCTTATCGTAACATTCATGAAGATGCGTCATCACCTCATCGCTCATGCCCAAAGCCAATGCGAACTCCTCGAAATCGAGTGGAAACATTTCTTTTTCAGCCATGTAACCGACAGGGACGCTTCGCAAGTCTTTCAATTCGACACCTAAAAGAGAGCCGCTCATGACATAACGATAGCTTCCTTCCTCGACAAGAAACTTAATCGCAGTGACAATTTCTGGACATTCCTGCACTTCATCGAAGAAAATCAAGGTGTTGCCTGGTTCCAATTTGGTGTCGGTCAACGCAGAAATGCGCAACAGGATATCGTTTGTGTTGAGCGGATTGGCAAAGATGGTTTTGAGTTTCGGATTTTTGATGAAATTGAATTCCACAAAATGCTTGAATGTTTCTTCGCCCACTTTGCGTATGGCATAGGTTTTTCCTACTTGTCGTGCACCCGTAACAAGGAGCGATTTTTTGTCATTCAAAAAGAAATCTTTTAAAGAACTGTAAATCTTTCTATTAATCATTTTTCAATGCTTTTTTCCAGCCGCAAAAATACAACTATTTTGCTTTTTTCCAACCTTAATTAGGATGTTTTTATGCTTTTTTCCAACTTATTCATAAAAATAGGGAAATAGCCCGCACCCAATTTACATGACGACTGTAAAGTTTCTTTACACCCACTGTAAAGAAACTTTACACTTTTACAAAATCGAAAATCGTATCTTGTTGATTCATATTGTTTTGTGATTTTGGCACGAAGATTGTTTAATCATTTCTTTATTTGACAATTTTATCTTATCAAATGGAAATAACAACA
>CADBGN010000142.1 GCA_902794155.1 uncultured Bacteroidia bacterium
ACAAATTTGTCCCAAAAAGTCGTACCTTTGCGGCAAATTTCAACGCATCATGTTAAGCGAACAGGAACAAATCAGAAGAAATTCGTTGGCCGAACTCTACAAGCTCGGCATCAACCCTTATCCGCAGGCCGCGTTCCCCGTGAGCGTGTTCACCACGGACATCCTCAACCAATTTGACGACAACAACCCCGACCAATTCCAAGAGGTCACCCTCGCGGGCCGTATCATGAGCCGCCGCATCATGGGCGCCGCCTCGTTCTGCGAACTGCAAGACTCGAAAGGCCGCATCCAGCTGTATATCAAGCGCGACGAGATCTGCCCCGAGGAGGACAAGACCTTATATAACACGGTGTTCAAGCGCCTGCTCGACATCGGCGACTTCATCGGCGTGAAAGGCTTCGCCTTCCGCACGCAGATGGGCGAAATCTCGGTGCACGTCAAGGAACTGACGGTGTTAAGCAAGTCACTAAGGCCGCTGCCCATCGTCAAGGAGAAGGACGGCGTGAAGTACGACGAATTCAACGACCCCGAACTGCGCTACCGTATGCGTTATGTCGACCTCGTGGTCAACGACAAGGTGAAGGACATCTTCATCACCCGCACCCGCATCATCGACAGCATCCGCCGTTTCTTCAACGAGAGCGGCTACCTTGAGGTGGAGACGCCTGTGCTGCAAGCCATCCCCGGTGGTGCCACGGCGCGTCCTTTCATCACGCACCACAATGCCTTGGACATTCCGATGTACCTCCGCATTGCTGACGAGCTTTACCTAAAGCGCCTCATCGTGGGCGGCTTCGAGGGCGTGTACGAGTTCTCGCGCAACTTCCGCAACGAAGGCATGGACCGCACCCACAACCCCGAGTTCACGGGACTTGAAATTTATGTGGCCTACAAGGACTACCTCTGGATGATGGACTACACCGAAGAGATGATCCACCGCTGCGTGATGGATGTCTTGGGCAAGGAAACCGTGAAAGTGGGCGACAACGAAATCAGCTTCAAGCGCCCCTTTAAGCGCATCACGATGATAGACTCCATCAAGGAGAAGACCGGCATCGACATCACGGGTATGGACGAAGCCCAGCTTCGCGACGTGTGCAAGCAACTCGGCATCGAAGTCGATGAAACGATGGGCAAGGGCAAGCTGATCGACGAAATCTTCGGCGAGAAGTGCGAAGGCACCTACATCCAGCCGACTTTCATCACGGACTATCCCGTGGAGATGTCGCCGCTCTGCAAGCGTCACCGCAACAACCCAGAGCTGACCGAGCGCTTCGAGCTGATGGTGAACGGTAAGGAACTAGCCAACGCCTACACCGAGCTGAACGACCCCATCGACCAGCGTGCACGCTTCGAGGAGCAGATGAAACTCAGCGAGCGCGGCGACGACGAGGCCATGTTCATCGACCAGGACTTCCTGCGCGCTTTGGAATATGGTATGCCTCCGACTTCGGGCATGGGCATCGGCATCGACCGTTTCGTGATGTTGCTCACAGGTCAGACCACCATCCAAGAGGTGCTGCTGTTCCCGATGATGCGTCCCGAGAAGGTCGTGAAGAACGCCACCAAGGAAGACTTCATGGCCTTGGGTATGGCCGAGACTTGGGCAACCTTGCTCCTCACCAACGGCTACAACACCATCGAGCAATTGAAGGCTGAGAAGCCATCCGCTTTGCGCGAAAAGCTGAACGGCTTGCGCAAGAAGAACAAGCTTGATATTCCTGCTTTACAGCTTGAGGACGTGGAGGCCTGGATGAAATAAGCTGGGCACGTTGAAAAGAAAAGCCCCGAAAGTCGCTTGGCTTTCGGGGCTTTGTTTTTATTTCACTCGGATTCTTTGTCCGACTTTCAGCACCTTGTTGGATCTAATGCCGTTTAGCTTGCAGATCTTGTTCACTGAGGTGCCGTATCTCTTGGCAATCTTGCCCAAAGTTTCACCCTTCTTCACGGTGTGATAGGATTTCTTCGCCTTGCTGACACTTCCGCTTCCTCCGCCTCTTTCCTGTGGGGCTTGTCGTGAAGCTGCCAACGATTGTGCATCGGTTTGACCATAATGCGAGTTGATGTTGAAATAGTGCTTGTGCAGCACGAAATCCTCGCTACGCAAGGTGCCATTCTCCAAGTCGAAGATGCGCTCTGGATCGAAGCTCTGGCCCATATAACGGGTCTCAAAGTGGAGGTGAGGTCCAGTGGAACGACCCGTAGAGCCACCATAGCCAATGGGCTCACCAGCCTTCACAATATCACCGCTCTTCACGATATAGCTTGAGAGGTGGCCGTAATAGGTCTCCAAGCCATTCAAGTGACGAATCACCAGCACATTGCCATATCCACCCGTCATGGATGTGGGCAAAGCCACGCGCACGATGCCATCGAAGGCGGCATACACCACATCACCAATGTGCAAGCCGATGTCAACACCTCTGTGCGGACGGTGCCATCTGAACTTGAATTGCGAGGTAACGGGGCCAGGATGCGGGATGCAGAAGCGATGTACAGAATCTACCAAGCGGAGCGTAACCGAATCAGGAAGGTCGTTCAAAGCAATGTCTCGATAGGTATGCACCCATTGCGTCTCCCAGTGGTCGTTGCTGATGGAATCAGGAATCTCAGGTCGCTCAATATTATAGTACAGCCAAGTGCCATTGTCGAAAAGTACTACCTTTTGATATCTGTTTTTGGTATTAAGCGTGTCGACAGGCACTGGGATGCCTTCCGAGAACTCCTCGTCTTCTTCGTCGTCTTCCTCTGCGTCGTCAACCACGATGGTGTCGTTGTCGTGCACATAAATATATATGGTGTCGTGAACAGTATGGTTGTTTTTCCAACGTTTAAAAAAGCCTTCTTTTTCTTGCGAGAAGGCGACGGATGACAATAATAGGCAGATTATGATAGCAGTTAATTTCTTCATGATAAAGGATGATTTTTTGAAAAATAAGGGTGCAAAGGTACAAAAATATCCAGATTTGGCAAATCGAAAACGGGTAAAAAAACGAAATATTGCCATTTTGTCAGTTTTTTGCTTTGGCACAAAGATTGACAAGTTGAGGCCGTTGCAATTCTTATGCAACCGCGATTAGACAACAAAATAAGTAACAAATAAAAATAGGAGAACAAAGAAATGTCAAAGATCATTGGTATCGATTTAGGTACAACCAACTCATGTGTGGCCGTTATGGAAGGCAACGAGCCGGTCGTCATCGCCAACAGCGAAGGCCACCGCACCACCCCTTCCGTGGTCGCCATCACCGACAGCGGCGAGCGTAAGGTCGGCGAGCCTGCCAAACGTCAGGCCATAACCAACCCGCTGCGTACCGTTTATTCCATCAAGCGTTTCATGGGCGAGACCTACGACAAGGTAGGTGCCGAGATGCGCCGTGTGCCTTACAAAGTCGTGCAAGGCCCCAACAATACGCCTCGTATTGACATCGACGGCAAGCAGTACACCCCGCAGGAAATCTCTGCCATGGTGCTGCAAAAGATGAAGAAGACCGCTGAGGACTTCCTCGGACAGACGGTCACCGAAGCCGTCATCACGGTGCCGGCTTACTTCAACGACGCCCAGCGTCAGGCCACCAAGGAAGCTGGCGAAATCGCCGGCTTGACCGTGCGCCGTATCATCAATGAGCCTACCGCAGCCGCTTTGGCTTACGGCTTGGATAAGAAAAAGAACGACGTGAAAGTTGCTGTGTACGACCTCGGCGGCGGCACCTTCGATATCTCCATCCTTGAATTGGGCGATGGCGTGTTTGAGGTGAAGTCGACCAACGGTAACACCCACCTCGGTGGCGACGACTTCGACGAAGTCATCATCAACTGGCTGGCCGAAGAGTTCCAAAAGGACAACGGCATCGACCTGCGTAAGGACCCGATGGCCTTGCAACGT
>CADBGN010000143.1 GCA_902794155.1 uncultured Bacteroidia bacterium
CTCACCCCAGTTGCGGTGCCCCGATGCGGTGAGGCTGATTGTCAGATAGTCCAAGTCCTTGTTGAGGTTGTAGTTGATGCTGCCTTCGAGCATTCTGGCCGTTGCCAACGACCGCATCCGCTCAACGAGGTTAAGGGTGTCATCAGGAAGGAGATAAAGCGTGTGCGACTCGCTTGACTTGCAGTTGCGGTCACCGCCAACAAGGAGGTTGAAAGAGAGATCCGCGTCATTTTTCAGTTTGTGGAGGCTGTTGAGGGTAATCCCTTGAGAGCGGTTCAGCGTGTGCCGCACCCCCGAAATGCTTGGAGCGCTTGGCTCGACCATCGAGGCCATCGGATAAACCGTAACATTCTCGTTATCCACTAGATTGATGCCTGCATTGTTGGCTTTCAAAGTGCCTAGAAACTGATTGCGTTTTGCGAAATACATCCCTGTCAAGCCGCCCTCGTATTGCAGACTGTCGGCCCAGCCCGCGCCAAGGTCAGCCATCAAGGCAAAGGTGCCTTTGGCGTTTTCTTTCAATTTGATATTGAGAGCCACATTGTCCGAGAACTGGATGTTTTGCAGCGCCCTCACCTCCTGATGGTTCTCCATCACCTGCACCGAGGCCACATCGGAGGCGGAGATGCTGGTGGTGGCGAGGTTGTAGCGGCCTTGCAGCATGTCCATGTTCTCGATGTAGAACTTCGAGATGGGCTTGCCCTTGTATTCCACCTTGCCGTCGTCCTTCACCTCGATGCCTGGCATCTTCTTCAGCACATCGGCAATGACAATGTCCGTTGTGTCGCGAAAGGCATCCACCACATAGTTTACCGTGTCGTTGCCGCCCCAAATCTTCTCCGACTTCACGCTCACTTCCTTCAGTTGCAGCGCTTCTTCCACCACGGTGAAATCGACCGTCTGTGTCTTGTTTTCCACCTCCTTGAACTGTCGCTTCAGGTTGAAACCATAAACCGCTAACAGTAGTTTTGCTTCCTCGCTTTGTGTAACCAACTGATAATGACCCTTTTCATTCGTGAAGGTATAGGCCATAGGAAGGCTGTCCGTCACACGCAAGAGCATCACCGAGGCATTATAAACGGGCTGTTTCTTCTCGTTGAGCACCTCGCCGGAAATGGTCGTTTGGGCGAAGGCTGGAAGGCAGATGAAAACCATTAAAAATAAGGCAAGTCGTCTCATATCAGTCAGTTATTAAAAGTAATGCGTCACTTTTTGATTTCGTATTACATAAACTGGTTCATCCCTACGGGATGTCTTTTTACTATCTGTTTTTTTACCGAGCGAGCATCCCTACGGGATGAATACTTTTCGTATTAATTTGCCGCACAATGGTTTGTATCATCTTTTTCCCGTAGGGAAACTCGTTCGGTTGAATTATTGGAGTTATTGTCATAGCATCCCATAGGGATGCACCTAAATCATTTAAGTTCCAAAGGGTTATAAGGCCAAACCAATTTGTATGAACCGCCTCGGGTAATCTCCACCTCCACCATTTGCCCCGACGCATCCACCTCATCTGCCAGCAGTTGGGCATTAGGATCAAGGCGTAACGCATAGTCGTACAAATCGCTGTAGCAGTCTTGGTCAAATTTCCAAGTCTCTTCCCTTGTCGTTTCCTTGTAATCGTAATTCCACATCGCAATCGGCTGGACCTTGTTTCTAATGGCGATACAAGAGAAGGAATAATGCTCGCGGTCGTCCTCCACTTTCAAAACCAATCCTGGCAACCCCGCAAATTTCCACGGGCCATCAGAGATAGGAATTTCCGGAGCATACCAAGCCGTCCAAGTGCGACCTCGGAATCTACACATCGCTTTTCGGCAACGATAACCCAAAATCGTGCAAACCTCATCAGAAAAAGTCCAATCCATAAGGACATCTGACGGCTCTCGATACTTGAAAACTGGCCCAATATCGTAAGTCCGATGCGTGACCGTCATTTCGTGCTTCCAGCGGTCTTTATAGACTTCCATAAAAAACCAAGTATCCGCACCACCCAAAACATCTTGCCCTTTTAATGTCCGTTTCGTGCAAATGGAATCGTAGCGGAACAAAGCATAACTATACGATTTCGACCATCTTTCCCCAATGTCGAGACGAAACACATCCTTTTCTTTTTCATCGGGCTTCGTTGAATCAAGCACATAACTAACTTCATAGGAAACCGAACAAACGCCCTCATCCAAAAGCGTGAAATCGTCCGTCCGCATAAATCTTTGCGCCGACAAAGGAAGCACCGCCCAAAGCGAAACCACAACAAGCAGTTTTCTTTTCATATTTACTCCAATTCCACAGGATTGTAAGGCAACGCCTTCTTATAGCCTTCGGGAGCTTCTTCCGAACCAGCATATTTGCCAGAAGCGTCCATTTTGGCGATATGTATCTTGATACCAGGATTCGCCATCCGAATATAGCCAATTAAATCCGCATGATAATCCTCCTCTTGCTTCATGACATCGGCGCGGGTGCAATGCTGATAATCTTCAAAACGAGGCCCATCATACCAAATTATCGGCTTTTTCTGCATCTCGATGCCGATACAGCGAAAAGCATAATGACCTCGCGATTCCTCCATTTCGAGAATCAGTCCGGGCAAGCCACCGAATTTCCACGGACCGTCTTTCACGGGAATCTGCATCGTGAACCAAGCCGTCCAATGCCGTCCTCGAAAGTCGCATTCGGCCTTGAAGCACGGATAGCCAAGGATTTCTTTCGTCCCAAACGACATCTTCCAATCCATCAAGTCCAAAGACTCATCGTAAAGGTAAATCGGCACACGAGCCTCACCCATCCGGTGCATGACGGTCATCCGTTTTGGGCCGAAATACTTGTAGACATCGGGAACCCAAACGCCACCAGAGTCTCCAACGAAATGGCTCATGTTTTTATAACTGTCATGGCCTTTTCGCTCGCTTATCGTAAAGGCGGAATCATAACGGTACATGGTGTTGCTGTAACATCTTGAAATGGAGTCACCCACCATCAGGACAAGGCGGTCGTAGTTGTGTTCGGTAGGTTTCAGTGAATTGTCTGTCATCATCGCTTCGTAGGTGATGATGAAACGGCTTTGGTCAATGACCTTGTACTCATCAATGTTGACGGGATTCTGCGAGAACGCCAAGCGTGGAATGGCGAGCGTCAGCAGCAAAACGTAATACAGTTTTTTATTCATGGTGATTTGTTTTATGTAAGTGTTCAAAATTAAACTGCAATATCTTTTGACTTCGGGACACGGGACTATGGGACTTCGAGACAAGCCCATGTCCCGTAGTCTCGTGTCTATGTAGACGGACGAGAACGCCGTTTTGTGACATGACGCAAAACTATCGCATTTGTCAAGCGGCTGAAAGGCCAGTCCAAACAATTTTGGATTCTAAAAACTGTAATATTTTGGAAATGAATAAGTTGAAATCTCATTCATTCCAAACTTTTTCTGGAAAAAGTCCAACATAAATTTCTCATTGAATAAACTTTTCCTTTTTAAAACATTAATTATCATTAATTTATCACGAATTATTCATTAATTCTAATTTTTGAAAATTCGTGTTCAATCATGGCAATTCGTGTAAAAACAAAGAACTATTCATGTCTTTCCATCTTCTTTCTCACCCGCCCACGCATTTTATCCACCATATTCACGGTAGTTCCAAGATAATCCGCTTCCTCTTGCCGTGAGACCTTGAAATGCGATAGGATGAAGGACTTCTTCTCGTCCTCGTCCAAGTCGGGGTATTTTTGTCCGAGGGTCTCCCAAAGGCCAGGGTATTTCTCCTCCACCACAGCGAGCATGGCCTTCCAATGGTCTTTTTTGCCGAAAACGGAATGCTCCAAGTCATTGAGATGGTTGGC
>CADBGN010000144.1 GCA_902794155.1 uncultured Bacteroidia bacterium
GCTGCCGAAAGACGACAGAAAGAAGTTTTGGCGTTCCTTGGTGACGCCTAAGACAGCATGGGCCAACATCCGTGACCTGGTTGGCGACTGCCTCTTCCACGTGAAGATTTGGAAACGCAATCCTGTGCTGGGTTACATGCACACGGCCATCGCCTTTGGCTGGTTCATGATTATCGTCATCGGCCATGTGATGCTGTTTACGCTGAAACCGCTTGATGGCGTTGAACTCCAAGGCATTGCGCGGATGTTCCCCAACTTCTATTATCCGATTTTCTTCAAGTATTTCGCTGTAGAGACACCTGTTTTCGCCATCCTCATGGATTTCTTCCTTCTGATGGTCATCAGCGGCATTTTGATTGCTGTTGTGAAGAAGATCCATTCAAAGATAGTGGGGGTGAAACGTATCATGCACTTCGGTTTTGCCGACAATTTGATCCGTTTCGCCTTGTGGACCATCTTCCCCTTCCGTCTCATCGCTGAGAAGACCAATATCATGGCTTTTTGGTGGCTCTATTCCATCGACCTGATGGTGTTCATGTTCATGTTGCCGTTCACGAGGTATATGCACATCCCGACGGAGGCCTTGTTTATTCTGTTGCGACATGCAGGTCTGAAACCGCGTGAACCACGTAAGGGTTATGCCTTGGCCCAGATTTATTCTTGCCCGAGTTGCGGTCTGTGCATCGATGCCTGCCCGATGAGCGTCAACGACAAGAACAGCGGCAACACTTCGGCTTATTTCATGAAACGCTTGAGGAACGGAGATAGGGAAGAGGCCCAACGCATTGCCGAGACCTGCATGCAGTGTGGCAAACGAGGCTGTGCCTTATACCATCAACAGTAATCACTCGTATCTTGACGCATACAATCCGAGTGAAACGTCGAATGCCCCCGTCCTCTATTTCGCCGGCTGCATGACCCAACTCACGCCCAAAATTATGCGTGCCATGAAGCTAATCATGGAGGCTGCGGGCGAGAAGTATGAGTTTTTGGACAAAGACGGTGGTATCTGTTGCGGTAGGCCGATGCTGTTGAGTGGAAAGACAGCCGAAGCCCAAGCCATGATAGCCAAAAACACCGAGTTGATCAAGCAATCAGGGGCCAAGCGACTCGTACTATCCTGCCCGATTTGCTATAAGGTCTTCAAAGAGGAGTATCAACTTGAAGGCATCGAAATCATGCATCATACGCAATATATTGACGAGCTTATCAAGCGGGGCAAGCTGAAGGTCGACAAGAACGATCTCAACTACGTCTATCATGACCCGTGCGAACTCGGACGAGCCTTTGGTGTGTATGACGAGCCTCGCGAGGTGATTGAAAGCATTGGCAATTTGCGCAAAGCGAAATCAGAGAAAGAGCTGAGTATTTGCTGCGGTGGTAGCCTCGGTAGCTTTAATCTGACTCAGCAGGAGCGCGATGAAATAACGACAAACTCGGTTAACGATTTGCTGTTCAACAATCCGGATGAGATTGTGACAGCTTGTCCGTTGTGTCTGAAGACCTTCGCGAGGAAATCGCCTGTAGCAGTTAGGGATATTGCGGAGGTTGTTGCCGACCAACTGAAGTAATCGTTTTACATCTTGTCCATCATCCCGGGGAACGGCCTGGCAAACACCTTCGGGAACGGGGTCTCAAACTCCATGTCTTGTTTCTTGTATGGGTGATGGAAGCAGAGCTTGTATGCGTGCAGGCATAGCCTTCCCAGTGAGTTGTCGTATGCATCTGATTCGGGTGAACGGCCGTATTTCGGGTCTCCAACAACAGGATGCCCAATGTCGGCCATGTGGACGCGGATCTGGTTCTTGCGGCCCGTTTCCAATTGCAATTCGACCAAGGAATACCTCGGATTGGAATAAAGGGTCTCGTAATAGGTCTCCGCATATTTGCCTCCGTTGTCGGTTGGGCTGGAGTAGGTGATGAAAGCCTTGTTGTCCTTCAGCCACGACTTCACCACGCCTTCCTTTTTCTCCATGCAGCCGCATACTACGGCAACGTAACGGCGGTCGTAGACGGTGTTTTTCCAGTCCTCCTCGAACCTGAAGGCCACCTCCTTGCTCTTGGCGAAGAGCATCAGGCCGCTGGTGTCGCGGTCGAGACGATGGATAGTATGGGCACGGCAGCGTTGCTGGGTGTAGATGAAATAGTCGTTCAAGATGCTTTGCGCCGTGTCTTTCTCTTTGGTGGGGCTGTTGGTGAGCAAGCCTTCTTTCTTGTCGATGACGAGCAGGTATTTGTCTTCATAGACGATGCTCAGCCAAGGGCTGCGGAAGCGTTCCTTGGCCGTGGGTTTGCCGATTTCGACGACCATGCTGGGCTCAAGGGCAAAGTCGAACTGCGTGGTGCGCTCGCCATCGACCGAAACGACCTTGTTGGCCAGCATCCGCTTGACTTTACTACGACTGATGCCGTCGAGTTTCTTCATCAGGAAGTCCATCAGCAGTGCCGACTCGGACACGTTGAATTTCAAAGGATTGCTTTTGGAATGCGGGGCTTTATTTTTTGTGTCTTTCATATCCGTTTGAGTTAATAGGGAAGTGGCTCGTCGCTGGTGATGGATGGCATATATGGCGACATGCCATCGTCGTCGTTCATCTTCGAGCCCAGGACCATCGATTGGCTGTCGAACTGGTTGTTGGGACCGATGGAGGTGAAGCTGCTATTGTCGAAGCCTTGCTCCATTTCCTCGAAACGGGCGTATTGGCCGACAAATCTCAATTCTACCTCACCCAGCTTACCGTTACGGTGCTTGGCGATGTCGATGATGGTGTAGCCTTTGGGTTTGTCCTCGGCATCCACGCCATCTTTGTAATATTCAGGACGATAGATGAACATCACCATGTCGGCATCCTGTTCAATGGCACCGGATTCACGCAGGTCGGAAAGGATGGGCTTCTTGGAACCAGGGCGTTGCTCCACGCTACGGCTCAATTGTGATAGTGCCAACACGGGTATCTCCAACTCTTTGGCTAGACTCTTCAGCGAACGTGAGATGGTGCTGATCTCCTGCTCACGGTTGAGACCCTTCTCGCCCTTGGCGGTCATCAGCTGCAAGTAGTCGATGAAGACCATCTGGATGTCGTGCTGTTGCTTCAGACGGCGGCATTTGGCGCGCAATTCGAAAACGGAGAGTTGGGGCGTATCATCGATGAAGATGGGTGCGTCGGTCAGCGGGGTGACCTTGGTGTTCAGCTGTTGCCATTCGTATTCGGCCAAATCACCCGAACGTAGCTTGTCGGCAGTCAGCGAGGTTTCGGTCGAGATCAGACGTGTAACCAGCTGAACTGAAGACATCTCCAAAGAGAAGAAGGCAATCGGTCGGTTGAAGTTGACGGCGGCATTACGGGCCAAGTTCAGTGCGAAAGCGGTTTTACCCATGCTGGGACGGGCGGCTAAAATAATGAGGTCCGATTTCTGCCAGCCTTGGGTAATGCGGTCAAGCTCAGTGTAGCCCGAAGGCACGCCACGCAGCTTGTCGTCGGCATTTTTGGCGTTTTGTATCTCCTTGATGGCTCGGCTGACCAAGTCTTGCATCGAGTCGTAACTGCGGCGCAGGTTGTTCTCGCTGATGTGGAAGAGGTTGCTCTCAGCTTTGTCCAACAGGTCGAACACGTCGGAGGTGTCTTCGAAGGCGTCGTGGATCATCTCGGAAGAAAGCAAAATCAGCTGACGCTGAATGTGTTTCTGCATGATGATACGGGCGTGGTATTCGATGTTGGCTGCCGAAACCACGCGGTTGGTGAGCTTTGAGATGTAATAGGCACCGCCCACCATTTCCAACTCGCCTCGTTGTTTCAACTCGTTGGTAACGGTCAAAATATCAATGGGTTCCGATTTGCCGAATAGGGCTTTGATGGCAGCAAAGATCTTTTGGTGCTTGTCTAGATAAAAAGCCTCGGGCGAGAGGATGTCAATGACTTCGTTGACGGCATCCTTCTCCAACATAAGGGCGCCGAGCACGACTTCTTCGAGGTCGGTGGCTTGTGGAGGGATGCGGCCTTGATTGGCAAAGACTTGCTCTGGCGTCATCAAATTGCGTTTTGCGGTATCGCCGAAAGGACGGCGTGTAGTGATATCGTTAGGCATAAAAAAGGATTTCTTTGTTCGTTTTCAAAGGGCAAAAATACGGATTATTCTGCGACCCGATTTGTAGTAACAAAGGAAGTTATCAACTACTTGAAAAGCTGTTGATAAGTTTTTGCAACAACTTCGTTTTCAGCGATTAAGTCTTCAAGCCAATTTTTTTGATTGTATAAGTCAGCGATTGTGCCGTCCATGTCTAAGTAAACTCTTGTTTTTTTCATTTCTTACTACCTCTCTTTACACTATTATAATAACATTTTTAGTTTTGTCTGTCAATACTTTTGAGAAACTTTTTTTATT
>CADBGN010000145.1 GCA_902794155.1 uncultured Bacteroidia bacterium
AGCCTGCTCCTGACTATTATTATGAGTACGAAGTGGACATGACTACTTGTAAACCCAAGTATCCGGTTTTCGACCTGAGTATTTCTTTATCAAATGCTTACATGCTGAATGAAGAGGAAATGCAGTCTTGGTATAAAAAGGCAGACATCTTTGCTGTCGGCAGTGCAAAAGTGCCATTCGTCGGCGATGACCATTCTGATTACGAAATCATTGATTCATTGGAAGTTAATGGTCGTTATTACAAGGATGTCTTCAAGTTGAAAACAGACTATTATAATAATGTTGACGAATTGATTCATGCCGAAACCATTCTCTACAACTATGAAAACGGTTTTGTGGGAATTGTGATGTCTAACGGTGAAAAATATATGCTTTATGAAGACTAAATTTTTGATTATCTTGGCTTTGGCCTTTGTGACGGCCTCATGCACGAAGCCAACCCAATCTTACTATGTGCAAGATTCCAACCGCGTGTGGTTCGCCGACACAGCCAACCTCAAGTTCACCATGCGCGACGACAACGGCGTTTCGCAGTCGTTTTCATTTGCGGATATTGACCAATACATGTCGGAACAGGAAAGCTTTTTTATGGGTATATATGTGAAAGACTTTGAATTTGAGCATGTTTACCAAAGCGGATTTTCCTCTTTTTCCACTTTGAATATGAGCGTTAGCTTGACCGCAGACCATCTTGAGGACGTGCCGGAAGGCACTGACGATTTCAGGATGGATTTCGGCCCGGCGCATTACACCATGCGCATCGATGGCAACAAGTTTTATCCGAGGTATTGTTACGAGTACAATAATGACAGCGAGATGGAATTCATGGCTGAATACTTCGACAAATACAATGTGCACGATGTGGAATATCAGGGTGTTATGCATCTCAAACTGGTCGATGTCGCCTATCCTTGGATGACTAATTTCCCTACGGAAGTCTATTACGCCAAGCATTACGGCCTGATTCAATGCACTTTGGACGACAAACTGACTTTGTATCGTTTGCCAGATTGAATTTAAAACACGAATTATCAGGAATTTATCATAAATTATTCATGAATTATTATTTTTGAAAATTCGTGTCCAATTCGTGGCAATTCGTGTTAAAATTCGAGCGGAGAAATTCTCCGCTTTTTTATCATGTATCGAATTTTATGTAACTTTGCAGCATGAAATCCTAAAAACCAGCAAAATGAAAAGCAAGAGACAATTTTTCAGAAAAACGGCGGGAACTATCGTTCTGGGAATCATGGTGATGCTGTTTGCAGCTTGCACAAAGGAACCCTCAAAAACTGAAATCATCCACCTTGGGGATATTCCGGAGGAGTATCTGGCCACCGTACCGTATCAGAATGGCGATGTCGTCAAGATGATGCATGAAAGCCATCGTCAAATCATCAATTACCATGTGTCGATGGGGCATTTCAGTTCTTTGGATGAACCTTCTGGTTGGTATGGCTCACCGGTTTATGATTATCAAGTGTATTGGATCACGTTAAAGCCTGACTATCCTACCTTTGAGATGGAATTATTTCTGTCAAACGAATATATGCGGTATGAATTAGAGGGTTTGGATGCCTCCAAAACGGGCTATATCGTGTTGGCGAATAGTGATGCAAACGTTCCATTTATCAACACCGATGCTGCAGATTACGTCATGCTAGACTCTCTTGAAGTGAACGGACATACCTATTACGATGTGTTCAAATTGGATTGTGACCCCGATTATACGGTCGCCGAGGGAACCGTTTATGCGGCCATTTGTTATTACAATTATGTGAAAGGCTTTGTCGGCATAGAAATGTCGAATGGTGAAAAATACTGGCTTTATGAGGAATAAATGTTTGATTCTGTTGATTTTGGTTGCCTTGATGTCGTCTTGCGTCAAGGTAAAACAATGCTATATCAGTGATGAGGCTAAAGCATGGTTTGTGGATGACAACAAGCGCGAATGCATTATTAGGGACGAGAATGGCATTGAGCGAGGACTTCATGTGAGCACTCCATCGATTCAATTCTTGGAAGAGTCGAGTTCATCTTTTATGACGACGAACAAGACGGAGCGCGAAAGCATGGATCAAAAAGGGTATCTTGACTATTCCACAGGCTATTATGTTACCGTCACGGCAGGGTGGGGCACGGAGGTGAATGTGGATGACAAGTTTGAAATTGGACTTCACGGCCTGCCTTTTACTTTTAGTCTTCGTGGAAAGACACTTACGCCCGTGAGAAAAGAATCACCGAAAATAGAGTTTACTTCTGAATTGTTGGAATCGTTTGAAGTTGCTGGCGTTTCTTATGATGATGTGCTTTATATCCAATTGGTTGAGTATGAATTGCTTCGTGATAATGACCCTATTGAGATTTACTATGCCAAACATTATGGCTTGATTCAATACACCATACATTACGGCATCACTTATTTCCGTTTGCCAGCTGAATAATAAGGGAAACAGTTTGTTGCGGATGTTGGAAATTTGCTTATCTTTGCCAATTCATATTGGAAGACAAATTAAAAGCATAAACAAATGGATAACAGACTATTAGACAATAAACTGCCTTATTTGGTGGCCGACATGAACCTCGCAGCTTGGGGCGGGAAGGAAATTGAAGTATCGGAACACGAAATGCCTGGCCTGATGTCGCTGCGCAAGAAATACGGTGACACGAAGCCGCTTCGAGGTGCGAAAATCATGGGCTCGCTGCACATGACCATCCAAACGGCCTGCCTCATTGAGACCTTGGTCGAATTGGGCGCCACGGTGCGCTGGTGCTCGTGCAACATCTATTCCACGCAAGACCACGCTGCGGCGGCCATCGCCGAAACGGGAACCGCCGTTTTCGCATGGAAAGGCGAAACTTTAGAGGATTATTGGTGGTGTACCAAACGCGCCATCACTTTCCCCGATGGCACGGGTCCGGATTTGATTGTCGATGACGGCGGTGATGCCACTTTGTTGATTCACAAGGGCTATGCCTGCGAAAACGACCCCAAACTCCTTGACGCACCCACAGGCAGCGAGGAAGAAAGAGCACTGATGAGTGTCATCAAGGCCACCTATAAAGAAAATCCCACCTTCTGGCACACGGTTGTGGCCGGGTGGAAAGGCGTTTCGGAAGAGACCACCACAGGCGTACACCGTCTGTACCAAATGCACGAGCGCGGCGAGTTGCTCGTTCCCGCCATCAACGTGAACGACTCGGTGACCAAGTCGAAGTTCGACAACCTCTACGGCTGCCGTGAGTCGTTGGCCGACGGCATCAAGCGCGCCACCGACGTAATGATTGCTGGTAAAGTCGTGGTCGTTTGCGGCTACGGCGAGGTTGGCAAGGGCTGCTCACACTCGATGAAGAGTTATGGTGCCCGCGTTTTGGTCACCGAAATCGACCCCATCTGCGCCCTGCAAGCCGCTATGGAAGGCTTCGAGGTCACGACGATGGAGGAGGCCGTCAAGGAAGGCAACATCTTCGTCACCACAACGGGCAACTGCGACGTGATTACGCTCGAACATAT
>CADBGN010000146.1 GCA_902794155.1 uncultured Bacteroidia bacterium
GCCCGTGCACTTGCCAAGCAGCACTTGCTTGACAAAGACCAGCAAGGGAAGGGCCACTTCCCGATCCAGTTCCACGAACCTGTTGTACGACACTGTCTTGGGGAAAAGGTGCTTCAAATGCTTGCAGACATAGTCGAGGTAGAAGTGCTTGAGGCAGCGGTGTCCGCTCATATGGAAGGCGACCAATATCGTTATGACCTCCGCGTCCGACATGCGGTTGGGCTTGTTGCGGTGACGTTTCCCGTCGCTTACTTGGAAAGAATGCTTTTTTACTGTCTTATCGAAAAACTTGCAGAAGTCGTCTGCCATGCAATAAATCTCTGTTATTTTGTCGTCCGATAACATAGCGCGTTTTCGTTTTGTTTTTTGCACTACAAACATACGAAAAATCTCGCTATGTTATTCTTTTTCAGTAAATTATTTTATTTCGAACTCACGTTAAATTAAAGGAAATTGTACTTTTCGTTTTTTATTTCATTTCCGTAAATGCCGAAAAATCAGCATTTTTATTGGTCGGTTTTTGTATTTTTTGTTATTGGTGTCCGCTAAAACTATAGGGAGGTGAAAAAAACAGGCTGAAAACTCCGAGGAGGTTCCAGCCTTTTTCGTTATCTTTGTTTTTGCAACAAAACTGTTTTTGCAACAAAACAGGAATAACGATGGGCAAAGGTACGCATTTTATCGGACAGCCGATGTTTGGCCAGCTGATTTCTTTGATTGACAAGTCAAGAGTCCTCGGATTCAGCCGCGAGAAGGGCGGGGAGAGGTACGTGAAGCACTTCGACGCATGGCAGCACCTTGTGGTCATGCTCTATGCGGTCATCAAGCGCTTCGACTCCCTGCGCGAGGTCACGGACTCCATGTTCCCCGAGGCCCGCAAGCTGTCGCATCTCGGGATAGGCATGATGCCAAGGCGCTCGACACTCTCCGACGCCAACGCCCGGAGGCCGGAGAGCGTCTTCGAGGCCACCTACCGCGACCTGTACGCCACCTACAAGGGCGAGCTTTCCTCGGACAGCCGGAAGCGGCAGGTGCCGAAGTGGCTGGACCGCCTCCAGATCATAGACTCCACGACAATCACGCTGTTCTCCGACCTGCTTTTCAAGGGCGCGGGACGGCATCCGAAAACGGGCAGGAAGAAAGGCGGCATAAAGGTCCACGCCAACATACACGCCAACGAGGGGGTGCCGTCGGACATCCGCTTCACGTCGGCGGCCACCAACGACAGCTTCATGCTTGTCCCGTCCAACTATGCACAGGGGGACATCCTGGCCATCGACAGGGCGTACATCGACTACGCCAAGTTCGAGGAGCTCACCAAACGGGGCGTGACCTACGTCACGAAGATGAAGAAAAGCCTCGTGTACACCGTCGAGAGCGACAGGATGTACATGTCCCCGGCGGGACTGGTGGAGTACAGGGAACAGCATGTGACCTTCACGAAGCATGTCAAGGACGGCGACGACATCGTCCACCATGCGCGGATTGTCACTTACGTCGACATCAAGAAGACAAGGGCGAGGCTCGTGTCGCTGCTGACCAACGACATGGAGATGGACGTGGAGGACATCGTGGCCATTTACCGCAAGAGATGGGAGATAGAGCTGCTGTTCAAACAGCTCAAGCAGAACTTCCCCCTGCGATACTTCTACGGCGAGAGCGCCAACGCCATCAAGATACAGATATGGGTCACGCTGATAGCCAACCTGCTGCTCATGGTCATACAGAAGCGCATCAAGCGCACGTGGAGCTTCTCCGGACTGGCCACCATGTTCAGGATCATGCTCATGTACTATGTCAACTGCTACACCTTCTTCGAAGAGCCGGAAAAGGACTGGCTGGCGATACTCAAGACAACCGATCCATCACCCCCAGAGCCAACCCTGTTTGACTGAGGGGGGGGCTTACTTTCCCAAGCAACCTTCCACATCGCCTATTTATTGGCTTTCCGAACCCCTCATCTACTACTCTTTAACTTTTAGCGGACAGCAATAATTTTTTGTTTTTATCCCTTTACAATTTCGAACCAATAAAGAAGAAACATTATGGGGAGAACGATAGCAAATTGATTGGAATTGAAAAGCACATTATAATCCAAAATCTTTTTTCACACGCAAAGCGAAAATGTCTGCACCTATGGAATTTAGATGGGAACAATTGTAATAAAGAGAATCCGCCCTAAAATCTTCATCATGCAGATAATCAATGTATTCAACGGGATACTCCGAACGAACATCGTTTATTATCCCATGCAATAAATCAAGGCCTTCCTGCCTGACATTAGCAATGTATGAAGCATGACAAGGAGGTGTAATGACAATAAAACGAACCTTGTGAAAATGACACAACCTTGCCATGTCTTTTAAATACCCCGTGTATTCCGCTACCTGTTCTTTGGCGTATTTTAGGCGAAACACATTTGAGTCTACATTATGTTCCAATTGCCAGATGGCAGATTGACCTTCAACACGTTCATAGCCTAATGAATCACATAAAAGATTGTCAACCAAAGTGCTATGGTCAATATAACCTCTATATAGGCCGAGCCAATGATTTGAATGGTCATCATATTGAATATGCATGAATTTTTCATACATATACTTCTCGTGTTCATTACTATCTGATTCAGAAAAATGATACGATTGACAATACGGAGGCTTATAGCCCATCCCCAATACTACCTGTCTTAAATTTGGCATGTCAACAATATATTTTTCCAGCAATTTGCTGTCATAATAAATCCATCGGGAAGACTGCGCCAAAGTAAAGGTTCCTTTTCCTATCAAATTTGGATTGATAGAGTTCTCCATATACGAATCTCCCATCAGCAAAGTCACCACTTTATCACGATGGTTTTCCATATACCAATATTTGTAAGAATAGTTGTTGTCAACTCGTGTCTGATAAAACTCCACAATGCCACAAAACACGAAGAAAGCAATACCTCCTATTATTATAGCCCAAAGAAACCGTTTCATAATATTTCCATTTTAGAATTGAAAATAAATAAAGGACGCATGCTTTCCTCCATAAACCAACACTAAGAGCAACAATAAAGCATAGAATATGGGTCTAAGATATTTGTTGCGAAGTAGATACAACTTGTCCATTCCTTCAAATCCATGTTGTTTGTCTCGTTGTAGCCACTCAACAACCAACATAATTACAACGAACAAAGTCGTCAGCCGTATTTCTGGCAAGGTAAAGAACCGGTAACTCGCTCGCAACGTACCGAATTGCAACATTCCACAGACGTATTCCCAAGCTTGAGCAATGCTCTCTGCCCTGAATAATATCAATCCAATGGTAACGATGAAAAACGTCACTACCATTGTAAGAACCTCATACAATTTGTTTCCCTTCAACTTGTGCTTCTTTTCGAATCTCCTTCGAGATTTAGAGATGTTCATAGAAATCACTATGAACACGCCCTGATACAATCCCCACAACAGGAATGTCCATCCTGCACCATGCCACATTCCACTCAATAGGAATGTAACTATCATACAGAAATTCCAATAAACTAACTTGTCGCTACTTCCAACCATTGGATAGTAAACATAATCCATAAACCATGTGGTCAACGAAATGTGATTGCGTTTCCAATAATCCGCAAAAGAGGTAGCGAAATAAGGATTGTTGAAGTTGCGCATCAACCGGATGCCAAACAATTTAGCTGTTCCAATTGCAATCTCAGAATAACCAGAAAAGTCACAATACAGTTGGAAAGCAAACAGCACTATACCTAATAGTAATGAGCTGCCGCTTTGTTCGGTATAAGTCGAGAATACTCGGTCGACATACATTGAGCAGTTGTCTGCCACTACAATCTTCTTGAATAGGCCCCAAAGTATTTGCCATAATCCATCAACGGCTGTGTCGTAATCGAATTTTCGCTTTTTCAGGAACTGAGGTAGTAAGTTTGTAGCGCGCTCAATAGGCCCTGCCACTAACTGGGGAAAGAATGAGATGAAGGCGAAAAAGGCTACGATGTCTCTTGTGGGTTCAATCTTGCCTCGACAAACGTCGATAGAATAGGACAAGGCTT
>CADBGN010000147.1 GCA_902794155.1 uncultured Bacteroidia bacterium
GTGCGCCAAAAATGCGCCAAGCGTTTTTTGAATGAGATAAAATAATATCAAAAAATCAGAAAAACAGCCGCTTTCGTGATGAAAGTGGCTGTTTTATTGGTACGCCGGAAGGGACTCGAACCCCCGACCTTCTGGTTCGTAGCCAGACACTCTATCCAACTGAGCTACCGGCGCATGTGCACTATCGCGCCCAAGTATCATAACACAGCGGAATGAAAAAAGCAAGTCTTTTTTCTAAACTTTCCCGTTTTCGGGAAAACTGCATTGAAAACCCTTCAGAAATAGCGTAGAATAGAAAAAAGAGCCACGCACGACACGCCAGAAGGAGGACGCGTCATGAAAAAACTGGTGATTATTCTGAGTATCATCCTGGCGCTGATGCTGGGCTTCCTGGCTCTGCGGCATTTCGGTCTGCTGAACGGCAGCAGCCGGTCCGAGCCCGCCGTCTCCGCGCTGCGGGGGAAGCTGCGCATCACGGAAGTGATATAAGGTAACTTGATGAGTTCGTCAGCCACCTTTGCACTAATGTTAAGGACGAAGGTATTGGGGTCGTCGGTGCGGTAGCCCTCAGTGATTTCGTATTTGTCCAAGGTCTGCTTGTTGATGCCGCCATTGGTGGTCACCACAGTATAGTTGTGCTGCATGTTCTCGGGCTCGAAGGCTTTCTCACCGTTGATATACACCACGCCGTTGATGATTTGGAGTGAGTCGCCGGGCATGCCGATGAGGCGCTTCACGTAGTTTTCGCGTTTGTCCACAGGATGAGCGATAACTTTGCCTGAAGGTGTCATCTGTCCATTGAGGGGGATGCTCACTTTACCGCTCCATACCGCTTCGCGTCCAAATTCACGCACGAGGTCGTAATAGCTGATGCTGCTTTGGTAGTTCTCACAGACCGTGTCGCCGGCAGGATAGTTGAACACGATGGGGTCGTAGCGCTTCATCGTCGAAACGCCAGGATAGCGATGATAAGGCAGCTTGATCCATTCGAGGTATGACTTTTTGGTCTTGCTCCAAGGCAAAGTGTTGTGCACAAAGGGGAAGGAAAGGGGTGTGTTTTGACCCTTGGGACCGTAATGTATCTTGCTGACCACCAAGTAGTCACCTACGCAGAGTGATTTCTCCATACTCGACGTGGGGATGGTGAACATCTCGAAGACGTAGGTCCTGATGATCAGAGCAGCGACCACGGCGAAGACGATGGCGTCGAACCATTCGCGGGCGGTCGACTTCTTGGGTCGTTTGGTCGTGAGCGGGTCTTGGTATTTGTCGTTTTTGGCGATGATGGGGAAGAAAATGAAGGGCAAAAGGGCGGCCATGCCTTCCTCCCAAACCTTGAATCTGCCGAAGCACTTGCCCAGTTCGACGAGCATAAGCAACAGCATGAAGATGTTGATGTAGGGGAAGACGATGAAGAACCACCACCAGAATTTCTTCTGTTTGCCGATGATTTTCAGCATGATATAGATGTTGTAATAGGGGATGAGGCTATAATAGCCTTTCTGTCCAGCGGCCTCAAACTGCTTCCAGCAGAATGCAAACGGGATGGTGAAAAGGGCTGGGACGATAAGAATGAAAACTATTAGTGACATGGTTTAATTATAATTTCTGTATAAACGGAAGGTTGGTTAAAATAGTATTATTAAGGGAAAAATCACGCAGTTTGTAGTTCCGTGCCAAGTGCGTGTAGAGTTAGCCGAATCTGCTGTAAACGTTGTTCGCTTGGTTTAGAAATACCGTAGATGTAACGAGCCAAAAGACTTTTGTTAATACCGATGGCGCGAGCCACTTCCGATACATTGAGCCATGGGAAACGTTTGAACATTTCTGCTACCTCGTTTTGGTCATTCGGTTCGCTTGTTTCGTAGAAGCTTGAGATATGCATGTCGGCATCCAACTCTTCCCAACGGATGGCGGTCCTTTCTTCATCGATGGTAAAGTCGTTGCGTTGTTCCATTGAGGCTTCTTTCAATTCAGGATAAGCTTCCAAAGGACGGCTCAATACACGGCCTTCGGTGGTTTTCAAGTAGATTCTTTTTTCGTCAAACCAGATGTTTTTTATCTTTTCCATTGCATTGGTTATTGATAGTTTAGTCAAACCTTTTATGCCATTCTGCTATGAAATCATCGCGATAAATGAAGCAAGTGTCGATAGCCTTTTTGATTTCTTGTTCTTTCAGTCCGTGGTTGTATACCAGACTAACCGAGGGCTCCAATGCAATCTTGGCTTTCTTTCCGTTGCAATCCACATGCACATGAATGGGGTGGTGCTCATCCAGATAGAAGAAGAACCGCATTCCAAAGGTTATCAACAATGTAGGCATAGCAGGAATTTTCTGCAAAAATAGGTATAAATTTTTATACCATGCAGAATAATGGATGTTTTTTTTATTGATTGCCGACGTAAGCCCAAGAAAGGTTGAATAGAATTATTCTCCAAACAAATCCTCCATTCCAAACACCCCCGTCTTTCCGATGAGGAACTCGGCAGCGGCGATGGCACCCATGGCGAAGCCCTGGCGGTTATAGGCTTCATGGGTGAGGGCGATTTTGTCGGCGGGCGACTCGGCCATCACGCTGTGGATGCCGTTCACCTCGCCTTCGCGGGTCACGTTAATATATAAGGTATGGTCGGCGGGCGCGTCGATGCTCCATCGATCATAATCATGGTCGATAGCGAGGATGTCGTTGGCCAACTTCACGGCGGTGCCGCTGGGCTTGTCAAGCTTGTGGATGTGGTGGGTTTCCGCCATGGAGAGTTGGTAGCCATATTTTTCAGCAAACTTAGCCAACTGTTTGTTGAGCAAGAACATGATGTTCATCCCAATGCTGAAATTGGGCGCGGTGAAGAGGCTTTGTTTCTCGGCCAAACAACGCTTTTTGATTTCCTCGAAATGGTCTTGCCAGGCTGTGGTACCCACCACGACGGGCAAGTGCAAATCGAAGCAACGGTGGATGTTGGTCACCACTTGGTCGGGCTGGCTGAAGTCGATGGCGACATCGGCTTGCTTGACGAGGTCGAGGCGTTCTTCCCATTCTTGGGGATTGTCGACAGTAACGACGATGCTATGTTGGCGGGCGAGGGCGGCTTTCTCCACCTCGTGGCCCATCTTTCCGTATCCGATTATTGCAATTTTCATGGTGCGTAATATATGTTCAATATAGAGCTTGAAACACAAACCTTCTGCTTTTTGCCTCATGGCGGAGGAACCGTCATTCCGCGAAAGCGGAACGCCATCTCCCACGCTCGAAGACGATGTCGAGTGGGAGATAGCGGGTCAAGCCCGCTATGAGGGCAAAGAGCAGGTTTTGTGG
>CADBGN010000148.1 GCA_902794155.1 uncultured Bacteroidia bacterium
ATGTTCATTAATGCTGATTGGAATGACATCAAGTCGTTCATCTCACAGAAAGTCAGGGAGATTGATTGGGAAAAGTTTGAGTAGTTTTTCCGCGTGAAAAGGTGTTTGCACATAGTGAGCTTTTTGTTTGGGCTGGCCATGCTAATGGCTTGCTCCAAACATACTGAGGCCCCAGGGTCGGCCCTTCGACCCTTCGATGGGACTCAGGGACCGCAGGCTCAGGGACCTCAAACCCATGAATTATCGCAAATCGACACCCTCATGTGGCACCACCCCGACAGCGCCTTGGCGGTGATGATGGAGTTTGCCGCAAACCCCAAGGCGGACAGCATGGATGTGTTTGAGGGGCATTATTGCCAGGTGCTGGTGGCGGAGCTGCTGTTTAAGAATGACTATGGGCAGAGCAACCGTGAAGAGGTGCTGAAAGCGGTGGCATATTTCGATAGCCTAAACTTCATCCTGAACGACACCCCCACCCCCAAAAGCCTCATAGCGGGCGCAGACCCGCTATCTCCGACACGAAACACACCTTGCGGATCATGGAAAGCCATTTTGCCAAGAATGAATTGGTGGGCAAGAAGGCACGGTTTATGGCGTTGACCTATAACCGTTTGTTGGATTTGTTCGAGGCCCAACTTATGCCAGAACCAGCCATCTATTGTGCCAGGCAATCCTTGGTTTACACCCAGATTGCTCCGACTTCGCTTAACGCCAAAGCCAATATCCTGTATCAGATTGGATTACAACATGATATATTGAGAGAAAAGGATAGTGCGGTTTTCTATTATGAAGCGGCATTAAACGCCTTGCATGATAGAAACACTATTGTTTACAGGGATTTGATGGCTTCGCGAGCATTGTTTGATTATTGTGATCTCCAAGATACCATAAAAGCCTTGGACAGTCTGAAAAGCATGGTGGCACAAGCCGAAAGCGAATCCGAAAGAATAACCCGATATTCAACCATTGGCTATGTCTATAATGATGCAGGACAACTCGATTCTGCCAAGGTTTATAAGGAACTTGTATTCGAATTTGCAGAGAAGGCCATTGATAAAAAACTTGCAGCAAAGACTTTGCATGACATTGCCATTAGCGAAGGCGACACACTGAAAGCCAACCAATATGCGCAATTCCTCATAGAAGATGTAGCCGCAGCAGCCGAAAACCAAGCACAAGCCTCGAAACTGAACGACCTGTTCCAGAACTACTTGCAGGAGAAGCAGGAAGCGGCTTCGCTCCGTGAACGAAGGAAGGCGGTGAGGCTGACGCTTATGGTATTAGTGCCGCTACTATTGGCCATTGGTTTGGCGGTGGCCATCGTGATGCGGCGCAGACACAGAAAACGCTTGGCGGCACAAGAGGCGGACGCGCAGCGGCGGTTGGAGGAGGAACGCCAAAGCCATCGCATGGAACAGGCGGCGCTTTCGGGACGGCTGAAACGGAGCAACGAGACTTTGCGCGAGTTGCAAGACCAAGTGCGGCAACAGAACGAAACGACACCGAAGCCCGAAACGCAGGCGGCGAGTTTTGCCGAGGAGCCGATTTGCCGCTTGATCATGGAGCGGGTGAACGAGGGGCAGTTCAAGTCGCAGATGGACTGCACGGTTTACAAGGACTATGCCTTGGGGAAGGAACAGTTGACGGCGTTGCGGGAGGCTGCCGACCGACACTTCGGGCAGTTCACGAGCCGACTGGCCAAGGCCTATCCCGACCTCACCCGTGGCGACTTGGATTATTGCTGCCTGTATCTTTTAGGGCTTTCTGACGCTGATATTGCCGCTTTGATGCAGAAAGCCTATCCGACCGTGTCGCATCGTGCCCGAAAGATGAAGGCTATTTTTAAAAGTGAGTCACCTCTGCCTACAACACTTCTTGATTTTGCCAAGGAATCAAATGGTTAAAAATCAAGATATTGTGTAGAAATTGATACAAATTGATACATTGTTTTTCTTGACACGCGCGGCGTGAAGGGTGTATTTTTGCCGAAAATTTCAAAACTAATTGATATGAAAACGACAAGATTTTGCACCATTTTCATTTTGGCTTTCGGGCTGTGTTCCTGTTCGCCAAAAGTACACAAACACATCATTAAAGAAATGCATCCCGTCGGCAACGAAACAGAAGTGACGGTGTACGACATTGGGAATGTTGTCCCAGAAAATGCGGAAGTCATCGGAAATGTGTCCGTGTTGGACGGAGGCTTCACCTCGCATTGCGACTGGGAGACCGTTCTTGAAACAGCCAAACAAGAGGTGCGAGCGGCAGGCGGCAATGGCATCGAGATTGTGCAGCACAGCTATCCCGGACAAAACGGCAGCAGTTGTCATCAGATTACGGCGTACATGTTGAATATCAGTGACGATGTTGAACCCGTGGCCCCATCGGAATCGGCTCAGGAAGAATTCCATGACTATGTAGTCATGAAAGATGGAGACACCATCCCATGCCGTATTACCGACAAAACCAACAACGCCATCACATTCCTTTATGAACGCAACGGCATCAGAAGGCTCTCCAGCTTGCCATTGACGGATGTCCCACACTACTATATCGATGACCCTGTGGAACTGGCCAACCGAAAAGCCGAGAGCCAAAAGAAGGATTATAATGTCCAAATCGCGTTGAACGGTGGGTATGCCTTTAGGACGGCAAAGTTTTCCGGGGACATTTCGAGTGATTACAAAGACTATTTGAGAAAGCTGTCGCGAGGTCTTGACTATGGAGCCAGCATTCGGTTTAATATCAAAAACGGCATTACTTTGGGCTTGCATTACGACCAGTTCTCAAGCAGTAATGCGACCTATGGCTATTCATACGATGATGAAGGAAACTATTATGAAGGAAATGTTAGCAACATACATACTATCACCTTCATCGGACTGTCGCTTGGTGCTTTGACGGCCAATTCACAAAACGGCAAGCACATGTTGAATGTTGAGGGCCTTGCCGGATACCTGGGCTACAAGGATAGTGCTGAAGAGTTTGGCTACAAATACACATTGACAGGACAAACCATCGGTTTGGGTTTGGGAATGGGGTATGATTACAGGCTTACCCAGCATATAGCCATAGGTGCGGAGGCCTCGTATTACATCGGGGCTTTGTCGAAAGTGACCTACGACGACGGGACTCGCAAGGAGATCATCGACTTGGGCAATTCCAAGGAGGGCTTGCAGCGATTCAACATCAAAGGGGGGATTAGGTTTTATTTGTGAGAAGCAATCGAGCAAATTGAAAACAGGGATATATAATACGAATCAATTGGCAGGAACAAACAACTAAAACACAATACAATGAAGAGAACTATGATTATTGCAGCCTTGATGTGCTGCCTCGTGTCGGCTACGGCACAACAAACCAAGGACACAAAGAGAGTCAACAACACATTAGGTGTTTGCATGATGGGCAAAACGATGCAGTGTAACGGCATCAGCGTGTCGTACATTGCATCGGAACAAGGCAAGATGGCACTTGCCTATGGCCTGGAATACGACCGCGAATACATGTTAGGCAAGACGCCTCTGGGAATTGTGACGGGCATCCGCATGGAGTATAGCCGCCCCTACGCCAAATTCGAGGAAGAGGGACAAACTCTCGAGGTGAAAGCCCACGACCTTACTGGGGTGATTCCTGTT
>CADBGN010000149.1 GCA_902794155.1 uncultured Bacteroidia bacterium
CAATAATCCCGATTTATTACCTGTGGAGTTGGAGTATATGTGAAGGCGCAGTTGGAGCAGTTCACATCTCCGCTGGAGCCGGTTCGCGGACATATCACGTCGCCGACAATCGTGTATTCCCTGTCGTTATGTTGAACAACCTCCTTAAATATAGTGGAACCATCTTTTGTCCCCAAACAGCGCTCCCAAAGTAAATTGCCGTGGGCATCAGTACGAAACACCCAACCTATGCCATCGTTAAGGTCACTCAAATTGAGGTGTGCTGCACTGGCCACATCACCATCAATGGATTGCGTCGTTCCAAACGCCATGAAGCCTCCATCTTCTAACGGGAACACTCTCGCTGCACCTTCATGGGAACTTCCACCGTAGCACTTGCTCCAAACGACATTGCGGTCTAAATCCAAGCGTAACAACCAAATGTCGTAACATGGGAAACCTGCTCCGTAATATCCAGGATGCCATCCGGCACCTTGCAAATCACCGTCCGTACAAGTTGTTTCCCCAATGCCGATATAGCCGTCTTCAAGGTCGATAAACCTTAATATCGCCGATTCTTTATTGGGTCCAGGTATGCATCCGTAACATTCCTGCCATTCTATTCCTCCGATGGAATCCAGTTTGATGAACGTGGCATTGCTGTTCATGGGAGGATCATAACATGGCGTGAGGTTTCCGTAGGATCCCGCAGGGTCATTATACATAGTGACATAATAACCACCTTTGTCGCTTCTATCCACCCTACTCAAAAGATCCACTGCTTGTGTTCCAAGAGTGGTCTCCCAAGTCATGTTCCCGAGGCTGTCCATCGCTACCATCCAACCATCCACAGCACCATAAAAATGGCTGATGTCGCAACCACTACTAAAATAATTCGCAAAGGCGAGCACTCCTCCGTCGTGTGTCAAATCGCCTCCACCAGACTCCCAATAATAACCCTCTCGGTTACCGAAGCAACTGGTCCAAATTTCTTCTCCATTGGAATTGATTTTGATTACTTTCATGTTACGTACAGTATCTCCACAGATGTCACAGAAAGCACCTCCAACCAAATAGTATTCTTTTCTCTCACCGTTTTCAACCTTTAGGATGTCTTTGACACCCATATCATAGCACCAACTGTCGATGAGTTCATAATCGTAGTTGATTTTCACAATCCAAGCAGGACTGTAAACATACGCATCGCTGCAATATTCGGGCACCAGCCCCGTGCCGACACCAGGCTTATAGGTATAGCCCGCAAGCAAAATGAAATCATCTTCCATGATGATCCCTCTTCCTTCTATAAGGTCTTCGTCATATCCCCCAAAGCATTGCTGCTTGTCGATACGGATTTGCGCTTGCATCGTCACCCCTCCCGCCATCAGCAGGAGCGCAAGCAGGGTGTAAAATTTTGTTGCTTTCATTTCAAAGTGTTTTTCTGTATTATGCACGCAAAATTATTCAAAAAAACCTCCAAAAAAACATCTGTCAAGTCCTAAAATGGTTTTGTCCCTATTATTTTCTGTTTTGAAATTTTCAATATATTGAAATTCAAATGTTTATGAAAAATCGGTTTTGGGGCTTGTCCATATTATTTGTAATTTCCTCATACCAAAAAACCAAATCTAATCCCTTATTATGGTTGTTTTTGGTATAGATGTTCCATCATCTTTGCAAAATCATCGAGTGAAATCACATTGAAAGTAGGAAACCACGAATTGGCTGCATCTTGAAAATGGTTGTCGTCGGTCACAATATAGTCAGCCTGACAAGCAAATGCACAATCCGTAAACTTGTTGTCGTCCATATCCTTGTTAATCACACGCAATCTGTAATAAGGGTCTTTCCTTATCACATTTCGTGAACGGACAATAACTCTCAAAAACAAATCTGCTGCCAAGGGTGAAGCCTTCTTGCGCAGAATTTCCTCATATTCAAGAAGCACCTCGGTCGAAATGCACATTGTATAACCATATTGTATGAAAACCTCAAACAAGAAATGGTACGGACTTCTTGCTCCCTACATCTGCAACAAGCAGTTGGTGTCAATGACTACACGAGGCCTCACCATAATGTTCAATTAATATAGGGTGTACGAAGATGTTCGTTCTTCAATTGATCAAGGGCTTCTTGGTTGAATGTCCCATTGTCCCAAAGTCGATTCATCTCAGCCTCCAACCTACGGGCATAAAAGTCCCTGATGACATCCATTAAATCGTACAATTCTTGCTCGTCAGTAGCACCTGCAAACGATTCCAATATCATCATCTGTGCCTCGTTCATTGTATTAAGTTGCAACATTTTCTCTCTGTTTAACTATTCACCCTGCAAAACTACACATTTTTTCCTAATACAAGATTATTATACCTGAAAAACACCGCACCGCAGGTTCAAATAACAAGTGCAAAAACAGAAATAGTATTGGGAAATGCCACAAAAAAGGCCGACCGCTTTCGCAGTCAGCCTTTTGCTCGTTTCCATTAATCTGGATGCTTATTGTCTGGATTGCTTCGTCGTACCTCCTCGCAATGACGCGAAGCGTGTCATACGCGCGAAGCCATTCCGCATTCCGCATTCATAATTCTACATTCAAAATTACATCATCCCGTCCATTCCGCCGCCCATCGGCATCGGAGGTGTGGGAGGTGTAGGCTCCTTGTGGTTGCTGATGACGCACTCGGTGGTCAGCAGCATGCCAGCGATGGAGGCAGCGTTCTCCAAGGCCACTCTCGACACTTTCACGGGGTCGATGACACCCGTGGTGAGCAGGTTCTCATACACCTCGGTGCGGGCGTTGAAGCCGAAGTCGTTCTTGCCTTCCATCACCTTGTTGACCACGACCGAACCTTCGAGGCCGGCGTTTTCAACGATTTGGCGCAGAGGCTCTTCAAGAGCACGCTTGATGATGGCGATACCCGTGGTCTCGTCCTCGTTTTCGCCCTTCATCTTCTCGATGGCTTTGATGGCGCGGATGAAACCGACACCGCCGCCGGGGATGATACCCTCTTCGATGGCAGCGCGGGTGGCGTTCAAAGCGTCCTCAACGCGGTCTTTCTTCTCCTTCATCTCGACCTCAGAGGCGGCTCCCACGTAGATGACTGCCACTCCACCGGCCAACTTGGCCAAGCGCTCTTGCAGTTTCTCGCGGTCGTAGTCGCTCGTGGTGGTCTTGATTTGGGCCTTGATTTGGTTGGTGCGGCCTTCGATGTCCTTCTTGGCACCGTGACCGTTCACGATGGTGGTGTTGTCCTTGTTGATGCTGACCTTGTCGGCCTGACCCAGCATTTGCAG
>CADBGN010000150.1 GCA_902794155.1 uncultured Bacteroidia bacterium
GCCCTCGGGATAGCCCTTGAAAGGTGCTTGTTTCTTGAGGTAGGTGTAGAGCGGACTCTCCGCCTCGCCGTTGACGTCAATCTTGTCGAACAGCGGGAAAGTGACTTTGTAGTTCAGCGAGCAGAAACTCTGAATCTCTTCGTTGGTGCCAGGCTCTTGTTCCAAGAATTGGTTGCAGGGGAAGGCCAAAATCTCCAAACCTTGGTCCTTGTACTTCTGATAAAGGGCTTCAAGGCCTTCGTATTGCGGAGTAAGTCCGCATTTGCTGGCCACGTTGACGATGAGCAGCACCTTGCCTTTGTAGTTGGCCAGCGACACATCGCTTCCGTCCATGTCCTTGACCGTGATGTCGTAGATGCCACTGGTCTGCTCGACCACAGGTTCAGGTTCGGTCACCACTTGTGTGGTCTTGTTGTTCTGGTTATTGCAGCCTGTAGCCATCATCAGGGCCACTGCTGCGAGAAAGAATAGTTTTTTCATATTGAATAGGATTTAAGTTCATTTCATACACATCTCAAAAATCTTCTCTACATCGGCCTGCTGCAAGGGTTTGAAGCCAGGCAAGGTGCCTCCACCGACGGCTTTCTTGGCCATGACGGCGAAGTGGGTCCTGTCGATGCCCACCTCGGGGAAGGTACGCTTCAGTTGCAAGGTGTTGAAGAGGAAGTCGCTCAACTTGTTGATGGCTTGATGGGCGATGTCCATCGGAGGCAGGGTGGGGTCGATGCCGAAGACATTGGTGCCAAACTGGACATATTTCGACACCGTGGTTTCGTTGAGGCAATACTCCATCCAGCGCGGGGTAAGGATGGCGAGGCCGAGGCCGTGGGTGATGTCGTAGAAGGCTGACAGTTCATGTTCCATAGGATGGCAGCTCCAGGCTTTGCGTTTGCCGCCGTTCACGAAACCGTTGATGGCCCATGAGGAGGCCCACATCAGGTTTGCGCGTGCCTCATAATTGTCGGGCTCTCGCATGGCGATGGGGGCGAAGCGGATGACGGTCTTTATCAAGCCTTCCATGAAGCAATCGAGCATGTAGAGGTCCTGGTCCATGGTGAAATAGACCTCGAAGAGGTGCGACAGGATGTCGGCCGAGCCGCAAGCGGTCTGATAAGGACTGACGCTGAAGGTGATGCTCGGGTCGAGGAAGGAAGCCTTGGGCAACATGGCGGGGTCCAGACGGCCGATCTTGTCGTTGGTCTCGGGATTGCTGATGACAGCAGCCGTGTCCATCTCCGAACCAGTGGCAGCGAGTGTCAGGATGCTGACGATGGGCAGGGCACGCTCGATGGGTGCACGTTTGCTGAGGTCGAGGAAGTCCCAGGGGTCGTGGTCGACACAGGCGCCGGCGGCCATGATCTTGGTGGCATCGATGGTGGAGCCACCGCCCACAGCCAACAGCACGTCGATGTTGTGCTCCTTGCACATCTGCACGCCTTTGCGCACGGAGCCGATGCGTGGGTTAGGCTCGATGCCCGAAAGTTCGAACAGTTCGAGTCCGGCTTCTTTTATTTCTTTCACCACACGGTCGTACAGTCCCATCTTCTTGATGGAGCCGCCACCATAGGTCATCAGCACGCGTGTGCCGTATTTCTTGAGTTCTGCGCCAAGGTGTTTCAGTTGGTCGCGACCGAAGTAAATCCTTACGGGAATGTCATAAATGAAATCGTTGATCATTGTGTTTATATTTTGAAATGAATAATCATAGTTTATTTCAGCACCTTCAGTACTTGTTTTCGGGTAGCTGTACCATCCGTCAGCTTCGTGATGTGGTCGATTAAAAACTCCAGCGACTCCTCGAGGGTACGGTCGGTGTGGAGCGTGGTGAAGTCTTCGAACAGCGACTCGGGTGTGCAGAAATACGACACTTGCCAGCCGTTGTAAACCTGCTCGGGACCTCGATACACCCGCTCGATGGCTCCCGTGACGACACGACACTGCTGCATCAGCTTGCCTATGGCTGCATCGGCTTGGCCTTTTTTCACGCCAAGCAAGGCGCGCACCTCCTTGATGGTGATGCTGCCTTGTTTTTCAAGATATTCCATAATTTGCTCGCCGTTCTTGTCGGGCGTTGTCGTGGCGCGGCGGACGTTCATCAGTTCGCGATAGAATGGGACCGTCGCGAAGGCGGCCTTTCCTCCGCAAAGGAACTTCCCGTAGGCGATGCCGCCGTTTTGGAGGCAGTCGATCTTCCAGTCCCACGGCCCGAGTGAATCCTCTTCGCCGTCAAACCAAAACCCAGGCTGGGTGAGTTCCTTGATGGAATAGCCCGGGATGGCGCTGGTGAAAAACGGGACGATGCCCAGCTCACAAATGGCTCGCTCCATCGACTCTGGACTGGAAATTTGGTAGTTTAAGACCATGAACAGAATTGTTTAGATGTGTTTTTGGCTGTCAGCAATCAGCTTTCAGCCTCGGTGCAAAAATAAGAATAATAGTTAAATCTGCAATTTGGTCATACGCTACTTTGTCCGTCTGTTTTAATTATTCATTTACAGCAAACTACCCGACAACAAGCGACAACAAACGACTGCTGTCGACTACAAACGTTTTTGCTTCGTTCCTCGCAATGACGAACGGCTTTTTCTTGACAAAGGTTGTTTCTTTGCGGTATAATTAAAAAAGGATAGGTATGGCAAAGAAAACGACAAAAGACAAAACACAAGAGGTGGTTGCAAACTGCAACCAGTTCGAAAAGGTGGTCGCAAATTGCGACCGGTTCGAAGAACATATCATAAACTGTGATAAGTCTGTTGACATTTCAGGAATTGAGAATATGATTTTTAGTATCCGGGGTGTGCAGGTAATGATTGACCGCGACTTGGCTATGCTTTATGGTGTAACTACAAGCCGACTGAATGAGCAAGTAAAACGAAATAGGGCTCGTTTCCCAGAATCATTTCGTTTTCAGTTAACTGAAGCCGAACGGGATGAGGTTGTCGCAATTTGCGATAACCTACGCTCGCTAAAATATAATCCTTCTCTTCCATACGTGTTCACGGAGCAAGGCATTGCACAGTTATCATCTGTTCTACATAGTCCTATCGCCATAGAAGTAAGTATAAGAATTATGAATGCCTTCGTTGCCATGCGGAGGTTTATGATTCAGAACGCAGCTGTTTTGATGCGAATAGCGCATTTGGAGAAACACCAAATCGAGACAGACGAAAAAATCGATTTGATTCTTGACAAGATAGAAGAACAATCTCCGAAGCTGCTTCCTGAACAGGTTTTTGCTACTGGCTGTGTCTGGGATGCA
>CADBGN010000151.1 GCA_902794155.1 uncultured Bacteroidia bacterium
ATCCATCCCGCCCGCATTGAAGAGGTGGTTCACAAGGTGGAAAAACAAGTGGATCAGGAGATTATCGAAATCGGAAAGCGCACCTCCATCGACCTTGGCATCCACAACCTGCATCCTGAACTCATCAAGATGGTGGGCCGCATGAAGTATCGCACCAGCTATGGACAGAACTTGCTACAGCACTCCATTGAGACGGCCAAGCTCTGCGCGACAATGGCCGCTGAATTGGGCATCAACCCGAAGGCAGCCAAGCGCGCTGGTCTGTTGCACGATATAGGTAAGGTGGCCGACAACGAGGAGGAGTTGCCACATGCCATCCTCGGTATGAAGGTGGCTGAGCGCCTCAAGGAAAAGCCCGACATCTGCAATGCCATCGGTGCCCACCACGAGGAAATCGAGATGGACAACCTCATTTCGCCCATCGTGCAGGTGTGCGACGCCATCTCTGGCGCTCGTCCTGGTGCCCGCCGCGAAGTGGTGGAGGCTTACATCCAGCGTCTGAACAAGTTGGAGGAAATGGCCATGAGCTATCCGGGTGTGGTGAAGACCTACGCCATCCAAGCAGGCCGCGAGCTGCGTGTCATCGTAGGTGCCGACAAGGTGACCGACCAAGACGCCGACCGCATCGCCTACGACCTCTCGAAGAAGATCCAGACCGAGATGACATATCCTGGCCAGATCAAGATTACTGTCATCCGCGAAACCCGCGCCGTTCAATACGCAAAGTAAATAATAAATGGCCGATAGCCTATAGCCTATGGCTTGCCCACACCTTGCGGCTTGCCATAGGCTATTAGTCATAAGCCATCGATGAAAAAGGAAAATTATGATTAGAGAAGAAGTCGTATTTGGTCCAATCCATAGCCGCCGTTTAGGTAGTTCATTGGGAATCAATCTATTGCCCGAAAAGGGCAAAATCTGTTCTTTCGACTGCATCTATTGTGAATGTGGATGGAACAAGGACGGCTACGGCGACACTAAGTTGCCTACAGCAGCTGAAGTGCGCAATGCCTTGGAAACCAAGCTGAAACAATGCAAGGCCAATCAGGTGCCGATTGACTCCATCACCTTCAGCGGCGACGGTGAGCCGACCCTTAACCCTGAGTTTCCACAAATCATTGACGATACGCTCCGCCTTCGCGACCAGTATTATCCCCAATCTAAAGTGACGGTGCTGTCGAATTCCACACGGGTGCATCTGCCACAGGTTTTCAACGCCTTGCGCAAGGTAGACAACCCGACAATGAAAATCGATGCCCCGACCAACGCATTGGCAGAGAAAATAAACCATCCGGCGCCAGGCTACGACATCCATCGAGTCGTGGAAGCTTTGAAGCAGTTCAACGGCGACTTCATCTTGCAGACCATGTTCCTGAAAAGCAAGGATTTCGACTCGTCAAGCCCTGAAGTATTGAACGGCTGGATGGACATTGTGCGCACTTTGCGCCCACGCGAAATCATGGTCTACACCATCGACCGCCCCACGCCAGAAGAAGGCTTGCAGAAGTTCACCGTCGAGGAAATGAAAGCCCTCGTCAAGCCGCTGCTCAACGAGGGTTTCGTGATTCAGATAAAAGGTTGACGAGCCTACTTGTTGGCTTTTTCCTCGTTGTTGTTGAACCATTCAAGATATTCGTTAGTGTGCTTCTCGCCTGATTCCACAAGGGCTTGTTTCGTTTTGTCGTCGATGTTGAAATCGATGGAATTGACCCCCAAAGTGTCGATGTAAATGGTACGTTGCCAGTCGTCGCTGTGCAGGTGCACGTTGTTTTGGAAGTCGATGAGGGTGTTCAGCAAAGCAGAGGTGTAGTCGAAAATGTCTTTAATTTCGCGAATTTGTGGTTCGGCGTTGTCGCGGAACATGGCAATTTCGTTTTCGTTGTCCAAACGGAACCCCAAAGTCTCCTTGTTGTAGACATAATCCGAAATCTTGCGCGTATTATTTTTGAGAGATTCGTTGATCCTTTCGTAATATTCGGTGCGTACCAAGTTGGTTTTCACGTATTTGGCGCGGTCGAAAACCTTGACGGCATAGTTGTCTAACAGGCCGCCGTCCACATAAATGTCACCGCGCATACCGCGCACGGAGGCGAAAAACAGCGGAATGGACATGGAAATGCGGGCAGCGTCGGCCACACACATACGGGGGGTATGCTCGTATGAAAAAATCTCGGAGAAGCCTGTCGACAAGTTGCTGCCAATCAGATAGATGTCCTTGAAATTGTTGTCCTTGTCCATCAATTTGGCGATGTCGGCAAAGGTCGATTCGCTGTTGCCAGTCTTTTTCTTGATGTAATCGCCCATCACATTGCGGAAAAAGTCGCCTTTGTACCAGCCATAGTCCTCGATGAGGCGTTTCGTGTTGCGTATCACCCCCCATGAACCATCCATGAAATTCTTGAAATCAAGGTTCCATAGGATTTCTTTCAAGTCCTCGTAGGTGTAGCCCAATCCAACCAAGACGGCAATCATTGCGCCCGCCGAGGTGCCTGCCACGCGCTTGATTTTGCTCAAGATTTTTTCTTTCTCGAGCACTTCGAGGGCACCCACGTAAGCGATGCCCTTCACGCCGCCGCCTTCAAAGACGAGATTCTTGAATTTGTATGCCATGATGTTCAATTTATGTTGTTTTTCTTGTGTTTAAGCTGATTGGCATTTGGCTTTTAACAGTTAGCTATTAGCTTGATAGCTCGTAGGCTAATAGCTAACAGCCAACTAATCTATCACCCAACTCGTGCCTTCCTTGCCGTCCTTCAAGGTGATGTGAAGCTTGGCTAATTCGTCACGAATCTTGTCTGAAGTGGCCCAGTCCTTGTTGGCGCGGGCTTGCTTGCGGATGTCGATGATGGTCTGCATCAGGCCATCGACGAGGGCACCGCTGCCGTCGGAGGCATTGCTTTCCACGAGGCCGAGAATGTCGAAGACGAAATCTTGGAACAACTTGTTGAGCAAAGCCAATTCCTCGGCGTTGATTTGTGCCTTGCCGTCCTTGATGGTGTTCACGATGCGCACGGCCTCAAAGAGGTTCGCGATGACGATGGGGCTGTTGAAGTCGTCGTTCATGGCATCGTAGCAGGCATCCACGATCTTCTGGATGTCGAGACTGGCGGCACCTTCGGTGGCTTTGAGGTTCTTGGCAGCTTTCACGGCTTCCATCAAGCGGTTGTATCCCTTCTCGGCGGCTTGTAGGGCTTCGTTCGAGAAGTCCAAGGTGCTGCGGTAGTGGGCTTGTAGGATGAAGAAGCGA
>CADBGN010000152.1 GCA_902794155.1 uncultured Bacteroidia bacterium
TATATTTCGGCTGATATCGGTTTTTGTCCCCCGTCTGGCAGCCCGCGTGGGCTGGACAAACAGGAAATGAAACTTTGTATAGAAAGGGATAAAGACAGCGAATGTCAAATGCTGAAAGTCCTCATGAAATATTCGCATTATGCTATTAGCGATCAACATTCTTCGGGTTATACCTTATTGCATACTGCAGTATCATCACGCAATATAGATGCCGCCAAGTATCTAATTTCACGCGGTGCCAGTATGTATGATATGGATATCGACTGCACAAAAGTAGTTGATTATGACATGACACCGAGTGAGAGATCAGAATTGTTGCTTTATGAACGAAATATCAGGAAACTCTGATTCGAATGAATGAAGGGTCAGCAACTGTAAATTTCAAGTGAAATTTTCGTGCGTTGTCCAAGTGCATAAAACACCAGAATATATCTCACGCCAAGTGCGCGAAGTTGTGTTTTAGGGTTGCTTTGCGAACTTAGCGTACTAAAGCGTGAGACAAACAACAGTGTTCCGCACAAGATTCTCAAATCTCACTCCAACTCAAACACTCAAACACTCAAACACCGGACATAGAATAGCGTTCGGCTCTTCGCTGCTTAAGGCCGATACCGACGGCTACGTTGATGCTGGTAAGACCTTGGAGGCTGAACCTATCGTGTTCCCTGTGCCTTTGCGATTGACGCTATCAATTCGTTCGCCCATGAGACTGCTTCGTCTACCGTGCGCGATACGCCATGCTTGAAGTTGGCGTCATTGTACAGCGTTTCCCAGTCGTCTCCCTTCACGACCGTAGGCGGCCACGACTGCATATTGCGGAATGAAAAAAGGCGCCTGCAAAGTTGTGCCACCTTCGTGAAATCCACCTCGGAATGTTCTACAATCAACTGAAGGTCGACAAGATCGTGGGCGCGTCTGGAGTTCGGCTCTGTAAGGCCATGCAGCTTCTGCGCAATCTGATGTTCGCATTTCATCAGCGGCACTGCGTCGGGAACCGGGAATCCAAGAGAGATGAATATTTGCGCCACCTCGTCTGACAAGGCGAGGTCGCAATCCTCCGCATCCCCCAGTTCATTGAACCCTATTTCTAGATCCACCGTACACCAAGGCTGATCATTATATGATAGCCTTACGGCATAAGGTTGCATCACATATTGCGGCGGCACACTTTTCGGTTTTGCTGGTTCGCGCTTCACGACCGTTCCCGAAAATCCACACCATCCTCTTTTGAGACTTGCGGACAGATGCTTGGTGAATTCAGAGATGTCGCCTTGGCAGGCGGTGTCCAAATCCATAGTTGCGCGTGTAATGCTCGTGCCGTATCTGAGTTTGAGCCCACTTCCGCCCTTAACGACACCGCCGTGGAGCATTTGCCCCACAATGGCGTTGGCCATTATGCTTCTTGTCTCAAGCGACTTCTCATAGTTGCCGAAAAGCCGTTCGATTGCACGATCAAGATTCGCCCGTGAATTCGGTTTCTTAGTCATTCTTGTACAATTCCTTGAGAGTGCTATGGGCTTCCGCTTCGCTGAGAAGGCCCTTGCCCCTGGCGTTTTCCACCGCCTCAAGGAGACGGTCGAACATAATTATGTGCTGGCTGGAAAGAATCGCCTGTCCTGCGGACTGCGCCCGTATCCCGCCGATGAAATCTACTTTCCGCAATTTCGCGCCATTCTTAAGGATTATGCCTTGGGGCAAATGTCCCCTGAATCTTGACGGCGTTGCGACGTATATCTTTGCGGGGTCTGTCGGGCATAGATGGTGCGCCTGAAGTACGGATGGCCCCCAAAGATAGGCATCGTCGCCAACTCTTGCAACGGCGATGGCATATGCGTCAAGTCCATCAGGTTGCGGCACATACTTGTCAATGCGGTATAGGCCATGAGCAATGCGCAGTAGTTTGCCACGCTTGGCAAGGCTCAGTACGGCAGACCCGGACACGCCCAGGCCTTTGGCCTGAGACGTTCTGAAAAGACCATAGTAGCCTATCGCTTCATCAAAAATAGTATTATACGCGCTCATGGTTCGACAGTATATCATTTTACTCTGTTTCTGTCAATAGAAAGCACAAGTAGTGTCATAAACCGAGCATTTTCGCCCTGTTTGTGCCAGCATTTTTTCTCACGCATACCCGTATTGCTGAAACAACGAGTTTCTGTAGTGTACTTTCGGCTTAGCCGATGTCAAGTCACCGCTTAAAGAATTTTCCGCAATGAATTCTCATTTTCGGTTCGCACAACAAAACTGTGACAACGGCGGGAAAATGTGGTATAATATTCGGCAATGAAATTCATAGGACATAGATTCGTTTTTGCAGCAGCCGCCGCCTTTTCCGCATTTGCCGGGAAGGGCGACGATGCCGTCGGCGTCATGAGCATCGACGCGGGGACGAACGGCATCGTCGAGACCGAGATGCCGTTCAATGCATTTGGTAGGAACGGACCTGCGAGTTTTACCAATACCATGGCAATACCATGCAATACCATGGGGTCTGACCTGTTTTCCACTATCGGGCCTGCTGGAAACGTAGAAATTGACCCTTGGGGTAGTGGCGGTAGCCGAATGGGGATAAAAACAAATGAAAAACATAAGCAGCCATAGAATTATTTCGTTTGTGCACAAGTATGGAAGCTTCTACAACTTGATAGTTGTCATGGTTGTATTAATCGTTCTCATGGTGATTCCAAGTGTCTGGTGTATGGGTTCATTGAAATGTAATTTGTGTGCTAAAAAATATTATCTACTATCGTGCGGACATGAAATTGTCCCTGTTGACTTTAGAAGTACGAACGGTGAATGGGGATTCCTTGACAAATTGCTGAATCAAGAATAAAACATGGAGGTGGCGAATAGTATGAAATGCATACTAACAATCGTGAACGCAAAAAAATGTGTCAGGATGGTCGGCTTATGTCTTTTTGTCTATATGTTTGCCAAGGCTGCAACATTGAAAACAATTTATACAACTTGGGAAAACGAACGCGACACGGTTCTTTCGCAAGACGATAAGGATTCCCGTAGTGTGAAAATCCGGAAATCAATCGCATATGCCTATGATTGTCGAATTATGGCAAATGTTATGGACAAAAATGATGGTGGTTTCCCTCCTAAAAAAACGATTTTGATGCTTGTTTTAGGGTTTGTGATGATGGTCGTGCACATTCCGAGTGGATTGTCAGGGTGGGGCCGGGCCAGGCGTGATAGCAACAGCAAATTGCCACAGTAGCAGGAGTTTATGATATACTGTTCAACGTGATATGCTGCATGATAAAGAACTTGCGGACAGTTGTTCGCGAGACGAAAAAGTTTTCCTCGCAGTTGTTTTGGTTCTTTCCCCTCGCATCTCCCGTAAATCCCACTAACCTCATAATCCTGTCACAAAAATCAGAATGAGAATTTTCCGCACAAGATTCTCAAATCTCCAACTCCAACACTTGTAAATGTTGCCAGTGTGGAAATGTTGCCAATGCCAATACCAAATCCCAATTGGAAACTGGCAACATTGGAACTGGATATTTTCACATTGGCAACATTCACCAACTCTCCAACTCAAACACCCAAACACTCAAACACCCAAACCCCGAACAAGAATGTTCCGCAATGGATTCTCATTTTTCGATTGTGGTGAAAGGACAAGGTAGATGTCCATAG
>CADBGN010000153.1 GCA_902794155.1 uncultured Bacteroidia bacterium
TATAATTGATGATAGGTGATGGTATGACTGAAAGGTACACACTTTTTGGGTACTTTCGGTACACACTTTTTGGGTACCGTCTACCGATATGATGTGCGGAATGAGTGCCACAGGACGATTATACCGCAGCGGGTTTACGTGCCAGTTGCTGTGCTTGTGCTTCCACCTCGGCTGCGGTGGCAATGCGGTTGGCGGTCACGAACTCTACAAGCTCGGATTTGCGGAAATAGATGTGCCGTCCGGTCGGTTTGTAGTAAGGGATGAGTTTTCGCCCAGTGTAACCGTACATCTGTCTTGCGGTGATGCCTAGAAACTCACACGCTGCCGAAAAGGTCATAATGTCTTCCATAATGTGTTATTTTTGGTTGTTGATTATTGTTGCCTATTGATGTTAAGTCGGCGGCAAAAGTACACATTAATTTGGAAAACAAATAGATGCAGATTGGATGATTATTTTTCATCCAAAACAAAGTGCGAAAAACGTCAAAAAAAACGCTTTTTTTAACTAATTTTTACATAGGGAACAGCCTCTCTTTTTTCTGCAAAAAGACTGTTTGTAGAGCAATTTTACAGAAAATGGGAGGCTATTCAATGGCAGGAAGACTATCGACCAGTTCTCTCTTACGGTCGTCGAATACCTTGGTGTAGATTTGGGTGACTTTGGTGTCGGCGTGCCCGAGGAGCTCGCTGGTGGCGCGGAGGTCTTTGAGATTATAGTAGGTGAGTGCCCCGAATGAATGTCTGGCGCAATGCCATGTGATATGCTTGTTGATGCCAGCACGTTCGACCCAATGTTGCAATGCCTTGTTGCAGGCGGTAGGGCTGCCTACGTGGAAAAGAAGCTGGTCGGGTTCTCCGCGACCTATCAGGGCGATGAGGTCATGCCTCAGAGGTACAGTGTTGGTACGTTTGGTCTTCTGTTGTTGGAATGTGAGGGTGCATTCCTCGTAGTTGATGTTGCGATAACGCAGCTCTTTCACGTCGCAGTATCGCAATCCCGTGAAAAGCGACAATAGGAATGCTCGTCGTACATCGTCGCTCTGACGGTCGAATTTGCATTGGATGAGCCGTGTGATTTCATCGGCTGTCAGCACATCCTTTTTCAATCTTCCTTCATCTTCCACTTTCGCGGAAATACCATCGCACGGATTGTCGAGGAATATTCCCTGCTTTGTGGCTGCGGTGATAATCTTCTTAAATCGCTTGTAGAGTGTTTTCGCCCCTTCACCCCGACAGTCGGCTTCCAATTTGTCGACGAAAGCTTCTACCATTTCTGGCGTGAGCTGGTCGGGATGTATGCATTTTGAGAAGATGGCGTATCTCTTATTACTATCAATGAACGCGCGGAAACGTTTTATGGAGAGTCTAATTACCCTTTCATCGGCTTTGACATACTCTTTGATGTAATCCTCCATCCAGTCGTAGAGGTTTATCTTGTTGCGGTCAACGGCAAAAGTGTATCCCTGGGTTTTGCTTAAGAATTGTCGTTCACGCTCTTCGCGAACAAGTTTTGCGGCTTCCTTTGCCACGCGGTTATGCTCGCTTTCGGCGGGGGAGAGGTGTTTCTTGTTCCAAAGCCACAAGTTCAGCTTCTCGTATTTCCATTGCTGGCGACGTCTCCTATTTCCATTTGCATCCACTTCATATATGTCGCCAAGATTGTACACAAGGCGCATAGTATACTTGTCACCCTCTTTTGTGTCGCGAATCTGCACAAAAGGATTACCGCTGATTAGGATACTTTTACTCTTTGCCATAATTATCTATTTTATGCCTTTCAGGGTTGCAAAATTACGAAAAATAAACGATATGGAAAACATTTTGAGGAAAATGATTCAATATGAAACAATCTGGTGGTATTTGAAATGTTTATTACTCGTTGTTACTCAATGTTGTCCAAATGCATAATGTTGTTTTTGGTAATTGTTTTCCGTGGAAAACATTTGGAAAACATTTTGAGGAAAAGGGGGTAAATAACGGGTAAAAATGGGTAATAACGTGACTATTGATAATGCGTCAGTTATGTTTATAATATGCTTAAAATGTGTAATTTATGGCAAAAAGAAAGGCGGCCTTGTGACCGCCGTTTTGTACCCCGGGAGGGACTTGAACCCTCACGCCCTTGCGAGCAGCAGATTTTGAGTCTACCGTGTCTACCATTCCACCACCAGGGCCTTTTGAAATCGGGTGCAAAAGTACACACTTTTTTCGATATGGTAAAATATTTTTTTGCAGAGTGCCTAAAAATGTGTATCTTTGCACACGAAAAAGATGGGGCGTTGAACCCAATAAATCGTTGTAAAGAACCCTAAATCAATATAGTAATGAGCGATACACGTTCTGATAAGGTATTCATTTTTGCCGGCCGCGCTACCAAGGATTTGGCAAGCCGTGTGGCGGAAATCTATGGCATTCCGCTCGGCAATTCCACCGTTTTTCAATATGCCGATGGCGAATTTCAGCCTTCCTACGAGGAGACTATCCGCGGTGGTATAGTGTTCATCATCCAGTCGACCATTCCGCCTACGGATAACCTGTTCGAGTTGTTGATGATGATTGACGCCGCCAAGCGCGCCTCCGCACAGAAGATTGTCGCCGTGATACCTTACTATGGCTTCGCCCGTCAGGACCGTAAGGATAAGCCCCATGTGCCTATTGCGTCACGCCTTATTGCCGATATGATTACCACCGCGGGCGTCGACCGTGTTATCACCATGGATCTCCATGCCGACCAGATACAGGGCTTCTTCACGCTGCCCGTTGACCACCTCTACGGCTCCTCGCTTTTCATGCCTTACATCCGCGAGAAGTTCAATATCGAGGACGTTATGTTCGCTAGCCCGGACATGGGCGGCAGCAAGCGCGCCGGAATGTATGCCAAGACGCTCAACAACAGCTTCGTCATCTGCTACAAGCACCGCAACAAGCCCAATGAGATTGGCGAGATGCGCCTCATAGGCGATGTGAAGGGCAAGCATGTTATCCTTCTTGACGACATCATTGATACCGGCACCACCATCTGCAAGGCTGCTGGCATCATCAAGGAGAGCGGCGCCCTCAGCGTCCGTGCCATGATTACCCACCCCGTGCTTAGTGGCAATGCTATCGATAAGGTCGAGGCCTCTGAGCTCGAGGAGCTTGTCACCA
>CADBGN010000154.1 GCA_902794155.1 uncultured Bacteroidia bacterium
GTCAACGGGAAGTGCATCGATGCCTTGTTGCTGAAAGCCGACAACGAAACGGACTGGGAAGCCCTGAAATGGGATTTTGGTTTCATGTCATACGACTCCACGGCATTCCAGTGCCCAAACGATGAAAATCCAGTCATGGTGGGTGTTGGCATCGAAACCGATTTCTTGGACGACGCCATCTTCGACACCGTGACTGATATCAGCCAAATCCCCGAAAAAGACATTGAGAGATTCACGCTTATCGTTGCCGACAAGATGCGCGAAGTCATGAACAGCTTCCAAGCCCCCGACTCGTTGCTGCCCAACACCGCCATCATCGTGGGACAAGGCTCAATAGAGCAAGCGCCCTCCATTGACACATACGACGACTACATCATGACTGTCGCGCGCTCCCTTGTCATAGGGATGATCGACGAAAGACTTCATCCCAATACAGTCCCTAATCCCAGCCTGCAACAGCAAAAAGACTGGAACCACAGCATCATGGACGATGCACAAAACCACGGCCACATGGGTTACATCACCGCTGCCGACAACGAGGAATGCGCTTTATGGCTCTTCTTCTATGACGACCAAGAGGAATGCAACACCATCATCAACCATATCAGCGAAGACATGATCTTTCAATAACGGCCGTCAGCCATCGGCTTACAGTCAGTGAAATCCTTATCAATGAACAGTTAATCAACAAACAAAACATTTACCCAAAATTTCATTATTATGAACAAAAATGTATTCTTCTTTTTGATGTGTATCTTCGCCCTGATTGGTGTGGCACAGGCCCAACACCGTGGCGAAATCCAACTGAATGCCAACGAATTGAGCAATGTGATGATTTCACAAGACCGATTGCCTTCCGAAGGTTCTTGGTTCTCTTATGTCGGTGATTATTCATCACCGCAGATTATCGGCATCGGAATGCCCTTCAATTGGGGCTACATGTTCCCCGCTGAGCTGATGAGCGAGTACAAAGGCTGTTCTTTCACCCAGTTCGCTTTTTTGGATGCAGGTGAAGAGCAATTTGCCACCACCTACACGGTCAATATTTACGTGGGTGGCGAGACTGCGCCGGAAACTTTGGTCTCCACACAACAGTTCGAAATCACCGGCACTGTGGGCGATGTCGTACCCTTCAGACTTGACACTCCCGTTGAAATCGACGGCACACAAAACATTTGGTTGACCTTCTACCATGACGGATCCATCCAATATCCCGCTCCCGCCGTCGCCGATGTGGGCAACCCCAACAGCCGTTGGCTCGGCATCGACGGCTATGGCTGGATGGACGTTGCCTCGGTCAGCAGCGAGGTCTATAGCTGGCTGGCATGGGTGTATGTGGACGGTTACGACTGGATCAATGAAAGCAACGAATCTGTCGCCGTGTATCCCAACCCCACCACGAACAACGTGAACATTGTTGCACCAGGTCTTCATCACATCACGGTAATGAATGCTCTCGGTCAGGTGGTTTACGAAAGCAATGCCGACGGAAACATGACCACCCTTGACATGAGTTCCTATCAAACTGGTGTTTATATGGTGCGTGTGACCACTGAAAACGGCGAGAGCGTAAAACTCGTTTCAAAGCAATAATGTTGCGTTTTTTAAGTTAATATAAATAGCTTTCAGCAGTCAGCTATCAGCTATCAGCCACGTTGCTACCAAGCTGATAGCTGACGGCTGATAGCTTACAGCCAATGTTGAAATTAAAGTTTAACCTTGAACAAATACAAACCATGAAAAAGCTCTACATTCTCCTCGCGTTCCTGCTCTTTGGAGTAGGTCTTCGCGCACAACAGACCAATCTCACTGAGGCCGTCGACTTCACCGTCACCGACTGCCACGGACAGACCTACAACCTCTTCGAGATCCTTGACCGCGGTCAGGCCGTCTTCATCGACTTCTTCTTCTACTCATGCGGACAATGCCAGCAGATCTCGCCTTACATCACGGGTTCTTATACCCAAATGGGCTGCAACATGCATGATGTGTTTTACATCGAGATTTCCTACATCGACAGCGATGCCGTCTGCCAGCAATGGGCGAACCAATATGGTGTTGAATTCCCCACTGTGGGAAGGGATGGCGGTGGCAACGAGGTCTTCGACCTTTATGGCATCATGGCCTGCCCCACCCTCGTCCTCATTATGCCTGACCGCAGCATCCCCATCCAAGGACTGATGGATCTCTATCCTTTCTCAGCACAAGATGTGGTCAATGCCATGCAACGAAACGGTTTGCAGCCTCACGACTGCACGGGCACCTTGACCGTCAACCCGCAAACCTTGCACATTTACAACGATGGTGAGACCTACCAGCCTGGCCAGCTGACCATCTCCAACATGACCGCTGAAGACGTAACCATCGAAGCCTTCACTGCCGACCCCATCTTTGCGTTGCATTGCATGGATGATGGCCAAGACGTCACCGAAGGCATGACTGTCTCGGCAGGAGAAACCATCATTATTGATGTCTATGTCGATGTGCCTGTAAAGGAATCTTTCGAAGGAAAGATGTACGTCAACACCTCGGCGGGCAACTTCGAGGTCGACATCGTTTACGAGATGACCGTCGGCATTGATGAAAACAGCACGACATTGACCATGTTCCCCAATCCCGCCAACGAAAGCGTAACCCTCCAAGGCGAGAACCTTGGCGTGGTAAGCCTATACAACGTAGTCGGGCAGAAAGTCGAGACTTTCTACACCGACGAGTCGCAATTGGTCATCCCGACCGCCAAGTACCAAGAAGGCATCTACTTCATCAGGACCAGCAACGGGAACACGCAACGCCTGGTGATTGTGCACAAATAAGTTTTGTAGTTTATATTGAACAAACCGCCATTCAAGCTTTCGCTCGAATGGCGTTTTTTTCTTCACCTCTGTTTCCTTCAAAACTCCATCATGGATTGCCCATGCATCACACAAGAACCTTTGCGGCGTTTGTTCTCAAAAGTCATCAAAACTTGGGATAAGATCATTTGACATTACCCATCAATAGGGATTTCACGGTTTTTGAAATGGCCATTACTTTGCAGTGTCAAACAACTAAAAGTAAGCCTATGAAAACAGCATTAAAGAAAATGAAATCCAACTACAAAAACTGGATGCCTAAAGGCATGATCCTTGGGACTTTGGGCGGTGCAT
>CADBGN010000155.1 GCA_902794155.1 uncultured Bacteroidia bacterium
TGTCTTAATCCTTATTCTAATGGAAGATACTCTACGAGAGTTATGACTATAATGACAATAAAGCAGGTCATATACTGTCTTAATCCTTATTCTAATGGAAGATACTCTACGAGGCTCAAAAACATAAATCCTTCACTCTTAACAAGTTACAATTCATTTAAAACAAAAAAATCTCATAACTCTTAAAAAAAACAGGCCTTTTCTAAGGGGCTGCAAAGGTACAAATAAAATTCAATATGTCAAAGAACGATTTTGTTAATCTTCTTTTGTAAAAAGATAACATTGAATAACCAAGAGAGTTGGAAACAATTACTATTTTTGCAAAAACTGACTAATACTCTCGAAACTTCACAAAAGAAAAATCTGAAAGTTTTGTTCCATCATCGTTATAGGTCGTTTTGCGTTCGGTGGTAGATGCAATACACTTAATCCCCATCTCTTTTAGACGAGTAACAACCATGAATGTGAAAGTCATTTCGCCCATAATGTGGACGCACGCTTCCTTGTCCTTACTTATTGAGGCTATCTTTTGAACATACTGATTCACTAAAGACGATAAATCCTTCTTGTCACTTGTAGGTGAAACATCTGGGAATGAAATGTCTTCTATTGTACCAAACTTCTTGGCTGCCTCTTGTTGAGATTGTCCCCAATCTTGGAAAGGATGATTGCTGAAGTTAATAAATAGTCGTTGACGTTTTTCCTTTTTTGGTTTAGGGAGGTTGCCTGGCAATGGTAAAATAATAGTCTCAAGTGTGGAAATTGTGTCAGTTAGGATCCGGACCATGCCAACCACATTTTTGTCTGTTTCCAAAGAATGAGCTACACAATTCCTTAGTGGAATCAAATCTTTGAACAATTTTCTTAGTTTGTTGTCGCATTGTGCTCCAGGGAATGTCTTGTAGAATAAAAGGCCTTTTATACCTTCGCGATTATCTTTGTTGTCCCATTGCAGGTGATTTTGTTCACAAAGATAAGTAATTATTGATTCCTGAACGGTCAAAAATGCTTGTGCGTATTTTCGATGATCAAGCTGCCAACGAGCTACTTTCAGTTGAAATAGAGAATGAGTATTGTTGGCACCAAATTGGCTGATGAAGGACTGAACGATTGGGGTTATAGTCAGTTCTGGGATGAGCGTTTTGTAACTCTTGTTCTTTATGGATGCTAATCTCTGAGCAATTTTCGTACTGTGCGGTTGAATATTACGAAAAGACCGCATAGTTTGTTGCCATTCCCATCAGTATGTTTCTCCTCTCATTATTCTGACCAGCTACCGTGACTGCAGCCAGTGCAGCACTCCCCTCACGTGACCATGCCATTCCCCTTCCTTTCTGCCTTTGCGCAACAAGCAGGTCATTCTCCTTTTCCACGGGATTGCTGGAGTTGTGCAGCCCCAGCCCCTTTCTCAGCGCATAGCACGGAATGTTTTCCTGCTTGCGCTTGATGTAGCCGGCAAGATCTTCCAAGGCTTTCTGCGATTTGATGATTTTTTGGTCCATACTGTCTATGAACTCCAAGGCCCGGCTTACGTTCCCTGCCCAGAGTATGCTCTGTAGCGTCTTTGTGATCCTGTCTTTCTCGTCTTTGACGGCCTTGCCGCATTTCAGTGCCGATGACAGCTTCTGGTAGCACTTGTTCTCAAGATGGTACCAGTCAAGGATGAGCGTGTACTGGCGGAATCCGAAGAACTCATGTATATGCTCCTTGATGTCCGCGGCACCGTCGGTTATGAATATCAGCCGTTTGTTCACCATGAGGCCGTTGACGATGAGGACCGTCATTATCCTGCGGAACACCTCCCTGATGTACGTGTCGGTTATGCCGTACTTCTTGCTGCCGTATTGGATGCATGCCACGGTGTTGCCAAGAAACTTGCTGCTGCGTTTGCAGCCAGGTGCCCGGCACTCTTTCTGATGCTTCACCAGCACGTCATCCACATAGATATAGACGCAGTCGTCTGCCGATGCCTCCGGAGGGATGGCCATGCAGCAGCCCACGTCAATCGACTCACGCTCCTCCCTGCCTTGGTTGTACCGGTTGGCGACCTCTTCAACCCGTCCGCTGTCCGTCAGTTCCGTCAGCCGGGGGTGTCTCGCCTCCTGGGGGATGGCAGAGTCCTCCGACACGATGCCCTCCCCAGTATCTATCCCGTACTTTGAAAGGAGCGCGTCAGAGGCTGCCTTGTAGGATGTACTGATATGGTGTCCCATCCGCTCCACGAATTCCTCGACGGTCTTGACACGCAGGGCTTTGTCCTTGTCCCGGTGAAGGAAGCCGTTGATGTATTCTGTGGCCTTTGAGAAACTGACGTCGCTGGCAAGCCTCAGGACAGTCTCTGAAAACGAAGGAAGCCAGATGCGCTCTTTCGGGCGGAGCGTGGAAAACGCGTCCCCGTAGAGATACACTTTTACGCGGCCTGTCTCACACTCTATTTCGCACAGGCGCTCCGTTACTCCTTCCGGCCGGTCTTTTTTTTTGAGGCCTCCCGCATATGGTCATTTGCAATCTCTTCACGCAGTCTGTTGCCAGCCTCAATCGTGGCCTCTTCGTAGGCCGCAAAGGATCGTTTCACGCCTTCTATGCTGCTGAAGTCCATGTCCCCTCTTCCAGGCACGTCAATATTGGCAATACGCTCTTCAACGGTGCCGTCTTCCAATGTGATCCTGTATATGATCTCCATCTTAGCACTACGCCTGATTTCCTTCTCGCTGTTATTCTTCTCTTGGTTCATTGGCCATTTTGTGATTTGTACGACACAAAGATAATCAAGATTAATGGCATTGCAATGCCCTGTAAAGAATACTTAACTTGTTGAATATCAGTAATTTTGACCTCACAATGATTAGCAAACGCCACCGTGTACCCCCCTATGTCCCCACCCCTGGCGGAAAGACCTCGAGATACATAAGACAAGATGCAGCAATCTGGAAATCAGTTATATATGCCTTTTTGCGAATTTTTGCATGGCATAGGGGAACGCATCTAAGGATGTGCAGATTAGTAAAGTTTAACTCTCATAGACGACGTTTTCAACCGCACAGTACGAAAAAATTTGTATCTTTGCGCCATGAAGATAAGACAAATCCATTTCCCCACCGTGTCGGCATTCATGCATGCCCTCGGACGTGACGATGTCCGCCAT
>CADBGN010000156.1 GCA_902794155.1 uncultured Bacteroidia bacterium
AGGAGGGATAGAGATGGAAAACAAACGCAAGAATCTGAAAAAGAACCAAATAGTGGCTTTCATCGTGACGGTGGCCATCGTCATTTTGGTCAATGTGATTGGCTCGTATGTGTTCACCCGCTTCGACCTGACGAGCGAGAAACGCTACACCCTCTCCCCCACCACCAAGGAAATCCTCAACAACTTGGACGACTATGTGTATTTCAAGGTGTATCTCGAAGGCGACTTCCCGGCAGGTTTCAAGAAACTGCGCCGCGAGACCAAAGAAATGCTTGACGAATTCCGAGCCTACTCGAAATACATTGATTATGATTTTATTAACCCATCGGAAAGCGAAGATGCCGACGAGCGGCAAGAGAACTACAAACTCCTCTACCAATCAGGTCTTAATCCGACCAATACCATCATCCGAAACGCCGACGGCTCCTCGCAACAGATGATCATTTGGCCTGGAGCCTTGGTGAGCTACCGCAACGACACCGAGATTGCTATCGACCTGTTGGAGAACCAAATCGGGCAGTCGTCGGAAGAGGCCTTGAACGCCTCCATGCAGAACCTTGAATTCCGCCTCATCGACGCGGTGAAAAAGGTGACCCGCCTCAAGAAGCCCAACATCGCCTTCATTGAAGGACATGGCGAATTAGGACCGATGGACGTGTACGACATCACCCAAAGCCTTTCGCAACATTACAACGTGGGCCGGATTGAGATTGACGGCCGGATTGACGCGCTGATGCACCGCACACAAGACACCACACGCGACGTCAGTGTTTTCACCTCCTTCAACGCCATCATCATCGCCAAGCCGACGCAACCCTTCAGCGAGAAAGATAAGTTCCTCATCGACCAATACATCATGCACGGCGGCAAGGTGTTGTGGCTCGTCGAACCCGTCTACGCCACCATGGACAGCCTGCAAAGCCAAGAGTCGACCATCGGCATCGAGCAAGACCTCAATTTAGACGACATGCTATTCAAATACGGTGTGCGCCTCAACCGCGACCTGCTCCTCGACCTCACTTGCGCCGCATTGCCCGTGCGCACGGGACAAGTGGCCGGACAAGCCCAATTGGAGTTTTTCCGTTGGTTCTACTTCCCCTTGCTGCAAGCCGCCAGCGACCATCCCATGGTGCGCAATATGAACGCCATCCGCGCCGACTTCGTCAGTTCGATGGATGCCACCACCTCGGCCAACGGCATCAACCAAATCCCGCTGCTCAAGACTTCCGACTATACTAAGGTTTCGGGCACGCCGGTCTTCATCAGCCTCGCCATGTTGCGCCAAACCCCCGACCGCCGCATGTTCAACTCGAAAGGCAAAAACGTGGCCTATCTATTGAAGGGTAGCTTCCCTTCGCTTTATGCCAATCGCATCCCGCAGGAACTTGTTGACAGCCAAGAGCTTCAATACATGGACCAAAGCGAACCGACCGCCATGATTGTCGTTGCCGACGGCGATATTATCCGCAACCAAATCGACATCAAGCGCAAGATGCCGCTCGCCTTGGGCTTCGACCAATACACGGGCAACACCTACGCCAACAAGGAATTTATCGAGAACTGCATCAGCTACCTTGTCGATGGCGAAGGCTTGATTGACATTCGTTCAAGAGAACTGAAAATCAGATTGTTGGATACTACAAAGATTGCCAAGGAAAGAATGAAGTGGCAACTCATCAATACTGTGATACCCATTGCTTTGATTATTCTGCTTGGAGTATTAATGGCTTTTATTAGAAAGAAGAAATATAATGTGAAAAATCCAGAATTAGATAAAAACAAACGATTGTATCGTTCAAAAACTAAGAAAGTATTATTTGGAGTTTGTGGAGGACTAAGCGATTATTTGAATAAAGATGTGAAGTTAATCAGAGCAATTTGGATTGTTCTTGGTTTAACAGGTTGTGGAATAATAGCTTATATAGTTTTTATAATAATGATACCAAAAGAATAAGATATGAAAAACAATAACAAAATTACTATTATTATTGCCGCTTTGTTAGTTATTATTGCTGGCATTTTAATATGGAACAATCGATACTTGACTACCATACAAGGCGAGGCCGCCGATTTCCAGGTGTGGGACACCAGCACTGTCACCAAACTCTATTTAGCCGATCGTTTTGAACACGAGTCGCTTTTGGAACGCCAGCCCGACAACACTTGGATGCTCAATGGCGAATACAAGGCCCACTCCAAGCAGATTCAGTTCCTGCTGACCACCTTGTACAAGATACGTATCAAGATGCCCGTTTCGCGCGCCAGCCACGACAACATCGTCAAACAGTTGGCCGTAAACAGCACCAAAGTGGAAGTGTATCAGATAGTTCCGCGCATCAATCTGTTCAACCGCATCAAACTCTTCCCGCACGAGAAACGCACCAAAGTGTTCTATGTGGGCGATGCCACCAAGGACAGCAGCGGCACGTTCATGCTGCGCGAGGGTGCCAACCAAGCCTATATCGTCTACATCCCTGGTTTCAGAGGATTCATCACCACGCGTTTCACGGCACTGCCTGACGACTGGCGCGACCACGGCATTTTCAATGCGAGTTTGGCTGACATTCAGTCGGTTAGTGTGGAGTTCAACCGCGAGCCGATGTCAAGCTTCAAGGTGGAAAACACAGGCCGTCACCAATACGCCATGACGCGCCTTGCCGACAACAGCCCTATCGCCTTCGACACGATGAAGGTCATTAACCTGATGTCATCCTTTGGCGACCTACGTTTTGAGGCTTTGCTTAACAACCTCATCCCACAGGAGCGCATCGATTCCGTCACGCAATCACCTTATTTGCATAGAGTTACGTTGACTACAAAAGACGGCAAAACCACGCAGATGACCACCTTCGAGAAGTTCGTGACCAACACGACCATTCTTGAGATTGAAGGCCTCGTCGACGAGGAAGGCAAGCCCCTCGACCCCATCGACCACGACCGTGTGTATGGCTGGATCAACGATGGAAAAGACCTCGTTTTGGTGCAGTACTACGTCTTCGACAAGGTGCTGAAACCTGCTGAATACTACGAAGCCGGCCATCCCATCTACTCTGATGGGCCGTTGTTTTACGAGGTGAAAGAATAAGACTCA
>CADBGN010000157.1 GCA_902794155.1 uncultured Bacteroidia bacterium
CCCTGCATGGGGATGACGCTGGTCTGACGGTCGATGACAAACACGGGCAAACCTGCTTCGTTTTCAGTGGGATTACCATTCTCGTCCAATAGGAATTCCGACGTGCAGTGTTTCTCGAACATTAACGCCGCGTTTTTGGCGTTGACATCGGGAATGCCCGCCGCGGTAAGGATACTGATGCGTTTCTCGTTCTTCTTGTTGCGGTCTTGGAACGGCTGTAGCCACAAGGCCGTCACCGTGAGCAGCACCGCCACAACGACGATTAAAATAGTGGCGTACAAGAAGATATAACGATTGCTATTGACATCTTTCTTCATGACTTAACGGTTTTTGAGAGTTTTAAGGCTCGATGTTGGCGCATTTTGATGTTTCTGGCCACCACACAGTGGTCGATGAGCGGAGCGAAGCAGTTCATGAGCAGGATGCTGAGCATCATACCCTCGGGATAGGCCGGGTTGATGACACGGAGCATCACGGCGAAAATGCCGATGAGCAGGCCATAGATCCACTTGCCTGTGTTGGTCTGAGCCGCTGTGACAGGGTCGGTGGCCATAAAGACCGCACCGAACATGAAACCGCCCATCAGGTAATGATAGTAGAACGGCACTTGCATGTATTCATTGGCGCCAATGGCATTGAATAACAAGCCCATGAGACCACCACCGAGGACGACAGAGAGCATGACACGCCAACTGGCGATACCCGTGAACAACAACAGAATGGCGCCCAACAAAATGGCTATCACGGATGTCTCACAGGTAGATCCGGGAATTGTTCCGATGAACATCTCCAAGGCGGAAGCCGAAGGATGCACGCCAGCGGCCAGTTCAGCCAAAGGCGTGGCGCTCGTGATGGCATCGGTGCCCCAAAGGTCGGCGGCAATCCATACATTGTCGCCCGACATTCGAGTGGGATAAGCGAAGAAGAGGAAGGCACGTGCCACCAAGGCGGGGTTGAGGAAATTCATGCCCGTGCCGCCGAAGACCTCCTTGCCGATGATGACAGCAAAGGCCACGGCCAAAGCGAGTTGCCACAAAGGTGTGGTGACGGGCACAATCATCGGGATGATGAAACCTGTGACCAAAAAGCCTTCGTTCACCTCATGGTGACGTATCTGCGCGAAGGTGAATTCGATGCCCAAACCGACGATATATGACACTGCCAACATAGGCAGCATTCTCAAAAAGCCAAACCAGAGGCAATACCACCAACTGGCTACTGTACCCAGTTCGTAAGGCCAATCTGTGGAGTGCAGCGAAGTCTGATAGCCGATGTTCCACATGCCAAAGAGCATGGCGGGAACGAGGGCGATGACAACCATGATCATGGCGCGTTTCAAATCGATGGCATCGCGAACATGGCTGCCGCGCTTGGTGACCCGATTGGGCGTGAAGGCAAAGGTTTCGAAGGCCTCAAAAGTGCTTTGAAGCCATGCGAATTTCCCGCCCTCCACAAAGTTCGGCTTGATTTTGTCAACAAAACGACGTAGGTTATTGAACATTATAATCCCTCCTTTCTCAGTTTTTCCAATGCCTCACGGATGATAGCTTGGATGTCGGTTTTGGATGTGTCGATGAACTCGCAAAGGGCGAAGTCTTCGGGCTCGACCTCGTAAATGCCCAAGTTCTCCATCAACTCGATATCGCCGATGATGCAGGCCTTGATGAGTTGAGTGGGATAAATGTCGAAGGGAAAGACCCGCTCGAAATTGCCCGTGAAGACCAAGGGACGCAGGTCACCATGGGTGTTGGTGTCGAATTTCCAAAGGTTTTCGAAACGCGGTAGCTCGATGCCCATGGGCTTGAAGGTGCTTTTCGGCATGAAGCCACTGAGGAAAGTGCGCGAGAAACTGAACTTCCTGAGACCGGGCATCATCCAGCCCATGAAGTCGTAATAGTCGCCTTCGGGCAGGATGCTCACCAGGTCGTCGTAGGCACTCAAAAAACCATCAGCTGCGATTTGTGTGCCGCTTAGGATGTCGCCCGAAATGACGCGGTTTTCCTTCGTGGCATCGTTGGCATCCATCTTAGGATATTCGTTGTTAAGTAGTTGCGCTTTGGTAATCTCAGCCAAACAAGCCCCAAACCTTACTCGGTAATAATGTGGGTTCTTGATATTGGGTCCGGCCACGGCTATGACACGCGCAGGCTTGTAAATGCCCGTGGCAACCAATTCACCCAACACGGCAACATCCTGCAAGTTCATCGTCCAGACGATTTCTCCTTTATTAATAGGGTCGATGTGGGCGATTTGTGTGCCGATGTTTCCAGCAGGGTGAGGTCCTTTCAAATAATGAATTGCAATATGACGGTTTCCGTCATTGCGAGGAACGAAGCAATCCAGGGATTTCGTAATACCTTGATTGGGCTTGCAGCAAACATGCACCATTCCATCCGTCAACTTTGCCAGCGCCTCAAGGCCTTTTTTGAGTGCCTCTTCCCTACCCCGCATGACGAAATCGTAATCGGGAGCAAGAGGAGCGCTGCTGAAGGCGCTTACGAAGATGGCCTTGGGCTTGTCGTCGGGGTTGGCGACGGTGCCAAAAGGCCGCTGGCGCAGTTGGGTCCAAAGGCCGCATTGCAGCATGGCTGCTTTGATTGCATCTGCATCCATTGGAATTGACGAGGATTTGCCATCCGAGCCCGTCGATCCAGTGGATTTGGAATCCGCTTCCACAACCACCTCCAAAAGCTTGCGTTTCTCGCCTCTCACAATGGCTTTCACCTGCCCGCTGACGGGCGAAGTGAAGCGGATGCGTTCGTCGCTCTTGTCGCAAAACAAGGCGTCGCCGACAGCCACCCTATCGCCTTCCTCGACCAGCAATCGCGGCGTGAGGCCCACAAAGTCAGTGGGCTTTATGGCATAGGTCGTGATGCTGCGCGCATCGGTGAGGCGTTTCTCAGCCACTCCACTGATGGGCAGGTCAAGACCTTTCCGTATCGTTATGGTCTCAGACATTTTATTTGAGATTAAGCAAAGGATAGATCTGCTTCACAAAAAGGTCCTCGGCATTCTCCTTGGTGACATGATGCAGGAGGAAACCGTCGTCACACAGCGTCATATTCGGCATTTC
>CADBGN010000158.1 GCA_902794155.1 uncultured Bacteroidia bacterium
CAACTTGCGTTTTGTAGTCTCCGTAGCAAAACAGTATCAGAACCAAGGCCTCAGTCTTCCCGACTTAATCAACGAAGGCAACTTGGGACTGATCAAAGCCGCACAACGTTTCGACGAAACCAGAGGTTTCAAGTTCATCTCCTACGCCGTGTGGTGGATTCGTCAGTCCATCCTCCAGGCTTTGGCCGAGCAATCGCGTATTGTCCGTCTCCCCTTGAACAAGATCGGTTCCATCAACAAAATCAACAAAACTTACGCTAAGTTAGAGCAAGAGTTTGAGCGTGAACCCAATGCAGAGGAGATTGCCGAGGTGCTGGAAATCACGGAAGCGGAGGTGAAAGAGTCGATGAAGAACGCCGGACGTCACATCTCGATGGACGCACCGCTCGTGCAGGATGAAGACAACACCATGTACGACGTGCTGAAGAGCGAGGAGGCCCCGACGCCTGAGACCGAGCTTCTGTATGAGTCGTTGCGCAAAGAAATTGACCGAGCCATCTCTACCCTGACGCAAAGGGAGCAGGACGTCGTCCGCCTGTATTTCGGGCTGAACGGCAGCCACCCGATGACCTTGGAAGAGATCGGTGAGAAATTCGACCTGACGCGCGAGCGCGTGCGCCAGATCAAGGAAAAGGCCATACGCCGGTTGAAACACACCAGCCGCAGCAAGATCCTGAAGAGTTATCTCGGTTAAGGACCAAAAAAGCCCCTCAAAAATTTGAGGGGCTTTTTTGATGGTATCTTGTTAGTAAGTCAAGCCGAAATGCCAAAGCGGAATAACCATGCCGTGACCGAACTCAATGTCATCCTTTACGATAACACCATTCGGAATGTCTTGGATTTGCTTCTTTCCTTTCTTTCGTCCACCAACTTCAAAAGTGTAATCACCAACGACAAAGTCCGATTCCCTTGAGGCAAGCACCTTGTGCATCACCCTCATTTGATTGTAGAAAAACGTCTCACGTAGGTTGCCCATTTCAGGTTTACCATTGGCTAATATTGTCATCAAACTCGGATTGTCCACATACACCTTTTCCACTTTTCCCAAACCACGCAAACCACCAGTATCATCGCGCAGCAGGCCTATCATTCCAGCCTTTTCGAGATAAGTCAAATAGTCGGGCACATTGTTTTTGCTGACATGCAATTCTGATGCGAGGTTGTCGGCATTAGGCTTGTAGGGAGCCAATTCCGCTATCACAGCCAGCATTTGTTTCAGCTTTCGCGCCGTGGAGACTAACATATCGGCGTATTGGGGAATGTCAGAGTCAATCGTCTGCGAAATGATTTGCTCCATCCTGATGGAAAAGCCGTTTTCCTTGGCAAAAGGATAATAGCCAGAGGTCAAATAGTCACGAAACAACGGCAAAGGATGCGGGACTGGAAGCTCAACCTTGTGCGCCAAAATCTCTGCCAATGTATGCTTTTCCGTCTTCATGTCATGGAACAATTCAAGATACTCTCGAAACGACAATCCCTGCATGGAATACATCAAGGCGCGACGGCTCAAATCGGCCTCGCCCTTTGTGATGTCGAGCACTGAAGAGCCTATGAATACAACATGCAAATCAGGATGCACATCGTAAATCTGTTTCAGCTCTCGCGACCAATTGTGGTACTTGTGCGCCTCATCGATATAAAGATGCGTGCCGCCTTCTTTCACGAAGTCGTCTGCTAAATCCACCAGACTATGATTAGCAAAATAGATGTGATCAGCCGAAACATACAGCCATAAGTCATCCTTCCTATGCGACTTGATGCGTTGCAACAGCATAGTCGATTTGCCCACGCCTCGGGGGCCGACAATACCCACCAATCGGCTGTCCCAATCAATATGGTCAGCTATATAGCGTACAAAGTCAGTAGGCGTTTGGCGCAGCATCTCCTCCATATAGGCGATTAAGGTGTTATCTATCATATCTCCTCCTATTTTGCGGCAAAAATAACAAAAATCCCTTATATAGGGATATTTTTGAAGAAAAATGCACTATTATAGGGAGAATTTTACAAAATTTATCACTTAATAAGGGATTTCAATTGCTTGTTTTCACCATTCCCCTACACTAATATGGAATGTCTTTGAGGCTCGTTCAATATCAATGGGATTGTTAATGCTTTGTTTTACATAGGTTCATCACTATTCCATACCATTGTTGGTACAATTCGACCGCTTCCTCAATGTGTCTGTTACGGGCCTCTTTTTCAAACTGTTCATAATAATCTGCTTTGACGACAAGATGGTTGCCAAATCCCAGATAGACAGCCTTCCAGCCTTCAGGTACTTGTTGGCCGACGATACCTTTTTACTTCTTAATCCTATACTTCCTACTTTTATACTCCCCCTCCACCTCAAGGATGCCTTCATCCACGAGTTGTTTGAGATAGTCGCGGGTCCTTGAGGACTTGAGTCCGATGGCTTTCGAAATAGATTTCGTATCTGAAATTCCGTTATCGGCGATAAAATCGATGATTTGTCGCCGATTTTCTTCATTTCGATTTCGATTTTCCGTTTTTAAAGTCGTTTTATCAGGCTCCTCTTCATTCATCGAAGCTATCAGTTCGAACACCAAATGCATCTGGCTATAGGCAATTTTATCCTCTGGTGTAACCTCACTAAGGCGAGTCAGCTCCTTGGCATAACCGATGGCGCGTTGCAGGTCGCCATGCTCAGTTAAGTACTTGTATAGGTTGTTCTTCTTGAAGTAACGTGCCGTTTTTTCGTACCCAGGCATATAACGCTGCAAATCTGGCAACACATCCTCGTAAGACGCATAATGCTTGGTGGAAAGCTGAGGCAGGAAGTGAAGCAGGAACCAAAACTCTGTACATGGGCTTGTCTCAATCCAAATCACATTTTGACTGCTATTTTTTCTCAGTTGCTGATAAGTCGCCATTTCTGCGGGCAGTCTGAGCAGACGGTCCATGTCCACAAGGCATACCACGTAGTCTGTCTCGCGCTTCACATAGTCCTCCGCCAGTTTCGCCATGTGAGGAATGTCGGAATGCTGAGGGAAGTCGGGGGCTACCTTG
>CADBGN010000159.1 GCA_902794155.1 uncultured Bacteroidia bacterium
GCGTAAGTGTCCAATTCATTGAAATAACTCACACGCAAGGCAAGGTAGGTGTTCGCGAAGAGCTTCACTGCCTCGGCCTCTTTCATACTCATGAACAAAACAGGCACATCCTCCTTTAAAGCTCCTTGCTTCAGGAGTGCAGCAAACTGATGTGCTTTTTCTTCAAGGTCGACGCTCGCCATCCTTAAAATCGCCTCGTTTTCTTCATCACGGCCTTTGATTTCTTTGGGATAGCCCACGATGATGCGGCTCGGATAAAGGTTGTCGTAGAGAGCCTTGCTTTCGCGCAAAAACTCAGGTGAGAAAAGTAGGTTGAATTTCTTCACGCCATGAGCTGCGTAATTCAAATAAAGGCTTCGCGTATAGCCCACTGGGATAGTGCTCTTGATGACCATCACCGCATCGGGATTGACACTCAAAACGAGGTCGATGACTTCTTCCACATGCGAGGTGTCGAAGAAGTTCTTCTGCGGGTCGTAGTTGGTGGGGGCAGCGATGACAACGAAATCAGCGTCTTTGTATGCCGCAGCTCCATCAAGAGTGGCCGTCAGGTCAAGATTTTTCTCAGCGAGATATTTCTCAATATATTCGTCCTGAATCGGTGATTTGCGGTTGTTGATGAGATCCACTTTTTCAGGAATCACATCTACAGCAGTAACGTGATTGTGTTGTGCCAACAAAACGGCTATGCTCAAGCCCACATAACCTGTACCTGCTATGGCGATATTCATATACGGTCGGTTGGTTTTCGAACAATCATTTATCAGTAGTTATAATCTACCGTCAACAATCTCCCTTGGAAGGATGCCTTTCACATCGAAAATAACACCATTTTCCTTGGCAAAGGCTTTTACATCCATTTCAAGAAATTCCTTGTGAGCCACAGCGAGAATGACGGCATCGAACTGTCCTTGAGGCATTTCGTTAGTCACCGAAATTCCATATTCATGCTTCACATGCTCAGCATTGGCCCAAGGATCATAAACAGTGATGTTTGAGGTGTATTCTCTCAGCGTATTGTAAATGTCAACCACCTTAGTATTGCGAATGTCGGGGCAGTTTTCCTTAAAGGTGACGCCAAGGATAAGAACTTTCGCATCCTTTACCATCACACCTTTTTTGTTCATGCATTTGATGGTCTGGTTGGCCACATAAGCACCCATGCCGTCGTTCAAGCGGCGGGCATTAATCATCACACGTGGCCAAACACCATAAACCTGCGCCTTTTGGATGAGATAGTACGGGTCGACCGAGATGCAGTGTCCACCGACAAGGCCTGGGCTGAGTTTGATGAAATTCCACTTCGACGAGGCAGCTTCAATGACATCGTGCGTATCTATGCCCATGGCGTTGAATATTTTAGCCAACTCATTCATAAAGGCAATATTGACATCACGCTGCGAATTTTCAATAATCTTGGAAGCCTCGGCCACTTTGATACTCGGGGCTTTATGCGTTCCGTTGACAAGGACGCTGTTGTAGACGCTGTCGACATAATCGGCAATCTCTGGAGTGCTTCCTGAGGTGACTTTTTTAATTTTCTCCACCGTGTGCTGCTTGTCGCCTGGATTGATGCGCTCAGGGCTATAGCCAGCATAGAAGTCAACGTTGAACTTCAAACCACTTACTTTTTCCACTACGGGAAGACATTCCTCCTCCGTCACTCCCGGATAAACCGTCGATTCATAGACCACCACATCGCCTTTTGAAATGACTTTGCCAACGGTCTCACTTGCACCCCAAAGAGGCCTCAAGTCGGGACGGTTGTTTTCATCAACGGGGGTTGGCACCGCTACGACGTAGAAATTGCATTTGCGAATCTCGTCAAGATTAGTGGTGCAACGGAAACCGTGGTTTTTTATGGCGTCCTGAAGCAATTCATCGCTCACTTCAAGGGTGGCATCATGACCCGTCATCAGGGCGTCCACGCGAGATTGATTCATGTCGAAGCCGATAGTCTCAAACTTCGTTGAAAACAGGCGGGCAAGGGGCAGTCCAACATAACCCAAGCCTATCACACAAATTTTTGTGTCTTTCATATATTTAATGTATTGTATTAATTCTATTATTTCCACCCAAATGGATGCCCGCTTAAGGGCAACTTAGCCATAGGATGGTAATCGCCGATGAGACCAACAGGTTTTGCGTTGCGAATCTCATAGACAATGTTGATGCAACGACGTGCCTCTTCTATGCCAAAACCTCGACCTGCAAGAATCTCCTTGTAACTCTCGGTATGCAACTCTGTAAATCCCTGACTGAATTCAAATTCGTCACCGTCAATCATGATGGTTCGGAATGTACGCTTCTCCCCTTCCACAGCATTGGGCGGCAATGTGTCAGCATTGATACTGAGGAAGTAACGTACGCGAGCCTTCTCCAATTCGAGATAGCCAGCCACGCGGTCATGCGAAGCCACATGAACAATATTTTTCTTCACATCGCCGAAAATCCAACTCAGCATGTCATAGAAATGCACACCAATGTTGGTGGCAATGCCTCCACTCTTGTTGACATCGCCTTTCCAAGAGGCATAATACCAGTTGCCGCGCGAAGTGATATAAGTCAAATCCACATCATAAATCTTGTCCTTCGGACCTTCGTCCACTTTTTTCTTCAGTGCCTTGATTTTGTCATGCAAACGCAGTTGCAAAATGGTGTAAGCTCTATGGCCTTGCCTCTGCTCCACCTTTATCAAAGCATCAATGTTCCATGGGTTGAGCACCATGGGCTTCTCGCAAATGACATCGGCACCGAGGCGCAAACCATATCGAGTATGGGCATCATGCAAGTAGTTGGGCGTACAAACAGAGACATAGTCTATGTTGGTGCCGCTGTCGCGAAGCTTGGTGTTATGACGGTCGAACAGCTCCTGCTCGGTGAAAAAAGCAGCCATTGGGAAATAGCTGTCCATGATACCGACGCTATCGCTCTTGTCGTAAGCGGATACGAGGTTGTTTCCCGTATCCTTGATAGCTTTAAGATGGCGTGGGGCTATGTATCCCCCCACGCCAATAAGTGCA
>CADBGN010000160.1 GCA_902794155.1 uncultured Bacteroidia bacterium
AGGAGCGCTGTCCTGTCGCAAAAACGGCGCAAAGTTACACATTATAATATAAATAAACGAAGAAATCGGGAATATTTTTCGTTTTTTTTGGTATTTTGCTCACTTATTCGTACCTTTGCAGCCAAAAATAAACAAACAACAACAATGAGACATATTTGGAAAACGGCAGCCTTCGTTGCAACCGCATTGACCATTGCATCATGCAATGAAAGGAAATTTACGGTAGAAGGACAGATTGACAATGCCAAGGATTCTGTACTTTACTTTGAAAATGTCGGTCTAGAGGGTATCAATACACTTGACTCCATCAAACTTGACGATAACGGCAACTTCTCTTTCAGTGAGGCCGCTCCCGGTGCTCCAGAATTCTATCGTCTGCGTATCGCAGACCAGATCATCAACGTCAGCATCGACTCCACTGAAACCGTCCAGTTCAAGGGCGAATACCCGGGCATGGCCTCCAACTACACCGTCAGCGGTTCTGACAACTGTGAAAAAATCAAGGAACTTACCTTAAAACAAATGGACCTGCAGAGTCGGGCCATTGCCATTCAGCGTAATACAACCATTGGCATAGATGAAGCCAATGACAGCATTCGAAAACTTATCAATGCCTATAAAGAAGAGGTAAAGCACAATTACATCTACAAAGAGCCCATGAAGGCTTTTTCTTACTTTGCACTTTTCCAGGCTATTGGCAATTATCTGATTTTCAACCCTCGCACCGATAAGGAAGACATCAAGGCTTTTGCTGCCGTTGCCACAAGTTGGGACACATATTACCCACATGCTGAACGCGGCCAAAACCTTCATAACATCGCCATTGAAGGTATGAAAAACCAGCGTATTGTAGATGCCCAGAATTCTCAATTGCAGGTAGAGGCAAGCAAAGTAAATGAAGCTGGGGTACTCGACATCGCCCTCCCCGACAACCACGGACAGGAACGCCATCTGACTGACTTGAAGGGACAGGTAGTACTCCTTGATTTCCATATTTTCGCTATGAATGATTCACCAGCACGTATTATTATGCTTCGTGAACTTTATAACAAATACCATCAGCAGGGATTTGAGATTTATCAAGTATCGCTCGATCCTGACGAACATTTCTGGAAACAGCAGACTGCGGCACTCCCATGGATTAGCGTCCGCGATGCAGATGGTGTGAATTCGCAGCGACTAATGTTATATAATATTCAGGCCGTACCCGACTATTTTATCATCGACCGTGGTAATAACCTAGTAAAACGCGCTATTCAAATCAAAGATTTGGAAGCAGAGATCAAACAACTGCTATAGGCACAAAATGAGCGATATATGCAAGAAAATCGATAAAATTCTTGCATATATCACTTTTTCTTCTTACCTTTGCATCCGCAAATGAAAAGTCGGCATAGCTCAGCTGGTTAGAGTATCACCTTGACATGGTGGGGGTCCTTGGTCCGAATCCAAGTGTCGACACAAATACAACCATATAAATAAGTCGCTAAGTTGCTGAAAATAAAGCATTTAGCGATTTTTCTTTTTAAAGTGTCTGTTAAGATTTCCCGAATATTTCCCGAAAAGCAAACCTCTTTAACGATTGTGGGTGCAATTACTTCCCAGCAACTACACCCACTTTGAGTTTAATAAATCACCTTTCGGCAATTCGTGTGCAAAGATAAACATTTATTTTCGTTTTTATGCCATTTCCTATTTATTTTTAACACTTTCCCTATGAAGAGTAGCCCCCCTATCATGCGCGCGCGTAGTACCTAACTATTCTTCGGTCTCCCACGCTTAACGAATGCAGAATCGGAAAGATAATACTCGTTTTTGCCGTTTGGTGTTGCAGATGGTTCTACAAATTTCTCCCTGACTGCGGTAGCCCATCCCCATGCGGATAACTGGCTTCTCCATTTCTCAGGTAATGCCAGTAATATGTTGCCGTGATGCTCGAAAAAATACCTCATGTCAATTTCCGTAATGGCCTCGTTCTTTGCCCATACAATATTTTCCTCTCTGCCATGCGTTAATGCCGAAGCATATAGCCGTACCCACTCGCGGACATCAGGCACACCAAAGGAAACGGATAACTCAACCGACTCCGCTTTGATGGAAATTTTCTTGTTTCGTAATATCATTAGCATTTACCATTTAACTTGTTAATCATTCTTTGAACTTTCTCATTGTGCCGCTCCAGCTGCTCCGTATATTCTTCGTTGAGGCTCTTGGCAGATGGAATGGAAAGAAGGGGTGCAGTCACTTCTTGGGCTGGCTGCACGTCCTTCCGCTTTCGGACTATGGCTTCTTGGATAATCCCCATGTTCAAAATTGTTTCGGAAACAAATGGTTCTTCTGCCAATTCTCGCCCCCGAAAAACTCTTTCTTAAGTTCCTCGGCATCATGAGCTTCTTGCGCTTGTTCGGCCTGATGTTCTTTGAGCCATTTCGCAAACTCCTTTTGGCTTTCCGTCTGCTCCTGCTGGTAGGCCGCTTCCCGCTCTGCCTCCTGCTTCTTCCAGTCAATAAACTCCTGCAACATGGGCGTTGCGGTTTTCAGCAAATTCAAAACTTCGTCTAACTTTTCCATGATTCAAATATTTAAATTAAAGATATTGTCTTTCTGCAAACTCACGTCCCACGGCTGCGCGCTGCATCCATGGATCGTTTGTATATGTCGGCCTCTTTATAGAGCCGTCGGCCCAGTGTGCTGCAAAGGCGTTTTCATCCATCGCGGCCAGTACCTCCAGCCTCATCTTGCAAACGTTCTCCTCCTGCTCAAACTGGCGCAACTTGGTAATGGCCTCCAGTACGTTTCCAATAAGGCGGGCGTGTTGCTGCGCCATGGGCGGCACTGGCTTCGTGCATTGAGCCTCAACA
>CADBGN010000161.1 GCA_902794155.1 uncultured Bacteroidia bacterium
AACTCGAATCCGTCATTGCGAGGAACGAAGCAATCCAGACAAAAACTTTCTGAAGTTGCTTCAGCAGCATCTTCAGGAATGTTGCTCGGCGCAAGAGGCAACTCCGGCGTGATTCTTTCACGCATCTTCGCAGGTTTGGCAAAAGGCCTGAAAGGCATGGTGGAAGCCGACACAAAAGCCTTCGCCAAAGCCATGCAATTGGCTGTGGACGAGGCTTATAAGTCGGTTCCTGTTCCCGTGGAGGGCACCATCATCACCGTGTTGCGCGAAGGTGCGGCAGGCGCGGATGCCGACAGCGACCTCAACCATTACTTTGAAACCCTTTTGGAAGCCATGCAAACCTCACTCGACCACACACCCGAACTGCTCCCAGTGCTGAAAGACGCTGGCGTGGTGGACAGTGGCGGCGCGGGACTGTTGAGCATTTTCCGTGGCATGAACGACGCGCTGAACGGCATCATCTCCGACGAGGAAATCGCCCCAACTACGGCCTCGACACCGACCGTGGAACTCGACAAATTCACCGAAAATAGCACGCTCGAATTCGGCTATTGCACGGAGTTTCTGCTCCGTCTGATGCGCTCCAAAGTCGATTTGGACACTTTCGACGAAGCGCAAATCATTGACTATTTAAATAAGGTGGGTGAGTCGGTGGTGGCTTTCCGCGAGGGCACTATCATTAAGGTGCATGTGCATACCTTCACGCCAGGCGCGATTCTCAACGAAATGCAGAAATACGGCGAGTTCCTGACCCTCAAAATCGAAAACATGGCGCTGCAACACCATCAATCGACCAACCAAAACAACGCCTCGTTCAAAACGCCGCCGAAGAAATACGGCGTGGTGACCGTGGCCTCGGGCGAAGGTCTCATCAACGCCTTCCGCGAAATCGGGGCCGACGAGGTGATTGCCGGCGGCCAGACCATGAACCCTTCGACGCAGGACTTTTTGGATGCTTTCGACCGCATTAATGCGCAACACATCCTCGTTTTTCCGAACAACAAGAACATCAAAATGGCCGCCGACCAAGCCGCCGAACTTTACAAAGGTGCTGACATTCACGTGCTTCCATCGGCCACCATCGGCGAAGGCTACTATGGCATCGGCTCCATCGACCGCGACAATGCCAACGTTGAGGAAGTCATCGCGAGCGTCACGGAAATCATGCAAAGCGTGGTGACGGGCATGGTCAGCACCGCCATCCGCGATGCCGAGGGCGACCAAGTGAGCGTCCGCACGGGCGATTATGTCGGTTACAGCGGCAAGCAACTCCTTTCCGACAGCCTCAATCGCATTGAGGCCGCCAAAGCCCTCGTTGAACGCCTTGGCGCAAGCTCCCGCGATGTGATGCTCATCTTTTTCGGTGAGGAAGTGCCTCAAAATGAAGCGGAAAGCCTCGTTGCCGACCTGCAAACCCAATACAAGAACCTTGAAATTATGTTGAACCACGGCGCACAGCCAGTTTATGATTATATTTTTGTTTTATGCTGACATTTTTTAGCGACACCGATTGCGACATCACTCCCAAGGAGTGCGCCGCATACAACATCAAACTCATTTCGATGCCTTACACCGTGGGCGAACAGGTGGTTTATCCCTACATCGACTTCGACGAATTCGATTCCCACAAGTTCTACGACATGCTCCGCACAGGCACCATGCCGACCACGAGTGCGATGAGCGAAGAGGCTTATACCCAATACTTTGAGCCTGAATTTGCCGCTGGAAACGACATCCTTTATGTGCATTTCTCATCGGGCACCTCCAACACTTTCACCATCATGCATCAAGCGTTGGAGAAACTGAAAGCGAAGTATCCAGAGCGCAAATTCTATGAGGTTGACACATTGGGAATCAGTGCATTATGCTACAATATCGTCCTCGAAGTTGCCGACCTGCTGAAAGCGGGCAAGACCGCCGAGGAAATCGTGGAATGGGCCAAGGTGGAGGTGCCGAAGTTCCCGATGTATTTCTTCGCCGACGACCTGAAGTTCTTCCGCCGCAGCGGTCGCGTGAGCGGCTTGGCGGCCACGATGGGCGGTTTCATCGGCATACGGCCCATCATCCACCTCAACGACGAGGGCAAGATGGTGAGCATCGGCAAGGAAACCGGTCGCGCCAAGGCCATCGCGCGTTTGGTGCAATATGTCGAAGACCTCGGCGAGGACGTGAAGACCCACCGTGTGGTCATTGGCCACTCTGACTGCCCCGACATCGCCGCCGAAGCCGAAAGACAACTGAAAGAGAAGTTCGGCCAAGACCTGAACGTCATCACCACCGTCGTCAACCCTACCATCGGCAGCCACTGCGGGCCTAACGCCATCGGCATCTGCTTCCACGCCAAACATCGTTGATGCAAGGATAGGCTGGATTACCTTAAGCCTTTTCTCCCAAAAACTACATTTTTCCGACGAGTCTGGAATTTTGAGCTCCTCAACGACGGTTCAGTGACGATAATAATGGACTCGAAGAGGCTGGGAATGAATTGAAGTCTATTCATGCGTGACGACAAAGCGCTTGACCACTTCGCCATTTTCCGTAAAAATATGAGCTAAATAGATGCCGGATTCGTACAGACTTGTATTGATTTCTAAACAGCCCAAAAAGTACTCATCACAAATTGTATCATTATGGGTGTTTTCTACTATTATGTGTTTGGTTATGTCTTGATTAATATCATCCGCCGGGCTTAAGGTCACTCTGTTATTAGCAGGGTTCGGAAACAAAAAGTAAGTTGGATTATTATTGCTGTTGCGTTAATTTTTGAAAATTATTTATAATTAATTGATATATAACATATTACAATCGTTCTTTGATTTTTTGATTTGAAATTGAGAAGTAGTACGTTTTCGCCCAAGTGGCCGATTTTATCCCGAGATACGAGTTTGACCGCATAGTCCGCAAGTACAACGGTGACTATCATGTGCGCGAATTGAGCTGTTACAACCTGTTTCTCCACCTGATGTTCGGCCAGCTGACGGCCTGCGAATCCATCCGAGACATCTGCCTGTGCCTCAAGGCTCACCAGCGAATCCTGTACCCGCTGGGGTTCAGACAGACGGTTAACGTCTCATCGTTGTCGAGGGCAAACCGAGACCGCGACTGCCGCATTTGGGAGGAGTTCGGCCAAGTGCTGATAGGCATTGTCAGGCCTCTCTATTCCAGCGAGCCAGTTCCTGATGTCAACCTTCCAGGTTGGGAAATTTTTGCCGTTGACTCCACCACCGTGTCGTGCAGTATCAAGCTGATGACATGGGCGTACGGCAAGTACGACAGAGGTGCGGTCAAGATGCATACAGTCCTCGACCTCAGAGGCGGCATCCCCGCCTTCATCTATGTTACCCACGGCAAGTGGCACGACAGCAACATGCTGGATGTCATGGAAATAATCCCATGGGCGATTTATGTGATGGACAAGGCCTATGTGGACTTCGCGGCTCTCCACAATATAAGCGGGCGTGATGCCTATTGGGTCACGCGGGCAAAGAGCAACATTCGCTACGAGGTGGTGGAAACCAACTACAACATCGACCCCGCCACAGGATTGCGCGGCGACCACATCATCCGACTGACCGGCTACAAGCCCGCAAAACTCTACCCTGAGACCTTCAGGATGGTGGAGTACACCGACCTCGAAAGCGGCGAGGAGCTTGTCTTCATCACCAACCTCACCGAAGTAGGACCTTTGGACGTGGCCAATCTGTACCGCAACCGCTGGCAGATAGAGACGTTCTTCAAGTGGATAAAGCAGAACTTGACCATAAAGTCCTTCTGGGGACACACCGAGAATGCCGTGAAGACACATCTTTGGACCGCCATCTGCACTTACCTGATAGTGGCGAGAATCAAGGCCTCAATAAAGGGTTGTCCCTACACCATCTCCGAAGTTGCTACATTGCTCGGTGTCTCCGCCCTGTCAAAAACCGACATCACAGACCTGCTCACCAATCCGCAAAACAACCTTCTCAATCAAAACCAAGATGTCAATGAACCAACTTTATTCTAATGTCTAATAATAACGCAACAGTACTAACTTTATTCTAATGTCTAATAATAACGCAACAGTACTAATTGAAAACAATGAAATACAATTTGTAGGACTGACACATTACGTCAGTCCTACTTTTTTTTCGACAAATCAACCCAACCACAGATTATTTTCTACCTTTGTGGCATCATTATTAATCCATTTCACTATGAAACAACACCTTACCTTAATTACCTTGTTGCTATTGGCGTTTTCAGCCATGGCACAGAATCCCAAGCCACAACCTCTCACGCAAGAGGAATTCGAAGCACTCTGCCCCACCCCGCCTATGGGCTGGAACAGTTGGAACAAGTTCGGCTGCAACGTCAGCGAGCAACTGCTTATGGAAGCCGCCGATGCGATGGTCGCTTCAGGAATGAAAGATGCGGGCTATAAGTACATCGTCGTGGACGACTGCTGGCAGGTGGACCGCGATACCGATGGCAACATCGTCTGCGACCCCGAGCGTTTCCCGCATGGTATGAAGTATGTGGCAGACTACATTCACTCCAAAGGGTTGAAATTCGGGCTTTATTCTTGTGTCGGCACACACACTTGCGCTGGTCGTCCTGGCAGCATGGGCCACGAGTATCAAGACGCCATCTACTATGCCCGAAATGGTGTGGACTATCTGAAATACGACTTCTGCAACAACCGTGGCACCAACTCCAAGACCGCATACACCGTCATGCGCGAAGCCTTGAAGGAAGCTGGTCGTCCCATCGTCTTCAGCATTTGCGAATGGGGCAGCACTCAACCATGGGAATGGGCACAAGGCATCGGTCATCTCTGGAGAGCCACGGGCGACATCATCAACACATGGGACGGCAGAGAAGATTGGGGCGGTCATGGCATGGTGAACATCATCGACTTGGTACAAGACCTTTACCCCTACAACGGCCCAGGCCACTGGAACGACCCCGACATGCTTGAGGTCGGCAACGGTGGAATGACGACCATCGAAGACCAAAGCCATTTCTCCATGTGGTGCATGTTGGCCGCACCTTTGATGGCTGGCAATGACCTGAACAATATGAGCGACGACACCAAAAGCATCCTCACTAACAAAGATGTCATC
>CADBGN010000162.1 GCA_902794155.1 uncultured Bacteroidia bacterium
CAGACACACCACCTTGCAACCCGTTCGGAAGCCAGGGTCCACACCCATGACACGTTTCTGGCCGAGTGGGGCAGAGAGCAGTAGCTGGCGCAGGTTCTCAGCAAACACACGGATGGCTTCCTCGTCGGCCTTCTCCTTGCTCATATTGGTGAACTCCGTCTCTATCGAAGGCAGCAACAACCGCTTGTATCCGTCCTCTACCGCCTCGCCAACCAGTCGTTGGCAGGATCCGTTTCCTCGCACAAAGTTGTGTTGTAAACGTTGAATGGCCTCTTCGTCGTCAATGGTCAGACTGATACGCAGGATTCCCTCGCTCTGACCACGCAACATCGCCAGCATGCGATGACTGGAACAGCGCTTCAGCGGTTCTTCCCATTCAAAGTAGTCGCTATATTTCTGTGCCTCGTCAGTGTCTTTCTTCGCCTTGACCACCTTCGACTCGATGAATGCCTCGCGTCGGAAAGCAGAACGTACCTGGTTGCGGGACCGCTCATCTTCGCTGACCTGTTCGGCAATGATGTCCTGAGCACCTTTGATAGCATCTGTTGCAGTGGCGATGTCGCCCTTGACGAAGCGTTTGGCAACCTGTTCCGGGTTGGCTTCACGCTGCATCATCAGGAGGGTGGCTAGCGGTTCCAGTCCTTGTTCTCTGGCTACCTGTGCCCTTGTGCGTCGTTTGGGCTTGTAGGGCAGGTAGATATCTTCGAGGGTGGTCATCTCCCAGCAGTCGTCAATGCGTTTCTGCAACTCAGGCGTCATCTTCTGCTGTTCGGAAATGGTCTTGATAATGGTCTCCTTGCGCTTGGCAATCTCTTGCAGCCGTTCCTTACGGTCACTGATGGCTGTTATCTGTACTTCGTCCAGTCCGCCGGTGCGCTCTTTGCGGTAGCGTGATATAAATGGTATTGTACAGCCTTCGTCCAGCAGCTTCAGCGTGTTCTCCACCGCATGCTCCGACAGATGCAGTTCGCCGGCTAGTTCGCCGGCTATCAGTCGTGTGAATATCTTGATGTTTTCCATCCTGTTGCTTGTTATTGGTAAATGGTTTCGGTCAGCAGCTGGCAGACGGCTTCCAGCCCTTCCTGGTCAGTGGCGTCGAAGGTGCCGAGCTTCTCGCTGTCAATATCCAAGACGGCAACGACCTCGTGTTCCTTATTATATATAGGGACGACAATCTCGCTCTTCGATTCGGAGCTGCAGGCGATGTGTCCTGGAAACTGCTCCACATCAGTCACAACCTGGGTTCGGCGCTCAGCCCATGCTGTTCCGCAGACACCCCTTCCGTGGGCAATATGATAACAGGCTACAGGTCCTTGAAAAGCACCTAACAGCAGTTCGCCGTTCACTACGCGGTAAAACCCTGTCCACCAGAAGTGGAAAGCCTCTTGAATCAGAGCGGCCACATTGGCCATGTTCGCGACGGGGTCGCTTTCGTCCTTCACCATCGCCTTCACTTGGGCGAGGAGGAGTTGGTAGGTTTCGTTTTTGTCCATAGTTCAATGAGTTAGTATAAAAATCCGAACATCCACAGCGGAATGCGGTTGCCAAAGCCGACTTCGGTGTCGTCGACGGCCAAAAAACTGTTCGGAATGTCTTTGATTTGGTCGAATTTCTTTCCTTGTCCGCCTATCTCAAACAGGCTCGTGCTGTTGATGAGGAAGTCGCCTTTTTTCGGCATGGTGAGCGTGGCCACCGCCGAGGTTTGGTTGGCGAAGAAGGTCTCTCTGACGGTGCCGATTTCGCTCTTGATCGCTAAGGCACGCATAAGGTTGGTGTTGTTCAGATAAATCTTCTCAGGCGTGATGATGTGCTTGTAGTCTTTGACGTTTTCGGTCAGCAGTTGTATGAGTTCGGCGCGGTCTAAGGCGTAAAGCATCTTGAGGCAGAGGTCGCGGCTGGTGTCCAACTGCACGGTCAGTTTGTTGATGTTGGGCATCAGCGGCAGGTTCTGCGCAATTAGCATGAGCAGCACTTTGGTCTTCTTTACGGTGCTGTAAGTGACTTCCTCGACAGCGGGCAAATCGGTGTCAATCACTAAGTTGGCGACTTCGGCGAGTTGCAGCAGGTAGTCTTTTTTCGCGTCCTTGTAGAAGGGATAGTAGCCGCTTTCCAGATAGTTAGAGAAGTGTTTCAGCACCTTGGTTTTCTGGAACAGGTCGAAGGCAATGTCGATGTGGCGCTTCAAGAGGTCGTCCAAGGCGATAGGCTCAGTGGTCATAACGCCTTCAAACTCCATGTATTCGCGCAATGAGAGGCCGTGCAGCGTGTAGAGCGTCTGCCGTCGCGACAAATCCACCTTCGAATAGTCGATTTCGAGCATCGAACTGCCGGTATATACGATGTAAAGGTCTGTGTAAGTGTCGTATAGGTTCTTGATGCTGATGCTCCAGTCGGGGTATTTGTGTACTTCGTCGAGAAACAGGTGCGTCACGCCGTGGGCATATTCGTAGGCCACCAATTCTTCCAAAGTGTGCGTCTTGAACCACAAATTATCTAACGAAACATACAAAGCTTCACCTTTTTTCGGGAAATATTCCTTGATGCGTTGCAGCAAAATCGTTGTTTTTCCTACGCCTCTGGCTCCTTTTATGCCGATGAGCCGCGTCTCCCAGTTGATTTTGTCATATAGGTAACGCTTGAATTTCAGGTTTGTAGCCGAAAGTTTCATATAGAAAGCGTCGGTGATGGGTTTTACGATGTCGTCTTCCATGATTTCCTATTTTAACGCTGCAAAAATACAAAAAATCACTTTTCTAACTGCGATTTTTTGAAAAAAATCGCATTTCCATCTGCGAAAATTGATATAAAAATCGCATTTCCAAATGCGAAATTTCATGCAAAAATCACTTTTCCATCTGCGAAAATAGAATTTTAAATCTTTAAATTTTAAATTTTAAATCCTGAAAATTTCCTACCTTTGCACCTCATTTAAAAACTGCACGAAAAATGAAGAAAGACATACCCGTATTGCTGCTTACCGGCTACCTCGGCAGCGGCAAGACCACTTTGGTCAACAAGATATTGAACAACCGCAAAGGCATCAAGTTCGCCGTGATTGTCAACGATATAGGCGAAGTGAACATCGATGCCGACCTGATTGAAAAGGGTGGTGTGGTCGGCCAAAAGGATGACAGTTTGGTCGCTTTGCAGAACGGCTGCATTTGCTGTACTTTGAAGATGGATTTGATTCAGCAACTGCACGACATCATCGTCATGCAAAGATTTGACTACATCGTCATCGAGGCCAGCGGCATCTGCGAGCCGGAGCCGATTGCGCAAACGATTTGTTCCTTCCCGCAAATGGCGTGGCAACTCACCAAGGACGGCTTGCCCATCTTGGACTGCATCGTGACCGTTGTTGATGCGCTCCGAATGCAGAGCGAATTTGCCTGCGGCGACGACCTGATGAAGAAAAATTTGGCCGAGGACGACTTGGAAAGCCTTGTCATACAGCAGATTGAGTTCTGCAATATCATCTTATTGAACAAGGCTTCGGAAGTCACGCCAGAGGAATTAGGCCGCGTAAAGAGCATCATCCGCGCCTTGCAGCCCACCGCCGAAATCATTACTTGCGACTATGGCGATGTTGATTTCGACAAAATCCTCAATACCAAGATGTTCGACTTCGACAAGGTGGCCACTTCCGCCACTTGGATTAAGGAAGTGGAAGGTGCCGTGGAGGAAGAAGAACATCATCATCACGACGAAGACGAGGATGAGGACGAACACGAGCATCATCATCAC
>CADBGN010000163.1:0-2777 GCA_902794155.1 uncultured Bacteroidia bacterium
GGCTTGATGATAGAATGTCATATCAATCCCGACGAGGCTTTGACCGCTGCCCGTCAGCAAATCACGCCCGAAGCTTTACGGCAATTGTTGGCGAGCTTGGTTTTCCGTGCCAAGCAGTCGGGTAGCGTGGAGCACGACCTTGCTGGATGGCGCAGCGAAATCGACGACATCGACGAGGAACTGCTGCAACTCTTGGCTCGTCGCATGGAGGTGAGTGCGCAAATTGGAGAATACAAGAAGCGCAACAATGTGACCGTAGTTCAGATGGACCGTTGGAAACAGGTTCTCGCCGACCTAATGGCCACGGGTGAGGAATTGGGCCTGTCGCCTATATTAATTAATAAGGTGTTTGAGGCTATCCATCAGGCTTCCATCGAGCGGCAGAGCCGTATCATGGAAAAATGACAAAGCCCACCGATAGGCAGGCTTTGCCAAGGGATGCACAAAATGAAATTATTAGTATTACGATTACGCTGCAAAAGTAGCCCGACTCGCGAAACCCTGCAAGGATTTCCGTTTCCACTTTTTCAACATTTTTCAACAATTGAATGTTTAAGTTGTTGAATTGTAATTAGATGTGTTTTTGTATTGGATTGCTTTGTTGTTTTTCCTCGCAATTGCGCGAAGCGTTAGAATGGCCTCGCAGTCAATTGTAAACCGTTAGTTTGTGCCCGTCATATTTGGTGTGGTACTGGATGAGCGGATACACGGGCACGCCCTCTGTGGGGAAGTTGGGAATCATGTCGGGCTCGGCAACGATGATTTGTCCGTTCAGGATGTTGTAGTAAGCGTTGTTGCATCGGTCAACCACAAAAGGGAAGTCGACCACGAGGCGCGTCGTGTTGCCTTGGCTGTCGGTGCAGGCGTTAGGCTCGTTTGGGGGCAGGCGGTCGTAGGCGAGAAACTCGTTGTCGCTTTGGCGGTAAACGATGATGCCACGGCTTGTGCTTTCCACCTCGGAAGTGAGGTAGATCCACCCGCTGACGAAGTTAATCTCCTGATATTGAATCGTGTTGGGATAAATCGAGAACGAAAACGGCATAGATGGCCGGTTGGGGTTCTCCGGATACTTTTGGCAGCCGTGAAATCCTGCCAGAAGTGCTATTAATATTAATAGGTGTAAAATGCGCTTTTTCATCATGGCAAAGTAACGCAAAAATCACGTCCAAAAGTATATGTTCGGCGGAAAATTCTTACTTTTGCGTCCAAATCAACAGATATGAGAAGAAAAACCACCGTCATTGTCGCAGTGTTGAGCCTCCTTTTGCTCTTCGCCTCGTGTGCTTCCAACAGGCCGACAAAGGCCATGCGCAAGGCTGAACGTCAGATGGAGAAGATGGAAAAACAGTCGAAGAAGCAGTTCGACAAGGCCAAGTCGGCACACTATAAACATCAGGCCAAAAAGACCAAAAAAATGATCCAAAAAGACAAAAAACACGCCGAAAAGATGCGTCGGAGGCAGAGAAGCAATCCGTTTTTCTCCTAATTCAAACCGATTTTCTCCCAATTCAAACCGAAAATTTCATCATTTTCACTTGTTTTTGGCTTCAGACCGAAAAAAATCGAAAAAAAATGCAAAAAATCTCATCCATATAAATGATTATATATCAAAATGTTGTATCGGATTTCAGGAAAATCAGGAAGAAAAAAACGTTCAAAATGAATTTTTTTCTTGCGTACTTTCCAAGAAGGTTGTAATTTTGACGACTTTTAATGCACTAAATGAAGTATAGTATTACATAAAATTACAAGGTATGTTTAAAAATTTACTAATGACCCTTGCAATCCTTTTGGCCACCTGCACGATGGCTTTGGCACAGCAAGGAAGACTCAAAGGAAAGATTACCGACGACACAGGAGAACCTGTACCGTTTGCAAACGTCATCATCGAGAAAGGCGGCTCGCAGATGGGTGGTGCATCCTCTGACTTCGACGGTAACTACGACATCAACCCGATCCCTCCGGGAACCTACACCCTGAAGGCAAGCTGCGTTGGCTACAATGCGTTCCAAGTGAACAACATTGTTATCCCTGCCAACAAGATTACCTACTACGACATTAAGATGGTCGGTGGCACTATTAGCTTGGATGCTGTCATCGTCATCGATTATGAGATCCCTCTGATCTCGAAGGACAACACGACCTCCGGTGAGTCAGTCACCGCCGAGGAAATCGCGAAGCTGCCTAACCGCTCGGCTGAAGGCGTCGCTGCCAGTGTTGGTGGCGTGTTCTCCGCTGACGGTGAGGTCGGTTCCATCCGTGGTTCCCGTGAAGGCGCCGTCTACTACATCGACGGTGTGAGAGTCATCGGTAGCAACAGTGTGCCTCAAGGCGCTATCGACCAAGTCGACGTCATCCTCGGCGGTACGCCCGCCCAGTATGGTGACGCCAGCGGCGGTATCATCAACATGACCACCAAAGGCCCCAGCCGTACTTGGGGCGGTGGTATTGAGTATGAGCACTCCGTTGAAGGCTATGGCCACAAGCGTCTCGGCCTCAGCTTGAACGGTCCTCTCTTGAAAAAACGCACTGAAGAAGGTGAGAAGGAAGAGGAGTCTCTGTTGGGCTTCTTCCTCGCTGCCGACCTTGCCCACAACCGCGTGGGTAGCATCTCGGCCACCAACTTCTGGCGCGCCACCGATGAGTGGATGGATTACATTGAGAAAAACCCGTTGACCCTCTCCGGTGCTGGTACAGGTTCAAACGTGATGGCTTCCTACACCCATCGCGACAACCTCTATGAGACCAGATACCTCAACAACTCCTCAAACTGGAGT
>CADBGN010000163.1:2794-3499 GCA_902794155.1 uncultured Bacteroidia bacterium
CGTGCGTACAGGCCCCACCACCAACCTCACCCTCGGTGGTTCGTTCTATAGAAGCCAAGCCCACTATTCAGCCAGAAGAGGTGACTATTTCTTCAACACTGACAAGAACTACCTCTACAAATCTGGTACTTATCGTGGTTATGTGAGATTCTCACAACGCTTCCCCAGCGACCCAGAAAGCACTTCGCTGATTTCCAATGTGTACTATAGCATCCAAGCTGACTATACTCACACTCATGCCGAGCAGGGCGACCCCGACCTGTGGGACAACATCTTTGCCTATGGTAACATCGGTAAGTTCACTATCCACCGCTCTCCCAACTACGCCTTCACCAGTGCCACGATTGACTCGGTGCTGGTCGACGGCGAATACAAGAGCTTCAACAATGTGTGGGTGCTGAACAACTTCTACGATACCTTGGTGGAATTTGAGCGTACAAACTACGACTTTAACCCCTTGTTGGCCAATTATGTTGAGAACTATTTTGACCTTTATGAGCCTTACGGCCCATTCAACAACTACATGAATCTGTCGAATATCGTTGGTAACAATGGTCTGATCAATGGTCTGACTCCTTCGTCGGCATACGGTATGTATAGAGTGCCGGGCACCATCCAAACCAGCTACGCCAAGTCGTCGACCGACCAAGTGGCCATCAATGTGAACGGCTCCATCGTCGCCAAGGTCCATAAAAAGATGGCCGA
>CADBGN010000164.1 GCA_902794155.1 uncultured Bacteroidia bacterium
GGCGCCTTCATGGAGTTCCTGCCCGGCAAGGAAGGCCTGATGCACATCAGCGAGTACGAGTGGGGCCATCCCGCCACCCTCGAAGGCCTCATCAAGGAAGGCGACGAGTTCCAGGTGAAGGTCATCGCCTTCGACGAGAAGAACGGCAAGATCAAGCTCAGCCGCAAGGCCCTCCTGCCCAAGCCCGAAGGCTATGTGGAGGAGAAGCCCGCCCGTGGCCCGCGCCGCGAAGGTGGCGACCGTGGTCCCCGCAAGGACGGCGACCGTGGTGGTCATGGCCGTCGCGAAGGCAGTAACGGTGGCGAGCGCCGCAGCTCCGGCAACGGCGAAGGCCGCCGTCGCTAATCGGTCAAACAAATACTCTAAATAGCATAGAAGCGAGACCATACGGCCTCGCTTCTATGTTTTATAAAGGTTTTATGTAAGTCTATAACACGGCTGCTGCACGACGGATGTTTTCCATCCAGCTGATAGTCTCCTTGTTTTTGCGGGCCGTCTGTAGATTGTATTTGGTCTGCAAGCGCATCAAAACATCAGCGGGTACATCCAAAGCCGCCTCGAACAGTAGTGCCGTGGTTGTCGTTAGTGCACGGTGAGCGTTCAGTATTTCGTTCAGTACCGAGTATGACATACCAACCGACTGAGCAAAGGCTCGCTGTGAAATGTTACGGGCTTCCAGTTCGTCTTTTATCACTTCACCTGGATGGGTCGAATAAAATGGCGTTAGGTTATTGGCAATCATATTGTTAATAGTTTTCTTCATTTCGAGATGCAAAGATACATACTTTTTTTAATATATTCGCAAAAAAAGTGAATTAAATTTACAAGTGCTTGTTATACAATGATTATTGTTTGCTGCTTGTGTTGGGTCAAAGACGAAGCTATAGTGGGTCATATATCCCTGATACATTGCTATATAGTACTCTATTGGTTTTGCTCCCCTATTGCTCCCCTTTTGTTCCCGTTTTGGGTGCCTATATGGTAACTCTATACTAAATATACTGTTCCTCCGTTCTTCATTATATCAGATTGTATTCAGATTCCCTTCGGGGTAATACCTATACTATGGCAAAGGTAAGACCATCCATCATAGAGCAGACGGGCACCATCGGCGACCGTGTCTTCTACACCCGCTTCGGCAAGCTGTTCAGCCGTAGCAAGGCCACGTCATTCAACGACAACAAGTCGGAAGCACAGCTGCGGCAGCGTGCGCTCTTCAAGGCCATGCAGCACACCTCCTCCATCCTCGGCTCCGTCATCCAGCGCGGTCTCGCCAAGGAGGCCCACGCCCACGGGCATGTCGAGAACAACGAGTTCGCCAAAATCAACAAGCAATGCTTCTCCTACACCGATGGCATGGTGCATATCGACTATCCCCGCCTGATTCTCTCCACCGGCCCGATAGCCCGCATGGATTTTACCAATTGCCATGCCGATGGCCTGCATGTGGAGCTACAGTTCGAACCCTACATCGGAGCCAATCATGCCAACCCCGACGATGTAGTCTTCATCTATGCCGTCGAGTTCCAGACGGAGGTCTGCCAACTCGTGGCCTGCGTTGAGCGGCGAGCCGCCAGCGTTGCCTTCGACCTGCCCGACCTCAGTGAGGAAACCGACAAACCCATCACTTTACTTGGCAGTGACGTTACTTCATCTCGGCATAGCAATCAAGCTTGCTTGCGCTCGACTTCCGTAACGTTCCACCTCTATGCCATCGTCGAGGCCGCCAACACCGCCTGCGTCTCGACCCTCTCCCCCGACGAGAAAAAAGCCGCCAAAAACCACCGGAATATCAACCGCCGTGTGTCGCCGTCGATATTCATCGGCACCATTACCGTTGGCTCAGCTAATTGATTTTGCTGTGTCAGAAAAAAAGTGTACTTTTGCAGTCGAAATAACATAAAAGAATGCGTACTGAGAATATGACCCAGCAGAACGCCATACAGATATTTGAAGGCAACCAGGTTCGCGTTGCATGGAACGAGGAGGAAGAGAAGTATTATTTCTCCATCGTTGATGTGGTGCAGATCCTGACCGAGCAACCTACAACTCGCAAAGCAAGCACCTATTGGGCGGTTCTCAAGAAACGCCTGAAAGAGGAAGGTGCTGATGAGTTGCTTACAAATTGTAAGCAACTGAAAATGCCGGCTGCCGACGGCAAGAACTACAAGACCGATGTCGCTGATTTAGAGCAGATATTTCGCATCATCCAATCCATTCCGTCTAAGAAGGCGGAGCCTATCAAGCAATGGCTCTCCGAGGTGGGTGCGCAGCGTATTGACCAGATGATCGACCCCGAGTTGACATTCCAGATGGCCGTAGAGGATTACCGCCGTCAAGGGTATAGCGAACGCTGGATAGAAAACCGTCTCAAGTCCATACGTACGCGCAAGGAACTGACTGACGAGTGGGAGCGTTCGGGGGTGAAAGAGCAGAAAGACTTCGCCATCCTTACCAACATCCTCACCAAGGCGTGGAGCGGCATGAATACGGGTGAATACAAACGGTACAAGGGGCTTACGAAGGAGAATCTGAGAGACAATATGACCACCCTCGAGCTGGCTTTGAACACGTTGGCGGAAGCTGCCACCACAGAGATATCGCGTAACCGTAATCCGAAGACCATGCAGGAGAACAAGCAGGTGGCACAGAGTGGCGGGAAAGCAGCCAAAGTGGCCCGCGAGGAAGTGGAGAAGCAGAT
>CADBGN010000165.1 GCA_902794155.1 uncultured Bacteroidia bacterium
CAGCCCTCAGGAAGTTGAAGGCAAATGGTACGAACACTGGATGGACAAGAACTACTTCCACTCCACTCCCGACGAACGCGAACCCTATACCATCGTGATTCCGCCGCCCAATGTGACTGGCGTGCTTCACATGGGTCACATGATGAACAACACGATCCAGGATATCCTGATCCGCCGCGCCCGTATGCAAGGCAAGAACGCCTGCTGGGTGCCCGGCACCGACCACGCCTCCATCGCCACCGAAGCAAAGGTGGTGAACAAGCTGGCGCAACAGGGCATCAAGAAGACGGACATCGGTCGCGATGAGTTCCTCAAGCACGCTTGGGACTGGACCCATGAGCACGGAGGCATCATCCTCAAGCAGCTTCGCCGCCTCGGTTGCTCCTGCGACTGGGAACGCACCTCGTTCACCATGGACGACATCCGTTCGAAGAGCGTCATCCGTGCTTTCGTTGACCTATATAACAAAGGCCTGATTTACCGTGGTGTACGCATGGTCAACTGGGACCCGAAAGCCTTAACGGCTTTGAGCGATGAGGAAGTCATCTTCAAGGATGAACATAGCAAACTGTTCTACCTGCGTTATTACCTCCACGAGGACGACGGCACAGGTGCCACGGGCGCTGAAGGCGAAATCATCCACACCGATGAGAAAGGTCGCCGCTACGCTGTGGTGGCCACTACGCGTCCTGAGACCATCATGGGCGACACCGCCATGTGCATCAACCCTGCCGACCCCAAGAACCAATGGCTGCGAGGCAAGAAAGTCGTGGTGCCGCTGGTCAACCGCGTCATCCCCGTTATCGAGGACGGCTATGTCGACATCGAGTTCGGTACGGGCTGTCTGAAGGTCACTCCCGCCCACGACGTGAACGACTATATGCTGGGCGAGAAGCACAACCTGCAGAGCATCAATATCTTCAATGATGATGCCACTTTGAGCGAAGCCGCTGGCATGTACATCGGCATGAGCCGCGAGGACTGCCGCAAGCAGATCATCATCGACATGAAGGAAGCTGGACTGTTGGAGAAGATTGAAGACTATAATAATAAGGTGGGCTACTCCGAGCGCACCAATGTACCGATTGAGCCGAAGCTCTCGATGCAGTGGTTCCTCAAGATGGAACACCTCGCCGACATCGCACTGAAACCCGTGTTGAATGGCGACATCAAGTTCTATCCCGCCAAATATGTCAACCTCTATCGTCACTGGTTGGAGAACATCAAGGACTGGTGCATCAGCCGTCAGCTGTGGTGGGGCCATCAGATTCCGGCCTACTACCTGCCCGAAGGCGGGTTCGTGGTCGCCGAGACGCCCGAAGAAGCCTTGAAACTCGCCATCGAGAAGACAGGCAACAGCAACTTGACGATGAAAGACTTGCGCCAGGACGATGACGCCTTGGACACTTGGTTCAGCTCGTGGCTGTGGCCTTTGTCGCTCTTCAACGGCATCCTCGACCCCGACAATGCCGAGTTCAAGTACTACTACCCCACCAACGACCTCATCACCGCCCCCGACATCATCTTCTTCTGGGTTGCCCGCATGATCATGGCTGGTGAGGAATACCAAAATGAAGTGCCGTTCAAGAATGTGTATTTCACTGGTATCGTGAGAGATAAGTTGGGCCGTAAGATGTCCAAGTCGTTGGGCAACTCGCCAGATCCGATTGAGCTCATCGACAAGTTTGGCGCCGATGGTGTGCGTATGGGCATGATGCTCAGCGCCCCTGCCGGCAACGACATCCTCTTCGACGAAGCCCTTTGTGAGCAAGGCCGTAACTTCTGCAACAAGATTTGGAACGCCTTGCGTCTCGTGAAAGGCTGGAATGTGGATGAAAACGCTGTTCAACCCGAGGCCGCCAAAATGGCCGTCAAGTGGTTTGAGGCCCGCTTCAACCAAGTGCTGGCCGAGACCAACGACAACATCGACAAGTACCGCCTCAGCGACGCCTTGATGGGCATCTACAAACTCACTTGGGACGACTTCTGCTCGTGGTACCTCGTCGTGGTACCTCGAGATGGTGAAGGCCCCGCAAGGCCAGGGCATCGACCCCGTGACTTACGCCGCCACCATCAAGTTCTTCGAGAACCTGATGCTCCTGCTGCACCCCTTCATGCCGTTCATCACCGAGGAAATCTGGCATGCCATCGCTGAGCGTAAAGAGGGTGACGATATCATCATTGCTCAGCAGCCCAAGTTACAAGCCATCGACGAGCAGATTCTGAAACAGTTCGAGTTCACCCAAGAGGTAACAAGGACTTCGACTGCGTGATTGCCAAGCTCTGCAATGTGAGTGAAGTGAGTTATGTGGCCGAGGCTCCCGCTGGTGCCTTCGGCTTCATTGTGGGCAGCACCGAGTTCTTCGTGCCGCTCACCGGCAGCGTCGATGTGGAGGCCGAAATCAAGAAGCTGGAAGAAGAGTTGAAATACGCCCAAGGTTTCTTAAAGAGCGTTGAGGCGAAGCTATCCAACGAACGCTTCGTGAGCGGTGCTCCTGCCGCCGTCGTCGACAAGGAACGCAAGAAAAAAGCCGACGCCGAAGCCAAGATCGCTGTGATTAAACAACAGTTGGCTGGGTTGAGGAAATGATTTATTACGCTTGTAGAGACGGCGCATGCATTGTCTCTACCATACACAAATCGGGCTTCATCATTGGTTGGTGGAGCCCGATTGTTTTATCCCAAAAAGCCTCCAAATCAATAAAACTCTATGGAAAAATCATAATTATTCTGATTTTTTCATAGAGTTTTGTCAAAAATGATTATTTTTGCGGCATAAAAGGCAAAAACTATGGAAAGAAAAGTGATGGCCGAACTGGTCAAATGGAAAGACAAGCCGAATCGGATGCCGCTCATCGTGAACGGAGCAAGACAGGTGGGAAAGACCTATATCTTGAAGGCTTTTGGTGAAATCTATTTCGAGAACACCATCTATGTACACTTGGAAAACCAAACGGCAACGGCAGCGTTTTTTGAAGGCGACCTCACGCCTACAAGGATCATCCAATACCTGGAAGCTGCCTACAGTCAAAAGATTACAGCGGGGAAAACACTAATCATTCTTGATGAAATCCAAAGCAGCGAGCGGGCTCTGATGGCGTTGAAAGTCTTTTGCGAGGAAGCGCCGCAATACCACATCGTGGCCGCTGGGAGCTTGCTTGGGGTGGCCGTCAATCGTGAGAAGTACTCCTTCCCAGTCGGAAAAGTCGATGAAATCAATATGTACCCACTTGATTTCGAGGAGTTTCTTTGGGCCGATGGAAAACAGTTTTTCGCCGAGGAAATCAAACGGCATTTCGCAAACAACCAACCCTTTGCCGAGGGCATCCACCAAATGCTCATCGAACTTTACAAGCATTACCTGATTACGGGAGGCATGCCTGCTGTGGTCAAGCAATTTATCGAGACGCAAAAGTTCACGGACATTATCGACATCCAAAGCCGCATCTTGAACGAATATCTGGCCGACATGGCGAAATATGCCTCCGCCTCGACCTCGGTGAAAATCAGGGCTTGCTACAACTCAATTCCGACCCAATTGGCCAAGGAAAACACCAAGTTCCAATACAAAGTGGTGCAAAAAGGCGGCAGTGCCACGCTGTTCGGCGAGTCCATCGACTGGCTGGAATCGGCAGGCATCGTCTTGAAATGCCAAAAGACCACTCAAGGACTGATGCCCATCGCAGCATACGCCGATCTTTCTGACTTCAAACTCTATATGGCCGATGTGGGGCTGCTCACCATGAAGTCGGGGCTTGCTTACCAAACCGTGCTTTCCACCATCGAGCAAGACAACAGTTTCTTGGGCGCGTTGGCCGAAAACTATGTGGCACAACAATTTAAAGCCAACCAAATTCCGCTTTACTACTGGAAAAACGACAACACTGCCGAAGTGGATTTCGTGCTGCAACTCGGCACCGACATCATCCCCGTGGAAGTCAAGAAAGGCAAGCGGAACAAGGCCATCAGTATGAATTTGTTTGCAAAGAAATACAATGCACCTTATTCGATAAGGATTTCACAAAAGCATTTCGGCTTCGACAACAACATCAAAGCTGTGCCGCTTTATGCGACATTTTGCATTACGAAATAGAAAACTCTGTGGAAAAATCATAGATTTTGTGATTTTTCAACAGAGTTTTGTCAAAACAAGGTAGAGACGGTGTGCACACCGTCTCTACAAACAGCATATTAAAATCAGTTGCAACCACCGCCACAGCCTTCGCAACCGCCTTCACCGCAGTCGCCGCCGCAACCACTGCAACCACCAGGAGCGAAGTCTTCATCGGTCGACTCGCGCACATCGAGAATCTCGCCCGAGAAATGGAGGTGCTTGCCCGCCATGTCGTGGTTGAAGTCCATCTTCACGTGCTTGTCGCCAATCTCGCGGACGATACCGGCAATCGGGCGACCGTCGGAGGTCTGCATCATCAGCTGGGCGCCGACTTTCACCATGTCCATCAGCACGTTGTTCTGCATGAACATGTTCTTGTCGAGGTCCATCACATAAGCCTCATCGCGCTCGCCGTAACCTTCTTCTGGGGTCAGGTGGAAGGCATAATGGTCGCCAGGCTCCTTGCCCATCAGGTTCTCCTCGAACTTGGGCAGCAACTGGTGCATACCGAAGATGCACACAAAGGGGTTCTCTTTCGTGGTCTCCTGAAGGATGGGACCGTTTTCGTCGTTCTCACGCAGGACGTAGGTCATCGT
>CADBGN010000166.1 GCA_902794155.1 uncultured Bacteroidia bacterium
TCACTGGAGCAACCAAGACTTCGAATGGAGTTAAAGAAATGATTGACAATACTTTGGAGAAATATTCGGCATATTTAAGCAGAATAGCAGAGAGAGGAGGGAGAGGAGAATAACTATGGCTAACTTGAAGAAACTCATTATAGAACCGCTGCGCAAGACTAATCCTGTCACCGTGTTGGTGCTGGGTATCTGCTCTTGCCTTGCTGTGACCGCCCAACTCAAGCCTGCCTTGGTAATGGGCCTTTCAGTGACGGTTGTGACGGCGTTGTCGAATTTCATCATCTCGCTTCTGCGAAAAGGCATCCCCAACCGTATCCGTATCATCGTGCAACTGGTAGTTGTGGCCACCTTGGTCATCTTGATTGACCAATTCCTGAAGGCCTTCGCCTACGATGTAAGCAAGCAACTGTCTGTTTATGTTGGACTTATCATTACCAACTGCATCATCATGGGCCGTTTGGAGGCTTTTGCCTTGTCGCATGGGCCTGGAGAGTCGTTCTTGGACGGCTTAGGCAACGGACTGGGTTACAGCTTGATACTCGTTATCGTAGCCTTCTTCCGTGAACTCTTTGGCTCAGGAACCTTACTTGGCTACCAAGTCATCCCTCAATCGTTCTATGAGGCTGGTTATCAAAACAACGGACTCATGATTTTGCCGCCGATGGCACTTATTGTGGTAGGCGTCATTATTTGGATTCAACGCACCCGTAACCCCGAAATGCAGGAAAACAACCAAAACTAAACGGCTATGGAATTTCTCAGACTATTTATAAAATCCGTCTTCGTCGACAATATGATCTTTGCCTATTTCTTGGGCATGTGCTCTTATCTTGCCGTGTCGAAGACCGTCAAGACCAGTGCCGGTTTGGGTTTGGCCGTGACTTTCGTGTTGGTCGTTACCGTTCCAGTCAACTATCTGATCAACAAATATTTGCTTTTGCCTGGTGCCTTGTCGTGGATCAGCCCGAAATTGGCTTCTGTCGATTTGAGTTTCCTGACGTATATTCTCTTTATCGCCATCATCGCAGCCATCGTGCAGATTCTGGAGATGGTGATTGAGACCTTCACGCCGTCGCTCTATTCCGCCTTGGGCATTTTCCTTCCGCTGATTGCGGTGAACTGTGCCATCTTGGGCTGCTCACTCTTTATGCAGGAGCGCAACTTCAGCAATGTGGGTGAGGCCGCTGTGTTTGGTCTCGGCTCAGGCATTGGCTGGCTGCTGGCCATTGTGGCCATCGCCGCCATCCGCGAGAAACTGCGCTATTCCAAAGTTCCCAAAGGTCTGCAGGGTGTAGGCATCTCATTTATCATCACTGGCTTGATGGGTATCGCTTTCATGGCCTTTATGGGCATAAAAATTTGATATTATGGATTTTACAACCAATATATTACTTAGCATTATTGTTTTTTTAGGCATCGTCTTGCTGCTCGTTGCCCTGTTGTTATGGGTGCGCAACAAACTCATGCCCAAAGGTGAGGTGAAAATCACCATCAACGACGAGAAAGTGCTGACCGTCCCGACGGGCAACACGTTGATTGCCACATTGGCCGAACAGAAAGTGTATCTTCCCTCTGCCTGCGGTGGCAAAGGCTCGTGTGGCCAGTGCAAATGCCGTGTAGTGGAAGGCGGCGGATCGATTTTGCCCACCGAAGTTGGATTCTTCACCCGCAAACAGATTCAGGACCACTGGCGCTTGGGATGTCAGGTGAAGGTGAAGGAAAACTTGAAAATCGTGGTGCCGCAGTCGATTCTGAACGTGAAGGAATATGAATGCACGGTGGTTAGTAACCGCAACGTGGCCACTTTTATCAAGGAGTTCAAGGTGCAGTTGCCCGCTGGTGAGCATATGGACTTTGTGCCTGGCTCATACGCCCAAATCAAGATACCGAAGTTCGACATCAACTATGCTGACTTCGACAAGGAACTGATAGGGGAGGAATACCTGCCTTCGTGGGAGAAATTCAAGATGTTTGACCTGCGATGCGTCAACACTGAACCCACCATCCGTGCCTATTCGATGGCCAACTATCCCGCCGAAGGCGATGTCTTCATGTTGACGGTGCGCATCGCAACGCCACCTTTCAAACCTGATCGTTCTGGATTCATGAATGTCAATCCTGGCATTGCCTCATCCTATATCTTCTCATTGAAACCGGGCGATAAGGTCATCATGTCAGGCCCTTATGGCGAGTTCCATGTGAAAGAACATGCCAATGTTGAGGCCGGCCCTTCGACAGGCTCAGGGACCTCGCTGCCAGAGATGATTTGGGTAGGTGGCGGAGCAGGTATGGCTCCTTTGAGGGCACAAATCATGCACTTGACCCGTACCTTGAACGTAAGAGACCGCGAGATGCATTACTTCTATGGCGCCCGTGCCTTGAACGAGGTCTTCTATCTGCAAGACTTCCTGCAACTTGAGAAAGACTTCCCCAACTTCCATTTCCACTTGGCTTTGGACCGTCCCGACCCCGCTGCCGATGCACAGGGTGTGAAATATACCGCCGGTTTTGTGCATAATGTGATGTACGACACCTACCTGAAGGACCACAAAGCCCCTGAGGACATCGAATACTAC
>CADBGN010000167.1 GCA_902794155.1 uncultured Bacteroidia bacterium
CATTACATAATGCAAAAATTGTAGAAATGTCTGCTTATGCCCCACTCACAACGTCAACAATAATCGATAGAATACACATAGACGTTGATGATATATTGTTTGTGTCTGATGTGGACAGTTTTTACACGACAATGGCAAATATTGTTCGTGCAGAGGAATACATTGATGACAACGGCGAAACGAAAAAGATGTGCGTTGTTGATAGAGAAAAAACGGATGCCATTCAAGGTATTGATAGCTTTTTCGGGGGAGAAACGACTCTCAACCAATGAGGAATACGAGGACAATGATATTCCAAAGGCTGCAGAAGGTTTTTCCTTCAATAATAATATTTATACCGAGGCAGGGTTGAACGGATTTCCCGAGTCGAAGACAGCTGAGATGTTTGACACGGACGAATACCGCATACTTGTGGTTGCCAACAAATACCTGACGGGGTTTGACCAGCCCAAGCTGTGTGCGATGTATATCGACAAACCGCTGGACGGGGTGCTGGCGGTTCAGGCATTGTCAAGACTCAATCGTGCGGCTCCAGAACTGGGCAAATTGAGCGAAGACCTGTTTGTGCTCGACTTCTACAACACTACCGACGACATTAAGAATGCCTTTGACCCGTTCTATACTTCGACCACCTTGTCGGAAGCCACAGATGTCAATATACTGCATGAGTTGAAGACTACATTGCTCGGTTTTGATGTGTTCGAGATGGAGGATGTGGATACCTTCATCAACCTATACATCCATGGTGCCGAATCCGACAAGTGGGCACCTATTATCGACACGGCAGCCGAACGATTCAACCATGAAATAGAATGGGGCGAGAACGGCAAAGCCGATTTCAAGATGAAATGCAAGCAGTTTGTCAAAGTCTATTCGCGTGCTGCTGCCATTATGAGCTATGAGGTGAAAGACTGGGAGAAACTCTTCTGGTTTCTGCGTTTTCTGATTCCTCAGTTGGTAGTGCCGAATGCCGCCAACGACGAATTGAAAGACTTGCTTGACACGGTTGACCTCAACACCTACGGATTGCGGCGTACCTCGCTCAACGAGACCATCCAACTGGATGCTGGCGAAAGCATAGTAGACCCAAACAAGGCGGTGATGGTTAACGCCGGGAGTATGGAGGAGGAGCCAAAAGAAACGCTTGACGCAATACTTCGAGATTTCAACGAACGTTGGTTTAAAGGCTGGAATGCCACACCCGACGACCAAAAATCGAAGCTCATCAGCATCACTAGAGCCATCAAAGATGATGATGACTATCAGTCCCTTGTGGTGGGCAATCCTGACCAACAATCAGCAGACACCATCTTTAATAACATTATCGACCGCATCATGCGACAGCAACGACGAGGAGACCTTTCGCTTTATAATGAATACCATCAGAATGAAGGTTTTAAGACTAACTTCATAGACTTGCTCAGAAGGATGTTGGGAAATCAAGACTATCTGAGATGAGAGAAACCAAGACAAAATAATATATTTATAACCACAAAAATGTCCTATCATGAAAAAACATTCGAGAACGAGAAACATCATCCTGATTATTGTTGGGATAATCGTGATTTTGGCTGTTGCGGTTTGGTGCCTGTGGGGGCGCGAAATACGCACTATTGCCACTCTGCACCAAGTGGGCGACAATCCATATCTTTATGTTATGGAATACAAAGCTGACTACGACCTTGACGATGTGGTGTCCAAGGACGTAGACCAGAACCCCGAAATATTGCAATACGTTATCCGAAAGATCGGCAAGGGACTCCCCATCAAGGTAAAGAGTTCCCAAGTGGCGGATGAGAAGGGGGAACTGCGGACCTTCAACTGCACCAGCATGCAAGCGAAAAACGCCTCTGGAGACGGTTATCTGTACGGCCGCAACTATGACTATTTTGCCAATCCCACTTTGGTAACTCTCTCCCACCCTGCCAACGGCTATGCCTCATTGGCGGTGAGCGACATGTCGCATTTTGGGTTCAGCCTTGATGTACTGCCCACCAAGTTGCTCAAGAAGGTGATGTGCTTGGCTTCCATCTATGCCCCCGTGGACGGCATCAACGAGAAGGGTCTCTGCACCTCAATAATGGCACTGCACCACCAAGCCGCCAACCAGCAGACCGGCAAGCACAGTGTGGGTACCAGCGTCATCATGCGCCTGTGGCTGGACCGCTGCGCCACGGTGGAGGAGGCGCTAAACCTCTTGTCCACTGTTGACATTCGCCACGACTCCATCGTGGGGTCGGGTTACCACTACATGGTGGCCGATGCTAAAGGACATTGCGCCATTGTGGAGTTCGACAAGGATGACGGATGGAAGACCATGGTGCTACAAAAACCAGACTCGATGAACTACCATTTGGTGACCAATCACCTGCTGTCGCCCAAATACCGCACAGACGAGCCTGACTCCACGGTGGGCAACCCTGGCAGTAAGAGTTGGTGGAGGTATGCCGTGGCTGACGAGTACTTGAACGGACGAGACGGTGTGCTGACTACCGCTGAGATGTTCGAGTGCCTGGGCTTGGTTCACTGGGAGCATCTGGTATTG
>CADBGN010000168.1 GCA_902794155.1 uncultured Bacteroidia bacterium
GCGGATGTGGAAGGCGCGACCGTGAGGGGCGGCTTGGATACGCTTCAGTGTGCGGCCTTCGTCGACCCAAATCTCTTTCACGTAGAGGTTGCTTTCCTCAACGCGCTTTCCTTCGTTCTTGGCTTCCCAGTTGGCGATGGCCGAGCGAAGCAGCTTGTAGACCGGCTTCGCGGCATGCTTGGTCGAATACTGCAGCGAGTGCAGGGCGATCTCAACCTTCTGTCCTCTGATCATGTCGGCCACGAGGCGCATCTTGAAAGGCGATGTCGGGACATCGTTCAGGCGCGCGATGGCGACAGTCTTGCGAGCTTCTTTCAAAGCTTCTGCTCTTTTATGTTTTCTTGCTCCCATGGTTACCTAAGTTTTACTTGTTACCTTTATCTTTGTTACCGGCATGACCTCTGAAGATACGGGTCGGGGCAAATTCACCGAGCTTATGGCCCACCATGTTCTCAGTCACGTAGACCGGGATGAACTTGTTGCCATTGTGGACGGCGATCGTTTGACCGACGAAATCAGGAGAAATCATCGATGCTCTTGACCAGGTCTTGATGACGGTCTTCTTGCCGCTTTGCACATTTTCCATCACTCTCTGTTGGAGTTTGTAGTGGATATACGGACCTTTCTTAAGTGATCTACTCATAGTTTTATGCGATTTTCCTGATTATTACTTCTTTCTTCTGTCGATGATATACTTGTTCGAAGCAGCCTTCGGCGAACGGGTCTTGTAGCCCTTTGCCGGCAAGCCCTTGCGTGAGCGCGGGTGACCGCCAGAGGCACGACCTTCACCACCACCCATCGGGTGATCGACCGGGTTCATGACAACACCACGGTTGTGAGGACGACGACCGAGCCAACGGCTACGGCCAGCCTTACCTGACTTCTCGAGGTTGTGGTCGGCGTTCGAAACGCTGCCGATAGTAGCCTTACAAGCTTGGAGAATCATACGGGTTTCGCCTGAGGGCATGCGGAGGATGGCATACTTGCCGTCGCGGCTCATCAGCTGAGCGTAGCTACCGGCGCTGCGGGCCATCTTGGCGCCTTGGCCAGGACGAAGCTCGATGTTGTGGATAATCGTACCGAAGGGAATCTCGCTCAGATAAAGCGTATTGCCCACGTTGGGCTGGATACCCTTGCCGGAGAGGATCTCCTGACCGACCTTCAGGCCGGCGGGGGCGATGATGTAACGCTTCTCACCATCCTTGTAGAACACAAGGGCGATGCGGGCGGTACGGTTGGGATCGTATTCAATAGTCTTCACAACGCCCGGGATACCATCCTTGTCGCGCTTGAAGTCAATGACTCTGTACATTCTCTTATGGCCGCCGCCACGGTAGCGGACAGTCATTTCACCACTTGAGTTACGACCACCCGTGCTCTTCTTGGGTCTCAGTAACGACTTCTCGGGTTTGTCGGTCGTGATCTCGTCAAAAGCGCTAATCACTTTGAAGCGCTGACCTGGTGTCGTTGGTTTATATTTCTTTAATGCCATGATCAGATGTTGCTATAAAAGTCAATTGTGTAACCTTCTTTCAACGTCACGATAGCTTTCTTGAAAGCAGCGGCGCGGCCAGTGATGGCGCCCGACTTCGTGTAGCGTGACTTCTTCTTTCCATCGTAATTCATCGTGTTGACGGCCTCAACCTTCACATCGTAGAGCTTTTCGATGGCGTCCTTGATCTGATACTTGTTGGCGTTCTTGTCGACGATGAAAGCGAATCTGTTCAGCTTCTCGCTGATGGCGGTCATCTTTTCAGTAATGACGGGTTTCTTTATGATAATCATCTCTTTTCGTGTTTTAAGCGTTAAACATTATCCAAGGATCTCGTCGATAGGCTTGATGGCACTCTCGGTGAGGAAGATCTTCTTGGCTTTCAGAATATCATAAGCATTCAGGTTGCGTGCCAGCATCACTTCAGTGCGCTGGATGTTCCTAGCGGAAAGGACCACGTTCTTGTTCGGCTCGGCAAACACGAACATGTTTCTGCCGCCATTGACCTTGAAAGAGTCGAGGATCTGGACCATTTGCTTGGTCTTAGGAGCTTCGAAGTTGAAGTCCTCGATGACCATGATGGCATCGTCCGTAATCTTGCTCGACAAGGCTGACTTGCGGGCCAAAACTTTCACTTTCTTGTTCAGCTTGAAACTGTAGTCGCGCGGCTTGGGACCAAACACGCGGGCACCGCCTCTGAGGAGGGGTGAGTTGATGTCGCCACGACGTGCACCGCCGGTGCCCTTTTGACGGAAGAGCTTGCGGGTGCTGCCCGACAACTCGCTGCGTTCCTTTGACTTGTGAGTGCCTTGACGTTGGTCGGCAAGGTATTGTCTCACTGCCAGATACATGACATGCTCGTTGGGTTCGATAGCGTAAATGTCGTCATTCAGCTGAACCTTGCGGCCGGTATCTTCACCTTTGATGTTATAAACTGTTAACTCCATCTCTCAATCATTAAATATCCGTTATTATGGCCCGGAACGGCGCCCTTCACCACTAACAAATTCTTCTCGGTTCATGATGAGGAGGTTCGTCACTTTCACCTTATGGTTGCCCATCTGGCCGCCCATACGCAATCCCTTGAAAACTCTCGAAGGATAAGCGCAAGCACCGATGGAACCCGGTTTTCTCAAACGGTTGTGTTGACCGTGAGTTGCTTGACCAACGCCATTGAAATGATGACGTTTCACTACGCCTTGGAAGCCTTTACCTTTGCTGATGCCGCTGACATCAACATATTCGCCTTCCATGAACACGTCGACGGTGAGCGTTTCGCCCAATTGTTTTCTGTGGCCTTCTTCGAAACGCGAGAATTCACGCACCAGTTTCTTGGGAGTCGTGCCGGCCTTGGCAAAGTGCCCGATTTCGGCCTTAGTGGCATTCTTCTCCTTCTTCTCGTCGAAACCTAACTGGATAGCGCTGTAACCGTCTTTCTCAATCGTTCTGACTTGGGTGACAACGCAAGGACCTGCCTCGATGACAGTGACGGGAACCATCTTTCCGGCCTCGTCGTAAATGCTTGTCATACCAATCTTTTTTCCTAGTAATCCTGACATGCTACTTTAGCTTTTTAATTTGTTGTACTAGATAGGTTTAATTACAATTTGATTTCTACTTCCACACCACTGGGGAGCTCCAGCTTCATCAGTGCGTCAATCGTCTGCGAAGTCGAGTTGTAGATGTCGAGCAAACGCTTGTAGGTCGAAAGCTCGAACTGCTCTCTCGATTTCTTGTGGACGAAGGTTGAGCGCAATACGGTGTAGATCTTCTTGTTAGTCGGCAACGGAATAGGACCGCTGACAACTGCTCCGGTCGCTTTGATGGTTTTTACGATCTTCTCGGCTGACTTGTCAACCAAGTTGTGGTCGTGCGACTTCAGTTTAATTCTAATTCTCTGGCTCACAATAATTATTATTTATTGAATTGTTTGCTTAAATGAATAATAGTCCTTTTGCCTTCTTGATCACCACATCGGCAATGGCCTCGGGGACGGGGGCGTAGTGGCTCAGCTCCATGTTGAAGTTGGCGCGGCCCGACGACAGCGAGCGCAGCTGCGTGATGTATCCGAACATCTCAGCCAACGGCACGTCTGCCTTGATCGTCTGGAAACCAATGCTTGCAATGACTTCGCGCAATATTGATCTCTTTTTGTTCAAATCGCCCGTGACATCTCCAATGTACTCGTCAGGGCAATGTATTTCAACTCTCATGATAGGTTCCATCAACACGGCACCGGCCTTGAGGCCAGCCTCCTTGAAGGCGATGTGCGCTGCACTCTCGAACGAGAGGGCATCGCTATCCACCGGATGGAACGAACCGTCGGTAAGGGTCACCTTGAGGTTCTCGACCGGGAAGCCTGCCAACACGCCGTTGGACAGGGCGCCCTTGAAGCCTCGCTCCGTGGCTTGGATGAACTCGGCAGAGAGGACACCACCCTTCACTTCGTTGACAAACTGCAATCCCTGCACGCCGTCGTCGGCTGGACCCATAGTGAACTCGATATCGGCAAACTTTCCCTTTCCACCGGTCTGTTTTTTATAGACTTCACGATGCTGAATTGTTTGAGTAAAGGCTTCCTTGTATGCGACCTGCGGACGGCCGGAGTTGACTTCA
>CADBGN010000169.1 GCA_902794155.1 uncultured Bacteroidia bacterium
TGACACCGAGAAAAACGAGGTGAAGATCACCAATGCGAAACCCAGGGAAAATAAGGCCAATTCAGGCGACACGAACCTCATTACTGGCGTTTCGGAAGGCTATGACCTCTCTTTCGACAGAAAGACCAATGACAAAGTGTGGTACATCGTGTGCAAGAAAAACAAGTCGAACAAAGACAAGGACGACCCGAGGCGCATCGACCTCGCCGTTTCCAAAGCCGATTATTCTACCATCTACATGAAAACCAAGGCGAAAGGCATCGGCATCTCCATGGAAAACTTCCATATTGGCGTGACGGAAAAAGATGTCACCTTCAACCCCGCCGACTACCCGAATGCCAAGATTGTTGACGAGCGGTGAAAAACTAAGTAGATGAGCAAATTTAGTTTACATTTTGGACACGAGACTACGTGACTGCGAGACTACGAGGAATTTGCTTGTCCCGAAGTCTCGAAGTCCCGTGTCCCGAAGTCAAAAGATATTGCAGTTTGATTTTGAACAATTACTTAAGTTGAAAAGCAAACAAGATGAATACAGAAGAGAAAAAATCGTTTAATCGCCAGTTTTGGCGTTTCTTGTGGGCCTCCATCCTCATCGGACTGTCGGCCTGCTTGGGAAATGTGGTGGATGCGATGATTGTGGGCAACCTGATCAACGAAGATGCGGTGAGTGCCATCAACCTTGCGCTGCCGTTGCTTCAGTTTATGTTCACCATCAACATGCTGTTGGCCGCAGGTGGAGGAATGCTGGTCGGTATGGAATTAGGCAAAAACGACACACGCCGGGCATCGTATGTCTTCACCATCTCCATGTTGGCCTGTCTGTTGGTGGGTCTTGTGTTGACGGGGTGCGGGGTGCTGATTCCCGATGCCGTGACACGGCTGTTGTGCGACCACGAGCAGCTTTATCAGCCCACCTACGATTACCTGCGGGTGACGCTGATAGGGGCACCGGCCTACTTGCTGATGTGGGGCATCGACACGATGGTCAGCGTTGATGGCAGTCCACGGCTGGTGTCTGTTTCCATCTTGGTGGACAATGTCGTTCATTTGGTGCTCGACGTGGTGTTCATCAAATATTTAGGCTGGGGCATCGAGGGTAGTGCATGGGCCACCGTCATCGGTCACGTCGTTGGCATCGCCATGATGGGCATCCATTTCCTTTCCAAAGAGAACCATCTGCGACTTGGTTTTGGTCGTCAGAAACCCGTTTTCGGCGCCATCATTTCGCAAGGTGCGCCGTTGGCCATTGCCTCGGTCTGTCTGACGGTGCTGATGTTCTCGGCGAACAAAATCATCCTGTCGTCGCTGGGGCGCACGGGTATCTATGCCTTTGCCCTCTGCATGAATTTGCTGCTGATTTACAACCTGTTTTTGGGAGGCGTCTGCCGCACCATCCAGTCGTTGGGCTCCATCCAAGTGGGCAAGGGCGACAACGATGCCTTCAAGATGGTGTTGCGCAAGTCGTTCAATTTCATCACCGTGGCGATGGTCATCACCTGCATTTTCGTATGGATATGGCCTGAAAGCATCGTGATGCTTTTCGGTACCGATGAAAACGATTTGATTGCCGAAAGCTGCCATGCCTTGCGCATCTTCGCCGTCTGCCTCATCCCCTTCTGCTATATTTATACCATCATGGTGGTTTATAAACTCTACAACTACCACAAAATGGCACTTTTCATCTCCTTCGCCTTGTCGCTGACGGTCATCCCCGTGCTGTGGCTGGTTTCGAAGTATGCCAAAGAGTGGATTTGGTATAGTTACCTAATCGCTTACATCATTGAGATGGTTGCTATCTTCGTGCTCCACAAGATGACCCACGTCAAATTTGAGTTGAACAATAAATAAATCAAGATATGAAAACATCCGCACCTTTAACCAAAACGCAATATGGACTCTATGTGGAATGTCTCAACCACCAGGGAGAGCCTTGTTATGACGTACCTTTTTTATATGTCCTCGATGGAAGTTTAGACGAAGAGCGGCTCCGTAAGGCTGTCGAAACGGCGGTGGCTGCCCACCCGACGCTGTTCACGCGCATCAAACTGACGGATGAGGGCGAGCCTGTGCAGACGATTGATGACACGGAGACCTTTTCGTTGCAGGTTGAGCATATCGACGACATTGAGGCCGCCAAGAAAACGATGATCCAGCCTTTCAACATCGTGGACGGCCGTCTGTTCTTCATACGCCTGCTGCGCGACAAAGAGCATTTTTATTTTTTCCAGAATGTCCACCATACGATTTTCGATGGAAGCTCGCAGGGCATTATGTTGGCTGACATCGAGAAGGCCTACAACGGCGAACCGCTGGATGCGGAGCAGCTGACGATGGCCCAGTTGGCTATCGATGAAGAGAAACAGCGCGAAACGGCTGCCTTTGAAGAGGATAAGAAATGGTATGCGGAAAACTTCGATTGCGGCGACTGCTACTCTCCGTTGTTGCCTGACCGCGACGATAAGCAGTTTGTG
>CADBGN010000170.1 GCA_902794155.1 uncultured Bacteroidia bacterium
CGTTTATTTTGTCATGTTTTTTATTCCCTCAACGCCACCTGAAAAGATGATAGTGTGATTTTTAGTGCAAGCGCTTTCGATGGCTTAGGAGTAACTATGGAGTTTGTTTAGAACCGATGCTCATAACCCATCGTAAGAAAGAGGCCAAAGAAACCACCATAAAAAGAGGATTGGCCTTTTTCGGTTATATGGTTGGCACATAATTGACTTTGCATGCCTATACGGAGACGATCATTTTCGGATAGTCGTATGCGACCGCCCAATTCCACTTCTGGGCCTATACCGAAGTTGATGGTCTCGTTGGCATCATAGCGTGTGTTTGTCGCCCGCTCCACAAATAGTCCCGCGTCTGCATAAAACCATTTGTGCGTGAACTCGGCGCGAACAGGAATGCGAATAAAATGCCGTAGTCCTTCCCTGTGGTCGTCTGGAATAATATAATCGCCTTCGGAAAAGCCCCATCGGTAATTATACTCAACACCAGCCAGCAACGACCAATGCTCGTTGAAACTGACTTTGGCGTCCACTCCTGCATTCGCGTGATAGACCTCATCTAATAGTCTTACCGAACCATCCAATACATATCCTATTTTTGTATAAGGAATAATCGACCATTCTTTCGTGTCCTGTGCCTTTGCCGTAAAGCAGCAAAGCAAAGCGATGGCCATTGTGGTCAGAATCCGCTTATTGAAACTAATTGTTCTCATAACTCATTGGTTTTAAGTTACATATTCTATGGCTTATCTTATCACCGTGACACGTTCCGTTTGCGAAACTCCCTTTGCATCCGCAATCCTCACCAAATAAACCCCTTCCGCCAAACCAGCCACATTAATTTCGTTTGAGTTCCGCACCGTCTTCACCAACTGCCCAATGGCATTATAAACCTGCACCTCTGCGGCTTCGAGGCCGTCTATGGTCACCGTAGTCGTCGCAGGATTAGGATAGCAAGTCACTTGTACTTGGCTCGTTTCTTCCTCATCCACCGACATCAATCCGTCCTCGATGAAATTGGTGAACTCGTTCCAATAAGGTGCGCTTTGATAGTCGGCAAGCGTCCCGACGGGGATGTGGACGGGAATGTCTTTATTCACACCATAAAAGGCATTGTACCAAGCCGTTGGCGGAATCTCGCAATGGACTTTCATGCAATTCAGCCTATCGCAATATTGGAAAACACCCGATTGTATGGTATCGACTTGCGAACCGATTTCAAGTTGCTCCAAGCGGCCACAATCCCAAAACAGGTCCCATTCGATGGTTTTTAACGATTCGGGAAGGTGGATTTCCTTGAATCTTGTACGGGCAAACGCATGATCGCCAATGGAGAAAACGCCATCTGGAACATACAGATTTCCAGTGAAATAAGTAGTGTAAAATGCATATTTACCGATATGTTGTAAATTTTCGGGAAGCGTCAAAGTGCCTGTAAATGTGGCATATTTGAAAGCCTCATCCTCAATAGAAATAACAGATTGTGGAATGACAAGTTGGCCTTGGTTCTCAACGGCTAAAAAAGCCCTTTCTCCAATGACAATAATGTCTTCCGGGATGACGGTCGTTTTCGTGCCTTGAATCAGTTTCTTGGTCTCTCGTTCAATAATGGCGTTGCTTTCAGAATAATAGACGGGGTTATTCTCATCCACTTCCAAAGTCACGAGTTTAGAACAGGCCCAGATGAAACCAGGACCCAGATAAGTAACCGATTCAGGAATTCTGAAAGCCGTGATTTTCCAAAAACTGGAAAAGGCATACGATCCTATGGAAACTACTGAATTGGGGATATTAATCTCGCCAGTGATACTCATGCAGCCGTTGAATGCCCAGTCGCCAATGAACACCACGAGATCAGGAATCACCAAATTGCCAGTAAATTGAGAGCATCCGTCGAAAGCATAACTGCCGATGTAAGTCACCGTACTCGGAATCACCAAAGAACCTGTCATTCCGCTACATCCCCTAAAGGCTCCGTCATCAATACTAGTAACGATGTAGATTTGCCCTTCGTAAGTCACTTCCGATGGAAAAACGATGTTGCCTGCGGGTTCCTCGAAGCCGTCCCAATAATCCAAGGTGACATAACTATAAGGAGCAGGATGCGTCAAGGTCACCTCGTGATTAATGGAGTCTGTAATGATGTAATACAGGGTTTGTCCCGTTTCACACTCGGTGCTGAAATCATAACCATCCCAAGGGTTGGATTGGCCAAAGGTTGTTGCTGCCATCACCATCAGGCAGCAGATCATCATGAATTTTTTCGTCGTTTTCATAGTCGTATGATTTTGAATTGCACCGACAAAAGTATAGCAAAAAAATGCTTGTCAAGGGGTTTTCGGAAGGCCTAAAAATTCTGTCCATGCTTTTTTTGATTGTAAAATCTTATTTCTTTGACAATCAACAATATGAATACGATATGGACAAAATTTTGTCCCTATG
>CADBGN010000171.1 GCA_902794155.1 uncultured Bacteroidia bacterium
TCTCTGCTTGGCTCACATGAGCGAGGCAGGGCTTGAACAAAAGTATATCAAAGAGGCTTTTGATACTAACTGGGTGGTGCCTCTGGGTCCTAACGTTAACGGGTTTGAGAAGGACTTGGAAGAGTTTGTCAACTCTGTTTCAAGTTTCAAGTTGCAAGTTTCAAGTGATGGCGGCTGCCACCAGAAACCTGAAACCCTCTCGAAGAGAGTCGTGGCTCTTTCGGCTGGTACCGCTGCGGTGCATCTGGCTCTGATTGCCGCTGGGGTGAAGGCTGGCGACGAGGTTATTGTGCAGAGCTTCACTTTCTGCGCCTCTTCGCATCCCATCACCTATCTCGGGGCTAAGCCTGTATTTGTGGACAGCGAGAAGGATTCGTGGAATATGGATCCTGAACTGATGGAGGTGGCTATCAAGGACCGTATCGCCAAGACGGGCAGGAAGCCTGCAGCCATCGTCCCTGTGGCTCTATATGGCATGCCTTACCAGATTGACCGCATCATGGAGATTGCCAACCGCTACGACATTCCTGTCATTGAGGATGCCGCTGAGGGTTTCGGCAGCCGCTGGAACGGTCAGGTGCTGGGCACTTTCGGCAAGAGCGGTGTGCTGAGCTTTAACGGCAACAAGATGATTACCACTTCTGGTGGTGGTGCTTTGATTACTGCCAACGAGGAGGAGTGGCGCGAGATTATGATGTATGCTACGCAGTATCGCGAGAGCTATCCTTACTATCAGCATGAGAAGATTGGATTCAACTACCGAATGAGCAACATCTGTGCTGGCATCGGTCGCGGACAGATGACGGTGGTGGATGACCATATCGCTCACCACAAGCATGTGCAGGCTCTGTATGAGGAGCTGCTGAAGGATGTGCCGGGCATCAAGGTGCATGGCAATCCCGATGGCCGCTATGACTCTAACTTCTGGCTTTGCACGATTACTATAGACCCGGAAGTCCGTATCAAGGGTCAGGAGAATGCCTACATGACTATCGTGACGGGTGCCGTGGGTGGTGCTGCTGGTGTGATACATGCCGCAGAGAGTGCCCACACCGATTGCGAGCCTAACGCTAATGTTGAGGCTCTGCGTGTGATTATGGACCAGGCGCAGATTGAGGCTAGACCGTTGTGGAAGCCGATGCATAGGCAGCCAGTCTATCGACGTGGCGAGGTTTCAAGTTTCAAGTTTAGCTTCGCTGACGTTGCTTTGGCTCGGGATAGTGAACAAGTTCCCTCTCCTCTCGCTTTGCGCAACGTTCAGGTTTCAGGTCGGGAAATACTTTGTGAGACCTACGACAACTCTGTGGCGTATGTGAATGGGGTGAGCGAGGCGTTGTTTAAGGTGGGCATGTGCTTGCCTGCCGGTCCTTATGTCAGCGATGATGACGTTAAGTACATTGTTGACATTATCAAGGGGGCTATTGTCTGAGGTTGGTGATTGGTGAATAGTTTATATATGATAATAACACAGGCTTTATTGGATAGTTTGACTGAGCAGGCGAAGGCTTCGCCTCGGCTGAGGATGAACTATGACTTGCGGAACTCGGAGAATGATGGCTCGCAAAGGATGCTGAATGCCATTGAACCGGGCAGCGACATGCCGATACATCGCCACCAGCGTACATCAGAAACGGTGGTTTGTTTGCGTGGCTGTCTCGTTGAGGAATTCTATGATGAACTGGAGCGTACTTGCACAGAGTCTATTGAACTAAAACCTGGTGGCCCAAACTTTGCCGTCAACGTTCCTGCCGGCCAATGGCATAGGGTGTGGGCAAAGGAATCGGGAACGGTGTTGCTGGAGACAAAGAATGGTGTGTGGGAGCCGCTGGGGGAGGAGGACTTATTGGTTTAAGGTGGCCTTCGGCCGTTTCAAGTTTGCTCACTTCATTTAATTTAATTAAGCGGTGTTCGCAGCCTACGGCACAGGTTTCAAGTTTCAGGTGGCCTACGGCACAGGGTGCAAGGTCCAGTGGACCGCGTAGAGCTGATGAGGACATAGAGGATGAATAATCGTTGGTTTTTACTTTGTATGAGATAATAGGACATTTTATGAAATTGGAACAGATTATTGTCTCGCTTCAGGAAAGGGATTAATTGAGGGAATAATGCGGGATAAAAATGCTGTAAAAAGAGTCTTGGAAACACTGTTTTGAAGATTTTTTTTGTTATATGTAATATAATTTGTATTTTTGCAGCATCCTTTACGCCCCGCGAAAACAAATTAAAGGAATAACAACGAAGCCAGTCGGGGTGGAAAGACATACAAAAGAGGTCTTTGAAATTGCGTGAAAAAGAAATCGTTTGACGAATGAAGTGTGCCAAAATAAAAAAAGTGGTTAACTTTGCAAAGGAATTGTTCTTGGCTAAGAAGTAAACCTGTTTTACAAATAGGCCGACGAGCCTTATTTGCAGTTTGGTACCGGC
>CADBGN010000172.1 GCA_902794155.1 uncultured Bacteroidia bacterium
ATTCAACAATATGAAATCATTTTTCAATTTTTTGAAACGGAACAAACTTTACGCCCTCATCAATCTTTTGGGCTTGACCATCTCGATGGCATTCGTGCTGCTCTTGGCCGTGTATGTGCAGAAACAACTCTCCACCGATGCCTTCCAAGAGAACGCTGACAGAATTTTTGTCATCACCAACGAGGAAAGCCTCAATATGGGCTATTGGTTAGACAAGCACTTGCGCAACCAATTCCCCGAAATTGAGAAATCGTGCGCGGTTTGTAACTATTCTTTCAATGAGGAGTTTAGCATTGACGGCGAGACCGTCTATGGTAGCCTCACCTTCGCGGACTCGTGTTTCTTCGAGATGTTCAGCTACGACCTTGTGAAAGGCTCGAAGGCCGATTGGAAAATATCAGGTGACCGTTGTATGGTGAGCGAGGCGTTTGCCAACGCGCATTTCGGCGACAAAGACCCCATCGGGCGACAAATCATACTTGAAAGAAATGATGGCTACCCCATGGTGGTGTGCGGCGTTTTCAAAGACTTCGGCAACAGCATCATCAACGCGCCAGATGTGTTGGGACATGGCAATTTGATGCCGATTATCAACCCGGCCAACAATGAGCGCATGAGCAATGGTGGCGGCGGAGGTGTCTGCTTCGTGATGACTTATCCGGGTGCGGATTTGCAGGCTCGCCACGACGACATTTTGGCTTGGTGCGAGGAAAACTTCTGGGTTTATAAGCAAAAGTATGACGAGGTGCGCATCATCCCGCTGCGTGAGGTGTATTTCCTTAAAGAAGGAGCACAGGATCATACAGCCACTGTGAGTTTGGGCAACCGCTTTTTTGTGAACCTATTATTGGCCATGTGCCTGATGCTTTTGTTGTTCGCCATACTCAACTATTTGAATCTTTCCACTGCACTCATCGGTTTTCGCGCCAAGGAAATGGCCACGCGGAGGCTCGTTGGGGCAACAAAGGCAGGCATTTTTTTGAAAATGATAGGCGAAAGCACTGTGCTTTGTGCTTTGGCGATGGGCTTGGCGGTTCTTTTGGCTGAAGCTCTTGCGCCTGCCGCTTCTGAGCTATTGCACTACGATATCTCGGTTTTCAGAGCGGTCAATACGGTCAATGTGTTGATTGTCATTGGATTCGTGCTTCTTTTGGGTTTCCTTGCCGGGCTTGTTCCCGCTTTGATGATTCAAAAAGTGCAGCCCATCGAGATTGTGCGCGGGTCGTTGCGGGTGAAGACCAAGACGGTTTATGGTCCTGTCATCATCGTGGTGCAGAATGCCGTGACTGTGGTGATGCTTGTTTCGGCTTTGACCCTTTACTTGCAAACGCGGCACCTGATAACCGCCGATTTGGGCTACAATACGAAAGACATTTTGGTCATAGACAATGTCTACGGCAAGACGGGCGAAATCAAGGCCTTGTTGGATGCTTATTGCGCCGAGCCGTTTGTGGAAGACGTGGGGCAAGGTGACGGTACGCCGTTGTTGGGCACCAACAATTGGACGATGGAGGTGGAAAACGGCAATTGGGTCTCGTTCCAGCAAATACAAGGCGACCAGCATTATTTCGACATCTTGGGCCTTCGCGCTAAACAGGACAACCATATTCCTGGGTCTTATTGGCTCAATGAATATGCTTTCGGCCAGATTGGGATAGACGAGACGGTGACGGAATTTAGGCATAAAGACGGAAAAACCTATGAAATTGGTGGCATATACTACGATTTCAAGATTTGGCCTTTGGAAATACAGCAGTCGGCGGCGTTGATTAACAACCGTGGCGAGAATCCTGACGATGATTTTCCATGGAAATTGTTGGTAAAGACCACCGGTGACCACAAGGCGGCTCTCGACCGTTTGGAACAAGTGACGAAAGAGCTGTTTCCCGACAAGCGTTTTGAAGCGCTTTACCTTGAGGACATGATTGAAGCCTTTTTTGCTGGCGAGAGCAGGATGCTTCGCATCGTCCTGATTTTCACCTTGCTTTCGATGCTCGTTTCTGCGTTGGGCTTGTTTGCAATGAGTTCCTACTACATGCAGCAGGAGCGTCGTGCGGTGGCGGTGAAGAAAGTTTTTGGCGCCGACTATGGCGACATGTTGCGCGAGTTGGTGCTGAATTTCATGAAGATGGTGGCTGTGGCTGCACTGATTGGCATTCCCGTGGCTTGGTTCATTATGCACCGTTGGCTTGAGGAATACACGCACCGCATCAGCCTCTCGTGGTGGATTTTCGCTTTGGCCGTGCTTGCCGTCGTGCTGATGGCCTTCCTATCAGTCATTTGGCAAAGCATCAAAACGGCAAGGGCTAATCCAGCTACGGTGTTGAAGAAGGAATAGCGTTTATCACAAAACAATCAAAACCCACAAAACAATGAATAATCAGAAACTACGGATTGCACGGATTAAACGGAT
>CADBGN010000173.1 GCA_902794155.1 uncultured Bacteroidia bacterium
ATACCAAAAACTCAACAAGAAGAAAATCAACCTGATGCGCAGCCTCGACCTGCTCATCATCGATGAGATCAGTATGGTGCGTGCCGATGTCTTGGATGCTATTGATGCGGTGTTGCGCCGTGTACGCCGCTCACAGAAACCTTTTGGTGGATTACAACTGCTGATGATAGGCGATGTGCACCAGCTGGCACCTGTGGCCAAACCCGAGGAATGGGAAGTGCTGTCGCCCTATTACGACACCCCCTATTTTTTCGGTAGCCAAGTGCTGAAAAAAGCACCTTATGTCTGCGTGGAGCTGGAACACATCTACCGCCAACACGATAACGACTTCATCTCATTATTGAACAAGGTGCGTAACAACCAAATGGATGCCGATTGCGTACGAGTACTCAACAGCCGTTTCAAACCAGGCTTCGTGCCAAGGGACGAGGAAGGCTACATCACCCTGACCACCCACAACTACCAAGCCGACCAAATCAACGAGTCGAAACTTGATGCAATCAAGGAGAAGTCGCTGGTTTTCAAGGCGGAAATCCACGGCGCCTTCCCCGAAAACACCTACCCAACAAAGGAAGAGCTCGAGCTGAAGATTGGAGCGCAGGTGATGTTTGTCAAAAACGACCCAACCCCTGAGAAGGCGTTCTTCAACGGCAAGATCGGACGGTTGGTGGGCTACGATGAAAAAGAAGGCACCGTCACCGTGTTGAGCGAGGGCGAGCATATCACCGTGCCGAAGCTGACATGGCAGAACATGGAATACACCATTAATGCTGAGAATCAGGATATTGAAGAGAAGGAAATCGGCAGTTTTACCCAAATCCCTTTGCGACTGGCTTGGGCAGTCACCATCCACAAAAGCCAAGGCCTCACTTTCGACAAGGTCATCGTCGATGCGGGGCAAGCCTTTGCCCACGGACAGGTCTATGTCGCCCTCAGCCGCTGCACCTCGTTGGAAGGCCTCGTGCTAAAGACACGAATCAGCTCCAATGCCTTGGTCAACGATTTCTCCGTCAACCAGTTTGTTGAAATGCTTCCCGAGAAAGAGCCCACACAAGAGAAAGTTGACCAGTTGCGCCACGAATATGAGCTGGAGACCATGCTCGAACTCATCGACTTTGATGGCATTTACAAAGACTTTGGCAGGCTGATGAAAGTGATTTACGACAACGACACCCTCTTTGAGCACTCGTTGATCCAAGACCTTTCGCAGCGTCGCAACAAGATTCATGAGGAACTAAGTTCTGTCGGTATCAAATTCGAAGGCCAGATTCGGAAGCTGCATGAACAAGCGCCTTCGTGCGAACAAAACCCAGTTTTGCAAGAGCGTCTAATAAAAGGTGTTGCCTACTTCGATGAGCATCTGAAAGCCATCGCCAAAGGTCTATTCGACTTGCCCTTCAAGACTGACAATCAAACTATAAATGAGCAACTTACGGAAGCTTTAAAGTTGCTCAAAGAGGACATCTACCTGAAAGGTTGCTGTTTGGAAGCCTGCAAAGACGGCTTCACGGTCAGGGAATACCAAAAGACCAAGTCGGTGAAAGCCATCGAGGCCGAGAAAAACGGGAAGAAGAAGGTGGAAATCAAATTTGAGCCGAGCAAGAATGGCAGTCTTTATTCCATTTTGCTGTCTTGGCGTGCAGCACGAGCTGAAACTGACGATGTGCCTGCCTCCAACATCGCCCCCATCAAAACCCTCAAGACCATTGCGACCGATAAACCCGTCACCCTTTCAGAACTGAGGGCAACCGAAGGCATGGGCACCAAGCGCGTCAGGAATTATGGAGCCGAAATATTAGATATCGTGCTTCGATTCATTGGCAAAGACCCTCAAGCCACCGACATCGGAGACCTTTCTCAAGTGACCAAAAAGAGACAAATAGGCGACACCTATCGTATCGCCAAAGGATTGTTTGACAACGGTTTGTCGGTCGAGGCTATCGCCAAGGAAAGAGGTCTAGCCATCAGCACGATTCTCGGTCATTTGGTCCATTATGTGGAAGAAGGCACTCTCAAAGCCTCACAAATCATCAGTAAAGAAAAATACAACGAGATTTTAGAGTACTTTGAGTCCACCTTCGACCCTCAAATCAACACTGCGCGAGAAGTGCTTGGCCCAGATTATCAATACGGCGAAATCAAGGCTGTACTGGTAGAACTACAACAGGAGCATTTCTTTGATAACCAACCGCAAGAGGAGGACTAAACCCAGAAAGCGTGTCGAAGACACGCTATCCTATTTACCCCACATGCAGTGTGGGGCTACACACACCACTAGCATGGGGCTACACACACCACCCTTCGCGGCGACCTTGTCAGATTGGAATATTCATATAGAATCACCGATTTCCGTGACATAAAATACTACGTCATCAAGGAGGGCGAAGGTTTCTCTC
>CADBGN010000174.1 GCA_902794155.1 uncultured Bacteroidia bacterium
TGCATCAGAGTGTTGGGTGGAACCAAGAAGCGTTACGCCCACACGGGCGACATCATCGTCGTCACCGTGAAAAGCGCCATCCCGAGCGGTAACGTGAAGAAAGGAACCGTCTCGAAGGCAGTCGTAGTCCGCACCAAGAAGGAAACCCGTCGTGCCGACGGATCCTACATCCGCTTCGATGACAATGCTTGCGTGCTGCTGAACCAAGCCGGTGAACTCATCGGCACCCGTATCTTCGGGCCAGTGGCCAGAGAGTTGCGTGAAAAGCAGTTCATGAAAATAGTTTCGCTCGCTCCAGAAGTGCTTTAATCAACATTTAAAAACTGAAAGAAATGAGCAAATTACATGTTAAGAAAGGCGACCTCGTTTTGGTCCTTTCAGGCAACGACAAAGGCAAGCAAGGTAAGATCCTCAGGGTCGATGTGAAGAAGAACAGAGCTATCGTCGAAGGCGTTAGAATCATCTCCAAGCACACCCGTCCCAACGCGGAACATCCTCAAGGTGGCATCATCAAACAAGAAGCCCCTATCCACATCTCCAACCTCATGGTGGTCGACTCGACCGGCAAACCCTCGAGGATTGGGCGTAAGAAAGACGAGAACGGCAAATTGGTCCGTTATTCAAAGAAATCAGGTGAAATCATTAAGTAATCATGAACTATCAACCCAGACTTAGAGGACAATACAAGAGTGAGATCGTGCCTGCATTGATGGAAGAATTCCACTACAAGAGCGTGATGCAGGTTCCACGGCTTCTGAAAATCTCACTCAATCAGGGCATCGGCGCAGCTTTGGCCGATAAGAAACTGATCGACTACGGTGTTGAGGAGATGTCCGCCATCACCGGTCAAAAAGCCGTACCTACCATTTCCAAGCATGACGTCAGTAACTTCAAACTGCGTCGTGGCAACCCGATCGGCGTTCACGTGACGCTGCGTGGCGACAAGATGTACGAGTTTCTCGAGCGCCTTGTCTGCGTGGCTCTCCCACGTGTGCGTGACTTCAGGGGTATCAGCGACAAAGGCTTCGACGGCCGCGGCAACTACAGCTTCGGCGTCACCGAGCAAATCATCTTCCCCGAAATCGACATCGAAAAGGTCGTGAAGATGAACGGTATGAATATCACCTTCGTCACTTCAGCCAAGACCGACCAAGAGGCATTGGCTTTGTTGAAACATTTTGGTCTTCCCTTTAAAAATCAAAACAAGTAAACTATGGCTAAAGAATCAATGAAAGCGCGTGAGCGCAAGAGAGCAAAGATGGTCGCGAAATATGCTGAGAAACGCGCTGCCCTGAAAGCAGCCGGCGATTACGAAGGCCTCCAAAAACTGCCGAAAAACTCGTGCCCTGTCCGCCTGCACAACCGTTGCAAGCTCAGCGGTCGTCCGAAAGGCTATATGCGCCAGTTTGGCATTTCGCGTATTGATTTCCGTGAGATGGCCCTCAAAGGCTTGATCCCGGGCGTAAAGAAAGCTAGTTGGTAAACATTTTAAGATTGATTGAAAGATGAATACAGACCCTATAGCAGATTATCTGACTCGCATCCGCAATGCGAATAATGCCAAGCATAGAATCGTTGAAATCCCCGCTTCGAACATGAAGAAGGCCATCACGAAGATCCTCTTCGAGAAGGGCTACATCCTCAACTACAAGTTCGAAGAAGGTGAGAAGAAATCGCAGAATGTCATTAAGATCGCTCTTAAGTACCATCCTGTGACCAAGCTGCCTGCCATCACGACCATCGACCGCGTTTCGCGTCCTGGCCTGAGAAGGTATGCTGATAGTGAAAACCTGCCGCGCGTGATGAATGGCCTCGGTATCGCCATCATCTCCACCTCGCAGGGTGTGATGACCGACAAGGAAGCCCGCAAGCTCCACATCGGCGGTGAAGTGATTTGTTACGTTAGCTAAAAGAATAGGAGATAGAGAGTATGTCAAGAATTGGTAAATTGCCTATCGCCATCCCCGCTGGCGTGACGGTCGACATCAAAGACGGTGTCATCACGGTTAAAGGTAAATTAGGTGAACTTTCGCAGAAGTTCGGCGACGCTGTCGTCCTAGAGATGGAAGACGGTCAGCTCCATGTGAAGCCCAACGAGGCTACTGCCGCTGGCAAGCCGGGCGCCATGCACGGACTCTATCGCGCCATCATCAACAATATGGTGAAGGGCGTGAGCGAAGGTTTTGAAACGGTGCAGGAATTTGTCGGTGTCGGTTACAAGGCCGAGGCCAAGGGACAAATCCTCGAAATGGCTCTGGGCTTCTCCCACAACATCTTCATGGAGATGCCTCCGGAGATTAAGATTGAAACCATCAACGAGAGAGGTAAGAACCCCATCTTGAAGATGCGTTCACACGACAAACAACTTCTTGGTCAGGTGGCCGCAAAGATC
>CADBGN010000175.1 GCA_902794155.1 uncultured Bacteroidia bacterium
CTTGTAATCGCCCGAAATGTCGTTGGAAAACCTTGCCGTCCTGAAAGCATACCCGCCGTTAAACGCGATTTGGACGTGATACTCTTTGGGAGAGTTTTGTGCGGCTCTCACACTGTCTAATGGCTGTCCCATTGGATAAAGCGAGTCAAAATTTTCAGCCGAAGCTGTAATGCCAGCCACAAACAGGAGTGCAAACAGGGTGCAAATCTTCAAATTTTTCATATTCCATTGATTTTTAAATTGTTATTCATTTTTCCTGTTTCCGCTTTGCGTCACTGCGAGGGACGAAGCGATCCATTTCTGGTTCGCCGCGCTTCGCTCGCGATGACGCAAAGCGGCTGAACGTACAACGCTACCTATTCACCACAAATTTCCGCGCCCCCTCGCCCACGCAGAAGAAATACATCCCTTCGGGCAATTCGGCCACATTAATCTGTTGGGTTTCAACGGTGATGGTGCCTGACATTAGGGTTTGACCCATGAGGTTGGTGATGCGGTAGGTTTCGGCCTGTAGAGACGCACGGCCGTGCGTCTCTACGAACAAAACGCCGTTGGTCGGGTTGGGATAAATATTGAATTGGTTTTCAACCGTTTCTTGTTCCTCAATACCGTTGTGCCATTCTGCATAAATTGCGTCGCAGTCGTTACGGCTGACGGTGAAGAGCAGATTACCATAGTTCCAATAGCAACGCAGTCCCGTCACGTCATAGCCTTTGCCACGTGTCATCAGCTGCTCGGGGAAGAAGCTGGAGAGATGACCAACACCATACACGATGTTGCCACCGAAGAGGTCGCCATCGTCGCTCACCCGCAGCATCTTCAACCATTGGCCATCATAGTTGTAATAATCCACCGCATCCACATGCATCGTGAGGGTTTCCAAGCCCACCTTAATCTCCCATTCATCGCCTTGCGAGGCACCGAAGTCGTAAAGCACGGTAAACTCCTGCAAGTCCTTGTTCCACCAATACAACACGTTGTCCTCTTCATAAAGGTATTCGTGCGTCACATCCTGATGTTCGCCTTTATCATATAAGGTATTGGTGCGGATGATGATGACCACCTCCTTATGGTTGATGGTGGTGTCGGCAGCATATTCTAAATGCTGGTAGGTGATGTTACCATTCTCGTTCTGGATTTCGTAGTACCATTCCGAGCCTTCAAATTCTATCAAGCCGCTGCCGCAATCTTCGGTAATGTTAGTGAAGTCGCTCCAGCCTTCGGCGTTTTGATAGGCTTCCAAGGTGCCACAAGGGACGATGATGGGAATGTCGGCGGGGAAATGCCATGCACCTTGGGTCGTCATTCGCCGCAACTCGGGCGGAGTCATGGCCTTGATAATTAAAGAATCCAATTCAGTGTTCTCAAAAGCAGGTTCGGCAATCCAATTGATGGAGTCACCCAAGACGACGCGGGTGAGAAGAGAGTCGGAACGGAAAGTATACAAATCGATGCGTTGCACCATATCGGGGATGACCAATTCACCGAAAAGGCTTATGCAATCGGCAAACGCCAGTCCTCCAAGTGTTCTCAAACCGACTGGCAGTTCGATATGCGTGAGGCTGCTGCACCTTGAAAACGCACTATTGCCAATCTCGGTGACACCGTCGGGAATGTTGATTTCCGAAAGGCTAGTACAATCACTAAAGGAACTCCCATCGATGGCCGTCAGGCTTTCGGGCAGATGGACAGTTTGCAAGTTGCTGCACATGGCAAAGTTCGATTGCTCAATACATGTCCAACCTTCGGGAATGTCAAGTTCGGTAAGGCCTGTACAGCCAACAAATACATATCCTCTTAAGGAGGAGTTATCTGTAAAATACATGTTATGTGGCAAGACCAAGGCTTCTATTCCTTCACACCACCTAAAAGCGTCATGTCCGATACTGATGTTCTCGGGGAAGGTCACTGTACCCTGGATACCATTGCAACCACTAAACGCATACGGACCAATGATGGATAGCGAATCGTTCAAAGTCAACCCTGAGAGACCTGTGCAGCCTTCAAACGCGTATGAGAACACAGCTTTCAGACCTTCGGGCATCACAAGGTCGCCAGTCAGTCGCGTACAACCGGCGAAGCAACGAGGTCCAATGGTATCCAACGATTGCGAAAGCACAAGATGGTCGAAGCAATCTTCAAAAGTCGAATAAGGTTCTGGATTGAAATAATAGTTGCTGTTTTGCGTATTTCCAAGTTCAACAACCGAATTGGGAATGATGAGGTCGCCCGAGAAACCCGTACAATGGCCAAAAGCTTCGTATTTGATATGGGTCACGGTTTCAGGAATGACAAGGTTGCCCGTAAAGCCTGTACA
>CADBGN010000176.1 GCA_902794155.1 uncultured Bacteroidia bacterium
TGATGATGCCGCCGGTGCCCTCTGCATCGTAGCTGGCATTCGGGTTCGTGATGATGTCGATGCTCGCCACGTTGGAGGAAGGTATCGCGTTGATGGAACCGAGATTCGTGGGCACCCCGTCGAGGAGCAGCAGCACATTGCCGTTACCGCGGATGGAGACGTTGCCGTCGGGGTCAACGGTCACGGAAGACTCTTGGCGCAGAAGATCGGCTATGGTACCGGTCATCATGGTCGTAGCGTCAGTGTACGCAATGGAGGTGTGTTCGGCGGTAACAACTGTTCGTACGCCATCTCTTGCCGAAATGTTCACCTCTTCCAGAGCATGCGATGTGGTCTCCATTGAAATTTCCCCTAAAGCCACTTCGCTCTTATCTGCTGTAAATTCAAGATGTTTCGGCTTATAGCCCATATAAATCACGGTCAAGGTATAGGTCTTCGGCGATTTTGGCACCTTCAGTGCGAACTGGCCGTTTTGGTCCGTGAGCGCACCCGCCACCACGCTGTCCTGCATTGAAGCATACACGGAAACGTAAGGCATCGCGAAGTTATTCTCGTCAATCACTTTGCCTGTCACTTTACAAATATTCTGCTGCGCGAAAGCGGACAGACTGAGAATCAGCAGGATAATGGCGAGAAAGAGGGGGCGTTTGGGCATAAGAATCGGGGTTATTTTTGAAAACAATTTGTGGCAAAAATAAAAAAATCGCGTGTCCATTGTATATCTGTTTTTTTTTGTATTTTTGCAACTGAAAATTAGTAACAATGAGCAAAAAAGAAAAATTGACACGTAGGCTAAAAAATCTACCCAAAGACTTCACATACTCGGAGCTTATTTCTATTTTTAACATGTGCGGATTCATTGAGGATACTAAGGGGAAGACATCGGGGTCACGAGTCAAATTCTACAACAGCGAAAAAGACATTGGCTATTTATTACACAAACCGCACCCTGGAAACATCGTAAAAGGCAAAGCATTGAAAGATGCTGTTGAGTTTCTAACAACAAATAACCTGATTTAAATCAAACAATATGGATACATTGAAATACAAAGGGTTTATCGGAAGCATTGAGGTTGAGGATGATTTGTCTCTTTATGGTAAAGTCCTTGGACTAGGGAGTAAAGCTTTGGTGACGTATGAAGGGATGACTGTGCCAGAGCTTGAGGCGGATTTTCATGCCGCCGTGGATGATTACATTGAATATTGCAAGGAACATAATCTTCCTCTTAGAAAGTCATACAGCGGAACCTTCAACGTAAGGATACCCCAACAACTCCATGCTCAGGTTTCTGAACTCGCCATGGAAAGAGGTGAGAGTCTGAATGCCTACGTGCGTCGTGCTCTCGAAGCAGCAGTCCAAGCCGCGCAAGTATAATAATCTGCTTGCAAAAATGGGGTTCCGTTACCGCATCCATCCTTCCAGCTTGTAAACCTTCGACAAAAGGCACTTGTCGCGTCTGGAGGCATTGTCGTGGCACCAGACTTCCACACGCACGGCGTAAGGTTCGCCCCAGACACCCTCGTAAATGGTGAAATCTCGTTTGTCAACCACTTTCCCGAATGAAGTATGGTCGGAGAACTCATGCTTGGTCCGTTTTACTATCTCTTTGGTTGACAAAGCAATATCCTTCGTCACCTCAAAACAGCGCAAATAGACATACCCGTCGGGTAGTGCAGGCGCATACAAGGTGTATTCATAGATGCCGGGTTGTCCGCCTTCATACAGCTGTAACCAAGTACTTTTGTCTGTCGAAAGAATCCTAATCGAGTCCGAACCCGCGGCAACGGAACAGGAATCCTCAGGCAATTGCATAATCACGCCACCGATAGGCACTTCGCACTGCAATGTGTCCGGAATCGGATGCTCCATTCCGAAATGATCCTCTTCCTCTTCGAACAAGACCGTAACCATGCCCACAAACACTATCGCGGCAAAGCCGAGTGCGCACAGGAAACCTCCCGCCATGATGCCTCCGAGTTTCCACCACGCCTTGCGGGCAATAGAGAGAATGAACGCAACCACCTGCAAAACACCCAACAGAAGAATAATTCCCCAAATAACATTGTCGATGACATTCGGCAGGAAGTGCCCGTTGAGCATATCCAACAGCTGCAATACGATAAGCAACAGAAACGCCAAGGGCCAGACCCACCAGTATCTCAGCAGGAAATTCCCTAATGGTGCGTTATTCTGACTCATGACAAGATTGTTTTACTGTTCATAATCCTTGTGAAAAACACGACAAAGATATAAAAATTGTCGACAGATTAGTTGACATTTTTTTACATCACTCCTCCGGATACCGATTGTAATA
>CADBGN010000177.1 GCA_902794155.1 uncultured Bacteroidia bacterium
GCGACGACTACCTCCAGAAGCAAGCCTACGGCCGCACCGCGCCTGAAACCTTCAACCACGGCACCTCGGCCCAACGCTCGCGCTGGCTCAAGAAAGGACTGACCACGGGCGATGTCAGCTTGGGCGATACCTTCTCGCCGAGTTATTCAAGCCTTTAAAAAGCTTCGGTCTTTAGGGCGAGTCGCTGCAAACTTTGAATCATGAATAAACAAAAAATGAACAAAGTTGACAATTACCTTTCGTTGAAACGGATAGTGCTGCTCTCGTTGGCTGTCACCTTGGCCTATTATGTGTTGTTCGTTTTGATGCATTATTTCAGCAGACCTATGTTTGACAACCCAATTGAGGTGGAAAGTTGGGATAACCGGAATGTCGATGCTCTGGACGCTGATACGCTACAGCTTACGGAAACGCAACCCTGTCCAACTCCTGAACCACGGTACCATCGTCCCGGGCCTTCCGAACCTCCAAAAAGATGGTTGTACAAAGTATTGGTGAATATCCCTCTCACTTTCATCATGGTTTTCATCGTATTGCTGTACGATAGGAAGATCATGAGCTTGATGTTTAAGAAAAAACGTGGCGAATTTCTCGCAATTGTTTTTGGCTCGATATTCGTTGGAATAATAATGAGTACGTTATGCATTGTTTTCCAATGGTTTGGGTGGCCAAGAACTCGACCCGCATTTCCTGTTCAATTCGATGAACACGCTCCAATCGCTCATCACCGTCGACTCTGATAGTGCTGAGGAGTATGTGCAACAGCTTTCCACCGTGATGCGCTACACTTTGCAGAAGCGGGAAGTTGTCACACTTGTCGAGGAGTTGAAATGCGCAGCCGACTATTGCCGAATGCTGAAGATGCGTTATGGCGACAACTTGGTTTTCGACCATCACATCGACCACGAAAGGTATGATAATCACTTGGTTCTGCCTTTGGCCGTTCAAGGATTGATTGAAAACGCCATCAAGCACAACGTGATTTCCGCCAAACAACCATTGACGATTTATCTTTCCACTGATGATGACAACCACCTGATAATCAAGAACAAAAAGCAACCCAAAATTTCGGAGGAGGAAGGCACAGGCATCGGCTTGGCCAATTTGACGGAACGATATAGGCTGCAATGGGACAAAAAAGTGCAGATTTTTGACGACGGTAATAATTTTATCGTAATTTTGCCCCTTGTAAATGATTGAAAATTGACTAAATATGAAAGCATTAATTATTGAAGACGAAATGATGGCCTCACAGGCGCTCAGCAAGCTGATAGGCAAAGTCAGCCCCGAAACCGAAGTCGTCGGTGTGCTGCAAACCATCGCTGAAGCCAAGGATTGGTTCAAGTCCAATCCCATGCCCGACCTGGTCTTTATGGACATCCATCTGGCTGATGGCTCTTCGTTTGCCATTTTCGATAAGGTGAACATCACTTGCCCCGTCATCTTTACCACGGCCTACGACGAGTATGCCCTCAAAGCCTTTGAAGTGAACAGCATCGACTACTTGCTGAAACCCATCAACAAGAAAGACCTTGAACGCGCGATGAACAAGTTCAACACGCTCACGGGTGGTGCCGATGGCGACTACAAGGCTCTCGCCACGATGATTGAAGACCTGAAGCCGAAGTGGAAAAACTATTTCCTCTTGCCGGAGCGCGACAAATTGGTTCCGTTGGCCGCCAAAGACATTGCCTACGTCTGCATCGACGACAAGATGGTGAAAATCGTTTCCTTTGACCGCAAGACCTACTATACCAACCAAACTTTAGATGAATTGTTAGAACAGCTTGAGGCCTCGGCGTTTTTCCGTGCCAACCGTCAATACATCGTGTCGCGCGGCGCCATCAAGGATGTGTCGATATGGTTTGGCAACAAGCTCGCCTTGAACCTCAATGTGGAAGTGCCCGACAAGATTATCATCAGCAAGGCCCGCGTGAGCGAGTTCAAGCAGTGGTTCGCTGACTGATTTTTCAATAGATTGATTTTCAATTTATTGTAAAGTAGAAGAAAAAAATCGGAGAAAAACTATTGCGGGAACGAAAAAAGGTTGTACCTTTGCAGCCGCAAAACGATGCTTCCGTAGCTCAGTTGGTAGAGCACCTGACTCTTAATCAGGGTGTCCAGGGTTCGACCCCCTGCGGGAGTACTGTTTAGAAGAAATCCCTAATTGATAATCAGTCAGTTAGGGTTTTTCTTTATCCGTTTTTGGCGTGATTTTGACGCACCTATGAACAGAAAGAGATTGACTGCGTGGAGGATAGCAATGGCATCCTTTCCGCTTTCGAGTTCAAGTATAGCCCAAAGAAAAAGGCCACCATCTTTGAGAATAATCTATTTTTGCAAATACAATCAATAAAGGTCTTCGTATGATACCAAAGATTATACATTATTGCTGGTTTGGAAGGGGCAAGTTCTCTAAAGAGATTGAGAAATGTATGGCTTCGTGGCGGAAGTTTTGTCCAGATTGGGAAATTTGTCGTTGGGACGAGGATAATTCGCCAATGGATATTCCTTGGATTCGAGATGCGTATAAAATGCATCAATACGCTTTCGTGGCGGATTATGTTCGTTTGTATGCTCTGTATAAACGGGGCGGGATTTATTTGGATACAGATATGTTGTTGATACATTCATTAGATGTCTTTTTGAATGAGCAAAAGTTTATTGGAAGAGAAGATAAGTATTATGCAAGTTTTGGAATTATCGCAATGCCTCCAGGAGATGAGTTTTGTAAGTTGTGTTTAGAATACTATGACAATTCTGTGTTTGATGCCAAACACAGAATTACTATAAATGCAATAATTACACCAATTCTAAAACGATATGGATTTGAGCAGACCGATGTCACTCAAACGTTGACTAATGGGTTGACCGTTTTTTGTTCTTCGTATTTTTATCCAGTTCATTATAGGGACAATTTTAATGTTGAAGATTTGTTTAATCCTCCGTATGGTGGATTTGTCAAGCCTGATGTGCCAACGTATGCGATTCATTTATGGAATAAATCATGGGCACACGAAATGGAACTCTTTTCAAATAAGAGGTACAAAGAGGGGTTCGTTAAGGTTTGGTGGAGAATTAGGAATAATCCAAAACAGCCCATCAAATATTATAAAAAAGTAATAAAACTCGTTGGCGGAATTAAAGTAGCGCATATTTAATTTGGCCAATAGGTTTGTTGTTTGTTTTGTTGATGTATTGTAACACGGTAAACGCGCTGATTTTACCGATGATTCTGGCGAACAGCCCGTCCACGTTCTTGGCGTGCGGACGAAGAGGAACTGGTCGCAAAGCTGGGAGAAGTTGGTCTCGATGCGTTTGCGCACCTTTCGGAATGTGGTTGGGAAAGGCTTGGCGTTCTTCTGGTTGGAGCGCGAAGGGGTCTCGAGGCGGATGTTGGCCGTCTCAAACAGGTCGAGTTGCACCTCTGCGCTGAGGTATCCCTTGTCGCCTATGATGCCGCAGTCGTGGTACTCCAGTTTGATGTCGTTCAGGTAGTTGATGTCATGAACGCTGGCCGCCGTGATGTCGTAGGAGTGGAACACGCCGCTCGTTCCTGTCAGCCCGTGCAGCTTGTAGCCGTAGTAGAACTTCCTCTGCGAGGCGCAGTAGCCGTATGACGGTGCGCGGTCGATGTCGCCCCTGCCCATGGCGCATCGCTTGGAACGGGCTGGCTTGCACACCTCGATGGGCTTCGAGTCGACGATGAAGCAGTCCTCGCCGCCGTCGATTTCCTCGGCAATCCTCTTGCGGATTTCCTCGCACAGTCCCGCCGTCAGCTTGCGGCGGTCGTTGTACTGCCTCCTGGATATGAGGTTGGGCATCTCGTCCCCGTATTGGGACAGCCGGTGGAACAGATAGTTCTCGCTGTCGATCCCCAGCGCCTCGGCCGTCAGGCCCAGGGCTATCACCTCGAGGTCCGAGAAGCGGGGGACGACACCGACCCGTGGCACATTGCCGAGAGAATTGACCAGATTTTCTGAATGACGCTTGCAGATGTCAAGAATTTGTCGGAATTTTGCGCAAAAGTTGTACATGTGATTTCCTTGTGATTTACTTTTGTTTTCAACCACAAAATTACTGAAAATCAATAATATGTGCAACTTTTTATCCATTTATTTCGCTCTCTTTTCCCTCTTTTCTAATTCCGCCAACGGGTAGTCTTTTTTTCAACTAACCAAACAATTTCATTAAAAAATGGTGTTGCAAAATGACAAAAGACATTCCATTATGCCTTCAAGCACCCAATGGGCACCACAAACACGGCATCATCCCTTTGGTAAGGAAAATCACCTATTCCAGTCAGCACCATCATAAACGCGGGTGATTTCATGCGCGTAGTGTCAATATCAGCAGCCAACTCCGTGAGCGATTTCGCTCCTGCATCAATCAAGTCATCGCCTCCAAGCTTGATTTCAACAAGCCCGTAGGAGCCATTCCTTAAATGTATGACGGCATCACACTCCAAGCCTTTCTTGTCGCGGTAGTGATACACCTGACCATCCAAGGTGTCGGCATACACCCTGAGATCGCGCACAGCAAGCGTTTCAAACATCAGCCCCATGGTTTCCAAATCGTTCAACAGGTCATTCGGACTCGCTCCCAACGCAGCGATGGCAATGCTGGGGTCGATGAAATAGTGGTTGTCGCTGGTGCGTATGGCCGTCTTGCTCCTGAGGTTGGGATTCCAAGCAGGCATATCCTCAATGACAAAAATTTTCTTCAATGCTTTAATGTAATCATAAACCGTATTGTCAGACAGGCTGCTGGCTTCATTGGCTTTCAAATCGGCAAGTATGGTGCCAACGGTGGCCATAGTGCCTTGATGACGGGCATAGGAACGCATAAGCAACTTGACTCTTTGCGGGTCGCGCTGTACGTCGTCAATACGCGAAATGTCGCTGTCACAAACCACATCATAATAGTCGTATGCCTGAGCAAGGGCATCGCTCTCTTCCATGTCCAATGCGCCCGGCCATCCGCCACGGCAAATCAGATGCGCCAAACGGTTGATGTCTATAAGGCTATTGCCTTCAATGGGTCTTTTTTCGGCAGCGAACAAGTTAGCTAAACTGACCGTACCCGTTGATTCTCCAGATTCATAAAGTGACATCGTACGCATCTTCAGCTTGGCGAAACGACCAGTGCCAGAATGAAATATCTCATCGGCTTTGGGTGGCACACTGCTTCCTGTAAGAATGAAATGCCCATAGCCTTTACGGTGATCCACCTCAAACCTTACGCTATCCCACAACGAAGGCGCAATCTGCCATTCGTCAATAAGTCGTGGTGTGTCGCCCGAAAGGAGTTGTCCAACATTGATTTTGGCAGCTTGAAGGTTTTGTTGCTTGCGCATAGGATCGGCCATATACAAGATGCTTGCGGCTTGTTGCTCGGCAGTGGTAGTCTTTCCACACCATTTGGGGCCTTCTATCAACACGGCTCCTTTTCTCCTTAATCTGGCTGC
>CADBGN010000178.1 GCA_902794155.1 uncultured Bacteroidia bacterium
CCCAACATCTGGCCGTCGTGAATGAGAATCCCGCCCATGACCGCATTTACAGCCTCGGTAACACGTTACACTTGGGACTGTCTGTTTGGGATAAAGAGTCTTTGGAAACCAATATTCCTGAAATTGAGTTGATCAGCAGAATCACGGGGAAGGATGGAAAATTAGTTTACCAAAGTAAGGCCTATCCTGCCAACATCAAGTTCGTTGACCAAGACTTTTTCAATCTTTTTCCGTATTACACGTTTGTGGAAGGAAGCAGTGACGGATTTGACAAATCCAACAACGCCGTTATCAGTGAAACTATGGCCAGACAGTTTGAGGACAATGGGAACTTGTTGGGCAAAACCATCATCATCGATGAAAAACCATTCATCATTTGCGGCATCATGAAAGATGTCCAAAATTCCTTGATTCAGTATTTTGACGTGCTGCTTCCTTTTGATGACAAAAGCTATGAGGGACAAAAACCTTTCAAGATAATCCAGGGTGTGCTCACCCTCTTTCAGAGAATGGAGAACACGGATGAGGAGGCTTTCAAAAACAAGGTACTTGACCTCTGCAATCAAAATTATAGTTCTTGGGGTGAAGAGTGGTTAAAAGGGCTTGTGGTGTACAATTATAAGGAGATGTTCTTCAATTCCTATCCCCATTCGAATAAAAGCATTCACACTGGGAACCTCACCAACATCCGGATCCTTACGGCCATTGTCATCCTTCTTTTGCTGTCGGCTGTCATCAACTACATCAACCTCAGTATGGCTTTGGTGGGAAAACGTGCCAAGGAGATGGCTACCCGTCGGCTTTTAGGGGCGCAGAAACTGTCCGTCATGGGCAAACTTATTGCCGAATCTGTGTTGTTCACGGCAGTATGTTTCGGTTTTGCCTTTTTGTTGGCTTACGCTCTGGTGCCCACAATGAATCGGCTGTTAGTCAGCAATACTCCTGATGCCGACATCCAGCTACGGCTGTTGATGACGCCTGCATACATAATGGCGTATGTGGGTGGTGTCCTGCTACTGGGAGTGCTTTCAGGCTGGTTGCCTGCGTTGTTCGCCTCCCGTTATGCCCCAATTGAGGTGGTTCGCGGCGCATTCCGCCAATACAACAAAATGTGGTTCAACAAGATATTCATCGTTTTTCAGAGCGTACTTTCGTTTGTGCTGATTGCCTTGGCTATCGTGATGGAGGTGCAGATGCGGCACATGGTTAACCGCCCCACCCATCTTCAGACAAAAGACCTTTTTGTGATTGATGAACTTTATCCGCCAAGAGCGTATTTGCCCATTGTGGAAGAGCTTAGGTCGTTGCCATGTGTTGAGGAAGCCGGTATCGGGCAAGGTTATCCAGGGAAAATCAACTATAGCTTTGGCATTCCAGCTATGGAAGACGATTCAAAAAGCGAGATAAAAATGGTGACGGTTCTGTGCGACTCAACCTATTTCCAGTTGTTGGGGTTTGAGGTGGTTGAAGATTTCGGCCATCCCAAAGCCAACTCGTTATGGTTGGGAGAGCATGTTTTGATTGAAAGCGGTATTTCCGACACTTCCACTTCGTTTTTGAACAATATAGCCGCATATTTCAGCAACTATTATTTCATGAACGTGGATTATATTGGCGGTGTTGTGCATGATTTCCCAGTCAAAACGGCTACTTGTGCCGACGGCGACTATAATTTAAATGGTGGGGTTTATGTATTTGATACAGAGAAGTTTGGCTATGGGGTCGGCTTGCTCGTCAAGATCACGGGCGACCATGCGGAAGCTGAGAGGCAGATTATGAACCACTACAACCAGTGGGTGGAGAAAAAGGAGGGCGTTGGCAAGGACATCAAGTGCGGGTATGTGGATGATCTGATGCTGGAACAATTGGAACCTGCCAAGCGCACAGTTCGACTGTTGGAGATTTTCATGGGATTATCGGTGCTGCTGTCCCTGCTCGGTCTCGTCGCCATGAGCACCTACTATTGCGATGAAGGAAGCCACAGCATCGCCGTCCGCAAGGTCTTCGGCAGCGACGTGAACCGCGAGTTGCGGCGCACGGTGAAGGGCTACATGATTCTCGTCGGAATCGCCGCCAGCATCGGAGTTCCAATTGCTATCTGCGCGAGGACGAACCCCGCAGAGGCCCTGAAGAAAGAGTAATTATAACCGAAAGATATATGAAGAGTTACCTCAAATTCCTAAGCAGAAACAAACTCTACACCGCCATCGAGGCGGTGGGGCTGAGCGTGTCGCTCGCCTTCGTCATCATCAGCTTCTGCTATGTGATGCAGCAATACGCCGTGCCGCGCGAGAACCCCGACCGCGAACGGATCCATGCCGTGGGCAGCGATGATATGATTAACTGCTATGGCATGAAAGAGGTCTTTGATGGAAAGTTGCCCGAGTTGGAAGCGGTTTCGCACTTCCAGTTCCTGCAAGATCAATTTCGCGTTGGTGAACAGAACTTTGTAGGCACGGTGCTTGTCTGCGATGTGGAATTCTTCGATATCTTCCCCGTGACGCTCAAAGAAGGCAGTCCTAGGATGCTTTCGGAACGCAATGCAGCGTTCATCTCCGAAAAGTTGGCAAAAAAACTAAATGAAGCCTCTGCTGAACAGCCGGTGATTTTTCAAGATGATACGTTGCACATTGTAGGTGTCATTGCCGACAAAGGCAGCTCGTTGCTTCCCGATTTTGATGTGATGTTTAGCTTCGAGCATGGACAATCGTATGCTATCCGAGATTATCGCGACAATCCTTTCAACAACTGGACCAATATTGGCACTTTCGTCAAGGTGCAGCCTGGTGTGAACCGAGAAGTTTTAGCCAAGAAATTACAGGCACTGTGTGATGTGCAGTTTGCCAATAGCCCAACGATGGAAAAGCTTTCAATATTCCGCTTTGATGAACTGTTTTTCGCTCCTGTTTATACGGGTTTGCAGAAAGGTGACCGTTTGATACTTCGCACGATGATTGTCATTGGGTTGTTGTTGCTCATTTCGGCCTTGTTAAACTACATCAACTTGAATGTCGCCTTGGTCGGAAAACGTGCCAAGGAAATGGCTTCGAGGCGACTGGTTGGGGCGCAAAAGTCTGACATCATCTTGAAATTTCTTGGCGAGGCGTTTGCCTTTACTTTATTCAGTTTCGTTGTCGGGTTGGCAATAGCCTACACCCTCACTCCGACCGTCAACCAGTTGTTGCAGTCTGATGTGGCGATTTCCATACCTTTCAGTTTACCTTATCTTATCGCCTATTTTCTGATTGTGATAGTAGTGTCGATACTTGCCGGCTTCTTACCAGCGGCCATCATCGCCAAAGCCCAACCCATTGATGTGGTGCGTGGCACCTTCCGTTTCCGAAACCGCACCGCGCTCTCGAAGGTATTCATTGTGGTGCAGAACGTCATCGCCATAGTACTCATCGCTTTGGTGCTGACAATGGAGCTTCAAATGCACCACATGGAGGACCGTTCAACAGGATTGAACCTGAAGAACCTCTATTTTTTTGGTTCCGACCTTGATTACACAACTGAAAAGGAAGCCTATGTGGAGGAGTTGAGGGCCTTGCCTTGCGTGAAGGAATTGGCGTCGGCCAGCACTGTGCCTGGCGTGATCAGTATGCGGTTCTATTTGAAAAAGCTCCACGAAACCGAGCCGAAGACCCTCGTGTCAGTCCTTACTTGCGATACGGTGGCATTCCGTATGCTTGGTTTTGAGGTGAAGGAGCGTTTTGGGAACAACGATGCCCATGGTTTCTGGATTACCGAAACCACCGCTGCGGACATGACGGGCTTGCCATACGGCAACTACAATATGGACACTATCACAATGTGGCAAGAACACACCATAAGAAATACGGTATGTGGAGTGATTGCTGACTTCAAGATGCAGGATGCCTTGCATGTGACCGATGAAGACTATGTAGTTGTATATGGCAATGGCGGTTGGCAACCCCGATCTCATCTGCTGATTGAGGTTGCCGGCGACCATCGTGAAGCCAAACGCGCCATAGATGCTGTATATAAGAAACACTGCGAAAAGGTATTTGGCATCTACATGGAACCCGATTTCGATGATTTTGTTGACAATGTGGTTGCCAAGCAATATGACAAGCATAGGCGGCAGATGCGCCTCATCGAGCTGATTATGGGCATTTCGGTGCTGTTGTCGTTGCTGGGTCTGGTGGCCATGAGCACCCATTTCGCCTCCGAACGCGAAAAGAGCATCGCCATCCGCAAGGTGTTTGGCGGCACCTTGGAGAGCGAAACCCGCCGCAATCTGAATGAGTATGTCATCATGATACTGATAGCCAACGTGATAG
>CADBGN010000179.1 GCA_902794155.1 uncultured Bacteroidia bacterium
ATCAATCTGTTTCTATTTCCAAGTGCATCAGCCTTACAGGCTTCGCACGTATCGTTTCTTCGAAATCGGTAAGAAACACTATTACTATGACGACTACAGTAACCGCATGATCATGCGGCGTGTGGCCGAGAAATGCTATCTGCCCATGAACGAACTGCTGATGCGTCAAATTGACATGTTTGGCGACAAGGTCAAATTTGCGTTCTCGTTTTCGGGTGTGGTCATCGAGCAGATGGAGCAATTCGCACCTGAGGTGTTGGAGAGCTTCCAGAAACTGGTTGCCACGGGTAGGGTAGAGGTGCTCTCCGAGACCTATGCCCATTCCTTGGCCTCGCTGTCGAATCCCGATGAGTTCAAGCGTCAGGTGACGGCCCACAAGCACAAGATGAAAGAGGTGTTTGGCGTCACGCCCAAGACTTTCCGCAACACCGAGTTGATCTATAGCGATGAAATCGGTGCAGCGGTGGCCGACATGGGCTACAACCTCATGCTTACCGAGGGTGCCAAGCACATCTTGGGTTGGAAGAGCCCCAACTACATGTACGCCAACGCCATCAACCCGAAGCTGAAGGTGCTGCTGCGCAACTTCAAGTTCAGCGATGAGATCGCCTTCCGCTTCGTGCAGGACGGATTTCGCGCTGAGGACTTCGTCAACTGGCTGAATGCCTTGCCAGAGGAGGAGGAAGTGGTCAACATCTTCATGGATTACGAGACCTTTGGCGAGCACCAGAGCGCCGAAACGGGCATCTTCAACTTCATGGAGGCTTTGCCTGGAGCCATTCTGAAGGGTAGCAAGTTCAAGTTTGCCACGCCTCAGGAACTGGCCAAGAAGCTGCAACCGGTGAGCGCCGTCAATGTGCCCAATGTGCTGTCGTGGAGCGACGAGGAGCGCGACCTCACGGCCTGGCTCGGCAACCCCTTGCAGGATGACGCCTTCCGTACACTGTATGAACTCAACGCCAAGGTGCATCGCATCAAGGACGAGGAGCTGCAGCAGGACTGGACCATGCTCCAGACCTCTGACCATTTCTACTATATGTGCACGAAGTGGCTCTCCGACGGTGTGGTGCATAAGTACTTCAACCACTATGCCTCGCCGTATGACGCCTATGTCAACTACATGAATGTGCTGACCGACTTTACCGATAGGGTGACGAAGTTGTCGAAGACGAAAAAAGTGGCAAAAGTAGAGTGAAAGATTCCCCTGTGGGGAATGGAGTGTTTTACTCTGTTTATTTTGCGGCGGCTTTGGGATTTCACGAATTTAATGCCGCTTGAAGCCGCCGCAAATAACGACACGAACAAATTTCCATTCCCGAAGGGAATCTCAATTTTGAATTTTAAATTTTAAATCTTTTGAATCTTAAATAAATGAAAAACCCCGAATACCTTTTTGAAACCTCTTGGGAAGTGTGTAATATGGTAGGTGGCATCTACACGGTGCTCTCCACCAAGTCGAATGTGATGCGTCAACTGCTGGACGACCACTATATCACGGTAGGACCCGATGTGGTTAAAGAAGCACACGAGACGCTGTATTTTGTCGAAGACAACGACCTCTTTCCCGAGTGGCGCGAAAGGGCATTAGTTCAAGGCTTGAAATGCCGTATCGGCCGATGGAAGATCGAAAGCAGCCCCATCGCCATTCTTGTGGACTATACGCCACTTTACCAGTCCAAGAACGAAATCCTTGGGCACCTTTGGGAACAGTATGAACTGGACAGCATCCGCGGCCAGTGGGATTATATCGAGCCTGTGTTGTTCGGCTATGCCGCCGGTCAGGTAATCGAGAGTTTCTGCAACTTTTATCTGCAGCAGACCAGCTACATCGTGGCACAATTCCACGAGTGGATGACGGGTTCGGGTGTGCTTTATTTGAAGGAGCATTGCCCGCAGATTGCCACGGTGTTCACAACGCACGCCACCTACCTTGGCCGTGCCATCTCAGGCAACGGCTTGCCGCTGTACGACAACCTGAAGACCTATCTGCCTTCGGTGATGGCCATGCAGTTCAATGTGGTCTCACAGCAGTCGATGGAGCAGAAGGCGGCCAAGAATGCAGATTCTTTCACAACGGTGAGCGACATCACGGCTCAGGAATGCGAACAGTTCCTCTATCGTAAGCCTGATGTGGTGACTAAGAACGGTATTGACCATACCTTTAGGCAAGATGAGGCTGCCTTTGAGGAGAAACGCAAGGCCACCAGA
>CADBGN010000180.1 GCA_902794155.1 uncultured Bacteroidia bacterium
ATACGCCGAGCCCGACGCCGCCGGACTCGAGCAACTGCGCGACGCCATGGACCGCATGAACATGAGCGCCCGCGCCTACGACCGCATCCTCAAGGTCGCACGCACCATCGCCGACCTCGAAGCCTCCCCCACCGTCCGCCACCACCACATCATGGAGGCCATCAACTACCGCAACTTGGATAGGAGTAACTACTTTAATATGTAAGAATTACACTATATGGACGACCAAGAAAGAAATATCATAATCTACCGCACTCCCGATGGTAACGCTTCAGTTGCATTACTGGCAAAAGACGGCAAAATTTGGCTTAATCAGCAACAGATGGCAGAACTTTTTGCCACCTCGAAGCAAACCATCAGTTATCACATAGTCAACATATTGAAAGAAAATGAATTAACCAAAGACTCAGTTGTCAAAGAATATTTGACAACTGCCGCTGACGGAAAAAGTTACAATATCGTTTTCTACTCACTTGAGATGATAATTGCGGTTGGATATCGTGTCCGAGGTATGCGAGGAACGCAATTCCGCCAATGGGCAACGAAACACCTGTCGGAATACCTTGTCAAAGGCTTTGTGATGGATGACGAAAGATTGAAGAATCCAGATGGTAGACCAGACTATTTTGATGAATTGTTAGCACGGATTCGTGACATTCGCGCCTCGGAGAAGCGATTCTATCAAAAAATCCGTGATTTGTTCTCGTTGAGCAGCGATTATGATAAGACCGACAAGGCTACTCAGATGTTTTTTGCTGAGACGCAGAACAAACTCCTCTATGCCGTGACCAACCAAACCGCCGCCGAACTAATTTGCGACCGGGCCGATGCAGAGAAGCCAAACATGGGACTCACCACTTGGAAAGGCTCAATAGTGAGAAAAGGCGACATAACCGTAGCCAAAAATTATCTTCAAAGTAACGAGATTGACAAACTCAACAGGTTGGTTGACATCTTCCTAACCTCAGCCGAGATGCGTGTTGAAGGCCGCAGAGATCTAACGCTGGATTACTGGAGGCAGAATGTTGATAACCTTATACAGTTCCAAGGAATGAGCGTGCTGCAGGGCAGAGGCTCTGTCTCAAATGACGAAATGGAGAGATATGCAAAAAGCATCTATGCCAGTTTTGATGCAAAAAGAAAGCAAATAGAAGCCCAGCAAGCCGATGCCGACGACCTAAAACTCCTCGAAGATATCGAACGCCGAATCATCGACCAAAACAAAACCGATAAGCAATAACCACCACATCATGGAGGCCATCAACTACCGCAACCTCGACCGCACCGGCTACCTGACACCGGGGCAGATAATTTGACATTTGCCTGTAGGTTACTACAAGACAATCAGTTGAGGGGGACAACAACAACTCGGTGTTTCGGGGTGGTGAATTGTGGGGTGGATAATTGTGGTTTTTGGAGAAAAATCATACCTTTGCAAAAAAATATCTTTGCTGGTGGATGGCTTTAATGGAGATGATTGCATTATGAAACAAGAGAATAACAAGAAACGGACTGAAGAGGAGTTGTGCCACGACATTACCGCCAGGGCTGAGAAGTTGCATGTATTGAAACCCAAGGTGAAATATGTCATGCTGGCCGTCGTTCTCGCTTTGTTTGCGCTTGGTGCCTTGAACAGCCACTATAAGTGGTTTGTTATGGATAAATGGTGGTGGGCGTGGCTTGGCATTGTCGTGCTGTGGTTCTTAGTTTTCTACGTAATCATTCGACAATTGATTAACGGCATGAGGCGCGCGGCAACGCCCAGGGAGCATCTCCGTAAAGCCAAATGGTTGAAGAGGAGTGTCAAGATAAGAAATTCCCTTTGGTTGATTATTCCGTTTATGCCAGTTTTGGGCAACGTGATGGATGTTGGGGAGTTGACGGCTATTCTGCTGTGCTTGGGCTTGATGCTTGTGTTTGGGTTTGTGGCCGGCGGCATCGACTCGGCTTTCAGCGATGATTTGCACGAGTTGGAGTACAGGCTCGAAGACTGAGTTCCTGTGACCATAGAAACGAGGAGCGGCGCGAGATTTTGGGTCTCGCCTGTTTTCCGCAATGAGACACCCAAATCATTTTACATTTTATCCATAAATTAGGGATATTCAGTTAATGCGCTTCAATGGGAGCTAGTCAACCTGTTGAGAGTGCAGTATATCGTACAGTGGTGGCTGAAGGCCTTGAGATTTTCGATT
>CADBGN010000181.1 GCA_902794155.1 uncultured Bacteroidia bacterium
AAGCAGCACATAGCCGCCAGCGGGAGCGACAACAGAGGCGTCGGCAGTCCAGGTGGCACCGGCGACATAGTCATCCTTCATGATGTACATGCCTTCCAATGACAGGTCAACATTACCTTTGTTGTAGATTTCGATGAACTTGGTGTCGCCATTCAGCTCGTTGAGGACGAGGTTGGTGTAGTCGGGCTCATCCGGGGTCGGAGGCTCAGGCGTCACACCACCTTCGAGGCCGAGGACGATGTTCTGGCCATCGGTGTTGGCTGCACCAGGAGTGGCATCGGCATAGTACCAGTCGCCATCGGCATTGCGGCTGTAGGAAGCGGGAGCTTGGTTGCCGGCATAGCCGTAGGCTTCACCGTTCAGCTCAATGGCGGTCAGGTTGAAGTCATCGATAGAGGCACCAGCAGGCGTGAAGAGCTGGATACGGACGTTCTTCTTGGCGGAGAGACCGCTGTGGAAGATCAGGGCTTCAGGAACTTCGGGATGGTCGGCGACGACATCTTCACTATAGAGCACGAGATAAGCACCGGCTTCAATCTTCACCGTGTTGTCGCCAATCCAGTTTTGGGCACCGTCCTTCTCGATGTACACGCCATTCAGACCAATGGCATCGGCGCCGGCATTGTAAATCTCGATGAATTTGTCATTGCCATTAAGTTCGTTGAGGCGAAGTACGCTGTAGTCGATGGCGACAGCACCTACTTCATATTCCATTGCGGATGAAACGGCCGTAACCTCACCATTCATGGCTTGCACGTAGAAGCTCACTTTGGTTCCATTCGGCTGGGCGGGAATGACAGCGGTGTAGACATCTTCTGCTGCCGTCATGGCCAGTTCCTTGCTTTCTTCATTGATGACATACACCAACTTGGCTGTGAAGTCCTTAAAGCTGGTGATGGTTGCCGTCACCGTGACGTCGTCGTCAGCTTGGACAGCCGTGGGAGCGTAAGAAACATTGGAGATATTGATGCCCGGATATTGCTTATCCTTGACGCAAGAGGCAAGACCCATCAAGAGGGCTAAAGCCACAAACATTATCTTTTTCATATTATTCTTAATTTTAAAGGGTTATATAGTTTAAATAAAGGTTTAATTACATCTCTTTAACTTAACAGAAGACACTAGACTTTTTGATGATGATGGCTATAAGCTATAAGCTATCAGCCGTCAGCTATAAGCTCGTTTGCTTCTGAGCTGAAAGCTGATTGCTGAAAGCCATACAACAAAGTCTTGCATCCAATATGTAAATTAAATGTGCTCATATCTTTAGAAAGCGACCTGGAAACGGGCCAACAGCATGTGGTAGTTCACACCAGCTTGGCCATCGGCGGCAGTGACCTTAGTGAAGTCCTTGGTCGGGTTGCCATCGGCATCGAGACCGACAAAGAGTTTGCCCTTGCCGTTGGCATAGCGGTCGTTGTTGACATATTGGTAGTTGAGACCAATCTTCACGTTCTTGGAGAAGTAGAAGTTGAGACCAGCACCGTAGAGTTCGGCAGAGCCACCGTAGATGGCTTGCTCGCCGCGGCCATCGTAGTCGTTCATGTCAAGGAACTCATATTTGCCAACGAGTTCGATGTCACCCCAGCTGCGACCAGTGCGGACGCGGTTGAACTTGGCACCATCGGAGTCGTAGCTCTGCTTGCCACCGAGGAGGAGGCAGGCACCTTCGACATACCAGCCTTGGAAGTGATAAGGCTTGTCGATGCCGACTTCAGGCTTCATGTAGGTCCAATCCGACACCCATGCACCTTCGAGACGCAGGCCATTGTAGTGACCGGCGAGTTCGGCAGTGGCGATGAGGTTGTGGTCGGTGTTCTTGATATCATCGGTGTCGATGTATTTCTTACGGCTGATGTTGGTGGTGTTGCGGGTGCTGAAACGGGTACCACTATACACGCCCATCTCATCGGAAGTCTTGGGAGCGTCGTACATGACTGCGCCACCGACATGGATGCCGAGATCAGGTTCGTTGATGGGACGCACCACGACCTTACCGACATAGGAAAGGCCCTCGTCCATGCCATAGTCCTTGTTGTTAGCTTCAACAAAGTCGCGGGTCTCTTGGCCTTCAATTTCTTGGAAGAGCACGCTGGCGCTACCGAAGAAATACTTGTTGGTGTATTTGGCGAAGACACCGAGGTGACGGCTAGGAGCGAAGGCGTTGATCACCATCGGGCGCTCCATGA
>CADBGN010000182.1 GCA_902794155.1 uncultured Bacteroidia bacterium
AAGTCAAGAGCGGCTACAAGGCATCCAGCATGGGCCAGTTCTTTACCCCAGAGGGCTTGTGTGACGGTCTTGCCAAAATGCTCTACACTAAAGAGCGGACATTCATCTACGATCCCGCATGCGGCAGCGGGCGACTGCCTCTTGCCATGTGGGGGAACATCGACAAAGACAAGTTCCACTACTTCGTGCTGGGTGACATCGACCCGCTGAGCTGCAAGATGAGTGCACTGAACATGATGCTTCACGGCATGTTCGGCATCGTCGAGAGGCGTGATGCGCTGAGGATGGACTTCTTTGGCGGTTACGTCATCAACGAGATGTGCTACCCGTTCCCGTGCGCCATGCCATCCATCCGTGTGGCTGATGAGCAGGAGTGCCGCATGAACCTTGCCTTTGCGAGGCAGATTGCTCCACATCGCGAGGATGTTCAGGAAGGCGTGAAGATTGAGCACAAGGTGGCCGAGAATGTTGCCGAACCTCCAGTGGCCGAGCCCGCCGAGGCTCCCACCGAGCCCACAAGCCAGCCACAAGCGCAGGCGGGGCAGCCGATACAACTTTCACTATTTAATTTAAACGAGCTATGACTATACGAGAATTAGCTGACGAGTTTTTGAAGCATAAAAAAACGAGGGTAAAACTATCTTCCCTTGCTGCCTATGCCCAAACCATCAAAATCCACATAGAGCCATACTTTGGCGATGAAGACATTTCGGCTGGAATTGACAGCAAGCGGGCCAACAAATTCATTGAGGACATTCTTGCCGCTGGAACCAGTGTGAGGTATGCCCAGGACATCAATACCACCCTCGGGTCGATAATGAATTATGGCAACCTAATGCACGACATCCCTTATCGGCCATGGAGGATTGCGTGGCCGTCGAGGAACTTGAACAAGCATGAACAAATCAAGTATTTCAGCAAGGAAGAATGCAAGAAAGTTTTCGACCTCATGGAAGAAGACCCAAGTCCGAAACTGCTTGGCATCGTGATTGGACTGACAACTGGCATGCGCATCGGTGAGATTTGCGGTCTGCGCTTCAGCGATATAGACTTTACCGAGCACACCCTGCATGTCCAAAGGACTGTCGAGCGTGTGTCCGTCACGCACAACACAGTCACTTTCGACGGACAAGAAACAGCAAAGGCGAGCTTTGACAGAAACAGCAATAAGTCCAGGATCGTCATCAATCCACCGAAAACGGTTGATAGTAACCGCATAGTTCCTATTGCAAAACTCCCCTACAAGTGGCTGAAAAAGTATTCAGCTGTTATTGGCGATGCTGATGCTTATGTGCTGACGTTGACCAAAAAGATACTTGAGCCGAGAGCTTTTAGAGAGACTTACAAACGATACCTAACAAGGCTTGGTATTCAGTACCTCAATCCCCACTGCATGCGCCACACCTTCGCGACGCAGATGCTGCACAGCAAAGTCGATGTGGCCACGATTGCAGCCATCCTCGGACATTCGTCCCCGGCTATCACGTTGGAGATCTACTCCCACACCAACGAGGACGAAAAGAAGAAGCAGGTAAATGCGGTATTCGGTAAACTGTTCAAATGAAATGGCTACAAGTCACCGGCTACCCGCAATACTACGTCAATGAGCTTTTCGAGGTTAAGCGTGTGTTTGATGACGGCAGTGTGACAACCTACACGGCAAACATACCGCATGTCGTGTTGCGTAAGAAAGGCCGTCCACCATGCACCGCGAGGAAGCGAAGGCTGTACTACTTGACAACCCAAGGCATCGACCCGTATTTGGCAAAGCACTCTGACATTGAGGTCATCGAGATTGAAGGCTCGCTGAAAGTCATGTCCTATCGAGAAAGGAGGGTTTTGACGACCAAGCAAGCCGACGCCAAACGTAGGCTGAGCAATGACAAGAGACATTGGGTTTGGTATTTTGAACTTGGCATTCAATGGAACCAAGCCTGCCTGATGGCCATAGCAGGAGACACAAACCCGTTGTGGTCAGTACTCAAAAGTGTGCGGCCAGAGATTGACGGCTATGTGCGCCACCAACTTCTTGTCAGAAGCGAGACCATGCGAAACGAGGTGATAGATGAGACATTCACCACCTACGTCGAGCGTGTGGTGTCTGGGCGCACTGGCACTACCAACACAAGGGCCTTGAAACGGCTCGCAAAAGGTATCTATCAACAAATCAAAAC
>CADBGN010000183.1 GCA_902794155.1 uncultured Bacteroidia bacterium
CAAGAACAAGGCCGCCAACCTGAAGTCGAAGCTGACGAAGTTCACGAACAAATTGGCATAATTGGAAGTTTTATTCATACATGTTGGTGCCTCTTCTACATTGTGGAAGAGGCTTTTTTGCTTGAGATAAGCTAAAAAAGCACTATCTTTACCGCTCCAAACGCACCACCCACCATGAGCAAAAAGAAATCCATCAAGGAATGGGCCAAGGACGACAGGCCTCGTGAGAAGATGGCCGAGAAGGGCAAGGCTGCCATGAGCGACTCGGAGCTTTTGGCTATCCTTTTGCGCACTGGCAAAGAGGGGCAGTCGGCCGTGGACCTAGCACGCGAAATCTTGGGCAAAGCCAACAACAACCTCATCAACCTTTCCAATTTCACCCTAAAGGAACTGGAAGCCTTCAAAGGCGTCGGCAAAGCTAAGGCGATTACCATCATGGCCGCCCTCGAGCTCGGCAAGCGCCGCCGAGGGGCCGAAGCACACCTGCCAGACGAGGTCAAGGACTCCAAGACCTCCTTCGAACGTTTTCTTTCCCATATCGAAGACATGAAACAGGAGCATTTCCTCGTCATGTACCTTGACCAAAGCTTCCACGAACTGAAAGTGGAATGCATCAGCAATGGGGGAACGACCAACGTCATCGCTGATCCTAGAATCATCTTCAAAAACGCCTTAAACCTCAGCGCCACCTGCATCATTTTGGGTCATAACCACCCTTCGGGCAACCCGCGTCCCAGTAAGGACGACCGCCAATTGACCCAAAAAATCGTATCGGCCGGCCAACTCTTGGACATCGCTGTCATCGACCATATCATCATCGGCAACGAACGCTACTACAGCTTCCGTGACCACGGAGAAATGACCTTCTGAAACACCCATCTACCATGAAACTCGTCACCATCATCGGGGCGCGTCCCCAAATCATCAAAGCAGCTGCGTTGAGCCGCGCCATTCGTAACCATTATTCCGACCGCATACAAGAAGTCATCGTCCACACAGGGCAACATTACGACGATAACATGTCGCAAGTCTTTTTCGAAGAGCTGCAAATCCCGCGTCCCGACTACAATCTTCATGTTGGCTCGGCATCGCACGGCGTTCAGACTGCCCGCATGACCGAGGGTATCGAGGAATTATTAATAAAGGAACAGCCCGACTTCATCGTGCTCTATGGTGACACCAACTCTACCCTCGCTGGTGCCGTGGCCGCCGCCAAGATCCATGTGCCCATCGTCCACATCGAGGCAGGCCTACGCTCGTTCAACAAAAGTATGCCCGAGGAAATCAACCGCATCGTGTGTGACCACTGCTCTACCCTGCTCTTCACGCCCACCAAGGCTGGATTGGATAACCTGAAGCGCGAAGGATTCCCTATGGATAACAATGGACCTTTCACCATTGACAATCCAAAAGTCTACCATTGTGGCGACATCATGTACGACAACAGCCTACATTTTGCCAACATTGCCGAAGAAAAGACCGACATCATACAGCATTTGGAGCTTAAAGGCAAGCCTTTCATTTTGGCCACTATCCACCGCGATAGCAACACCGACTATCCCGAGCGGCTAAGTGCCATCTTTGACTCTTTAATTGAGCTCTCTAAAGAGAGCCCAATCGTATTGCCGTTGCATCCTAGAACTGCCAAATTACTGAAAACCAATTTGAGCAACGAAAAACAGACTTTGATCTTCAGCAGCAATAACATCAAGCTCATCCCACCCGTCTCCTTCCTTGAGATGATTGCCTTAGAGCGTCATGCCCAACTCGTCATGACCGACTCTGGCGGCGTACAAAAAGAGGCCTACTTCTTCAAGAAGCCTTGCATCATCTTGCGTCCCGAAACAGAATGGGTAGAGATCGTGCAGACCGGTAACGCCATCCTCGCCGATGCCGACGAAGGTCGCATCATGTTGGCTTGGGCATATTTCAAGGACAACCCGCCCACCATGTTCCCCGAGATTTTCGGCGATGGCCATGCAGCGGAGTTTATGCTTGATCAAATGTTGAAGATGTAGGCAAAATATTTTTCATGTAAAGTATTGTAGATTAAGAAAAAAGTCGTACTTTTGCACCCGCTAAACAAGCAAACACTAATATCAATTTAATCATTTAACAATCAAACAGTTATGAATCAGTAC
>CADBGN010000184.1 GCA_902794155.1 uncultured Bacteroidia bacterium
ATACGATCCATCATTCGTTTGCCTTTGTAATCCAGAAAGCCAAACCGTGTGTCGGAGACAAGCCAGAGGTTATCGGCCTTCACCAGTTTCTTGAGAATGTTCTCATAATCGTCCTTGATGGCGCAAATGCCAGGTGTTTTGAGCCAGCACTGGTTGCAACCCATGCAATGGGCGATTTTCATGTCCGAAGTATTGACAATCTCCTTATCATTGTCTTTAATAAGATTGCTAATTTGTTCTAAGACAGCTTTTTCCTCAATTGTATTCAGTATTATTGTCATACTCAAAGACCTTTATGTTTTTTTGTAATTCATCCAAAAATCTTGCTCCATGTCCACCATCCATTTGTACATGATGGAATTGGAAGGATATGGGTAAGGTGACCTTGGTGAGCGTCACCATCGGCATGGGCGACTTCATCCATAGCTCAAATGCTTGTGCCCGATTTGTCTCCTGTGGGTTGATTTCTTGTTTCATTGTAGGAATGCCATTTTGTCCATATCGATTCGGTCGCAAAATTAGGGTATTATCCGTTCCGAAACGAAAACCAAATGTGGACAATTACATGGACATTATAAAATCAATTTACCATTGATAATGAAAATGTTGTAGTTTTGCGGTGTAAATCAAATTTTGAGCAAAATGAGTTTGTAGATACGAGAGAATAGCTGTTTGGCTGTCAGCCTTCAGCCATCAGCAGTCAGCTATAGTGCTACCAAGCTGATAGCTGACGGCTGATAGCTTACAGCCAACGAACCAATAGAAATTAAAAAAGTCATAATATGTCAAAAGTTCTTTCCTTATTACTAATTGCGCTATGCGCTATGAACAGCTGGGCACAAGCTCCTCTTCTCAAAACTGTTGAAAAACCAGACACCGTCACGACAATGCTTCGCGCGGATGGCTTGCTTCATTCGCATTGGACACAGGATTTCCCATACAATCAATTTTGTCCTAGAGACCCTGTGAACGGCAATGCCTACAGCGTTGCAGGCTGTCCTGCCATCGCCATGGGACAGATTGTCAATTATTTGCAAACAACAGAAGGTACCCGCTTTACCGACGATGACGACTATAACCATTACTATGCGGGACGTAATTATGTCATTGACGACGATTGGGCAAGCTTGAAATTTCCGTCCTTCCCGATGTTGAACGAGATGCTAGATTCCATCGATGCCACTTTCCAGCGCGGCGAGGAACTGACTGACGAGTTGGCCGCCGCCTTGGTCTTCGCTTGTGGCACGGCCTGCACGCAGGTCTATACTTCGCAAAGTTCCGGCACCTTCTATGTGGACCAAGCTTTTGAGGCTTACCAACGCTTTGGCTTTACGGACTGCGTGCTGTTTCGCGAGCCCGATTCGGCCATGTACGCCACCCTAATTTCCAATTTGAAAGCAGGTTATCCTGCCCATCTGGCCGTTGAAAATCCCGCTGGGACAGTCGGACACAATGTCGTGGTCGATGGCTATCGCGAATCGGATGGCAAGTTCCATATCAATTTCGGCTATGGTGGCACTTTGGACAACTGGTACGACATCCCCGACCCGAATTTCTATTACGGCATGACCAAGGTGGAAGGCATTATTTTGAACATTATTCCTAAAGATGGACCTTTGGCCGTTCACGAGTCCACCGCCCAACAGCCGTTAGAAGTTTATCCCAACCCCGTTTCCGATGTCCTCTTTATTAAAAACCTTCCTTGCAAAAAGGTAGAGTATTCCATTTTCAATATGTTAGGCCAGGAAGTGACTACAGGTTACACAACTGGAACCATTTCCGTGGCTGGATTGGAAAAGGGGATTTATTTCTTGCAGGTTAAGGGAGAAGGCATCTGTGAGACGGTGAAATTTGTGGTGAAGTAATCAACGCTTGCGTATTCTTACAACGGCAAAAACTAATAGAAGGGATGTCTTGAAGGGTTTGTGAGGTATATTGAAAGGGTGATGTAATAATACGTTTTATTATCGGCAAAATAGTTTGAATTTGCCGGAAATTTTTGTAAATTTGCATCGTTAAAACTAAGAGGGATACCATGAGCAACGAGTCTATCATTCAAATATTTGAGGGCATCAATGTCCGCATTGTCTGGAACGAGGAAGAACAGGAATACTATTTCTCG
>CADBGN010000185.1 GCA_902794155.1 uncultured Bacteroidia bacterium
CCACGCTGCCCGCGAGGCCATGGGCAAGCAACGCCTCTCCGACCCAATGGCAATGGCTGGCGGTGTCATCGACCCGCTGCCCGATGAGGTTCCGCAGTTTGTGAAGGATTACCATGCTTATTACAAGACCTCACGCGGTTATCATGCTCGTTCTGGCAACTCGAACGACGGCTGGCGCGTCATCGGCACACAGGCTTACGCCAACAGCCGTTTCCTCTACTACATCAACGAGATCCGCTCTGCCGTCCTCGTGATGCATGGCTCGGAAGCCCACAGCCGCTACTTCGGTGAGGCCGCTTACAAATACATGGTGGAGGGCCAGGCAGAAGGCTACAACTTCATCGGCAAACCCAATCCCAACCCTGAAAACAAGCAACTGCTCATCATTCCTGGTGCTACCCACTGCGACCTGTACGACGGTGGCGAGGGCAATTACATCCCGTGGGATAAGTTGGCGGAGTTTTTCACTGAAAACCTGAAATAATAATGAACGAACAACCCACAGGGAAGACCTACGTAGGCAGCGATGAACTTTATGCCGATGTGCAGCGTTGCATGAAACTGGTTGCCGAGATGAACACCGGCTACCACACCGAGACCGAAGTGCGCGCGTACCTGCGACAAATCACAGGCTCCGACATCGACGACACCGTGCGTGTGTTTCCGCCGTTCAACATCAACTATGGCAAGAAGACCACTTTTGGCAAGGGCAGTTTCGTCAACTTCGGCTGCACCTTCCTGGCACTGGGTGGCATCACGATTGAGGAAGGTGTCTTCATTGCGCCGCATGTGGTTTTGGCTTCAGAATACCATCCCGAAGACCCGGTAACACGACATTCGTTGCTCACCAAGCCCATCGTCATCAAGAAGAATGCTTGGATTGGTGCCAATGCCACGATATTGGCGGGTGTCACCATCGGCGAGAACGCCATTGTTGCCGCTGGTGCCGTGGTGGGAAAGGATGTCCCCGACAACACCATCGTGGGCGGCGTCCCTGCCAAGGTGATTCGGATGATCAGATAAGAGACGAAATAAAACGATGAAATCCGCAATCTAGGCGAAAGGCATGGATTGCGGATTTCTTGTGCTTTTACACCCATGAATTGCCAAGAAAATCTATCATTGAGTGTCGTAACAGTCCAAAAAACCCTATCTTTGCAGCCTATGGAGAAAGTCAAAGTTATTGAAATCAAGAAAAGCGTCTTTGCCGAAAACGACAAAGATGCGGATAATATGCGCAAAGAACTGAAAACCAAAGGCGTGTATCTTCTTAACCTGATGTCCTCGCCAGGAAGCGGGAAGACCACTACCCTCATCCAGACCATCAACCGTCTCAAGGATAAGATTCGGGTAGCCGTAATGGAGGCAGACATCGACAGCGACGTGGATGCCATCAAAATTAAGGAAGCGACGGGAATTCCGTCCATCCAGTTGCATACGGGAGGGATGTGTCACCTCGACGCGGAGATGACCCGACAGGGTTTGGACAATGTGGCTTTGGAGGATGCCGACTTGGTCGTTCTTGAGAATGTAGGCAACCTGGTCTGTCCCGCTGAGTTCGACACAGGTGCTGTGCGCAACGCCATGATCCTCTCTGTACCCGAGGGCGACGACAAGCCGCTGAAATATCCGCTGATGTTCTCGGTTTGCGATTTGGTGCTTATCAATAAGATTGATGTCATGCCCTATTTTGACTTCGACCTTGAACGCTGCAAATCCTACATCCACCAGCGTAACCCCAAAGCACAAGTCATCCCCATCTGCGCCAAGACAGGTGAAGGCGTAGAAGCCTTCGTCCAATGGCTCCTCACCGAAGTCAACGCCTGGAAAAACAACTGATAAATAGATGAGCGAATAAAGCTTACATAAAAAGCAAGAAAAATTGGCAGTCAGCAGTCAGCCATCAGCAGTCAGCCATAATGCTACCAAGCTGATAGCTGACGGCTGATAGCTTACAGCCAAGAAAACTATATATTATTTTAAACGATTGCTTAACTATTAACTCCAAACTGATAACTCCAAACTAATTATATTATGCCCGAAATGTCAACCAAGTTTGTCCCCAAGCACAAAGGCGACAAAAACCCGAACCCGAAACTGTTGA
>CADBGN010000186.1 GCA_902794155.1 uncultured Bacteroidia bacterium
CTCATCGATGCCGGCGCCGATGTCATCATCGGTCACCACACCCATACCCTTCAGACCACTGAAACCTATCGTGGCAAGCCCATCTTCTACGGCATCGGCAACTTCATCTTCGACCAACAAAAACCATTCAACACCCGCGCCTGCATCGTCCGCCTGCGCATCACCCCAGAAAAAACAGTGGCCGATGCCATTCCTATCCGCATCGACCATTGTGCACCCCGACTGGGTCGCTAAAAATAACACTTTCGTTTTTCACGGAGCCCGATGGTTGTTCCGAGAACTCATCGCCCTCGCCCTACATGACGGGCCCCGTCTTCTCACAGACGGCCATAGATGAGCAGTCCGGCTTCTTCGATACCCGATTTCTTTCTTAACTCATCGTCAAAATCCGTTTCGCCATGCCGATAGCAGATGAGGCGCTTTCCCTCGTCGCCATCAACGATTACACCATAGGCATTCAAGTCGTAGACGCGCTTGCATTCGCTGCATGTTGCCAAGCATTTGTGAAAGTCCACCGACAGTCGGCAACCACCGTCTTTCTTCCCCAAGCAATTAGGACATTCCTGGTCGTAGGCAATCAGACCATAATAATTGTCACCGTTTGAAAGGAAGTCGTCAGCGAATATGGATGAGTAGCCCAGCAGCAGAGCTCCGTTCTGTCCAACCTTGTAGTTATGCTTCTTGTAAGCATGGCTCTTGCTCTCCTCCTCGCCGTTATAGAACCGCCATTCCAGGCTGCTCCAACTTTGCTCGGGGTTCTCCAATCCGAGGGTCAGTTGCCAAAACTTCCCGCCCTTGTCTATGTCGTATGTTATTTTGCTGAAGGGAATAAGTACGAGGCAATCGAGATTTGAGTATTCTATCAGATTGGTTGCTATGACATAAGACTTGCCCTGATGCTCTATTTCCGCACTGTAGGTGCGCCACTCATTGCCAAAGACAAAGAATCCCGTCTTCTCCCGATTCAGTGTGTATTTATAGACGTGGTGGTTGGGAAACTCCAATACCAACTGGAAACTACCCTTCGACCCAGGATATTCCTTGTAGCTGAGCGACTTGCGGGCGACTCGTCCACCATTGTCGCGCAGCTCTTGCATGGCCTCGCGTGTGACGTGCAACGACTTCTGGTAATACTTCTCGCCAGTGGCGGGATTGCGAATGGCGAAACTAAACTCGCCATCGTTTTCAAAGTCTAGGTCGGAATATAGCGACCATTTTGCCGACATAATCGAATCTCCCAAGCATTCTGGCAAGATGGCAGCAGCCTCTCTCTTCCCATAGAGATCGAGCAGATAGTAAAGGTTCTTATCGGCATCGTACATATAGTAGCTTCCGTCTTCATTGAGTCGGATGAGTTCCTTCCTGTTAAATCCAAAATCATAATTGCCCCTAGGACTGGTCGCACTAGCAGTGTATATGTAGTGGGTGCCGTCCTTGTAGATCATCGGCAATAGTATTTTGCAACCGTCGGCAGAGAGGAAGAAAGGCTTGTCGGGATCAAGTTTGAGGGGTTCTCCTTCCTCAACATTCCTCACACTATCAAACCGTCCGCCCGAGAAAACAAGTTGTTGCTTATTCAAAAACAACTCGATGCAAGCTCTTGATGTAACTACATTGAAAGACGTGAACACTTCCAACGAATCGCCTATGGAGGCACACCAGCGATTTTTGTAGTTTTCCAAATCGGTCAGCCCGTGTTGTTTGAACAGTCTGTCCACATCCTTGGGCTTCACCACCTCTCGGAAATAGCCTCGCTGAATGGTTTCGATGGAGTCGAAAGTCAATGGCTCGTCATCGCCGCACGAAACGAATGCCATCATAGTTGCAACGGCATAAACGCATAAAACACTGAACTTTTTCATCATATTCATCATAGTAAAACTTCTTGATGGTTTGACGTGGCAAAGGTATAGAAAAAAGTGGAAGCAGCAAAAAAAACTGAAAGTTTTTATGGATTATTGCCCAATAAAGAGTAACTTTGCAGTCATGAAACATCCATTAGACAAATTCCGCTACTGCCCCGTGTGTGGCAGCGAACGGTTTGAGGTGAACAACGTGAAGAGCAAGAAGTGTCAGGCGT
>CADBGN010000187.1 GCA_902794155.1 uncultured Bacteroidia bacterium
GCACTCTACACCGAGTTCTTCAAACAACACCTCAACATGATTCCCGTCATCAGTCTCGAAGGAGAACTGACGGCCACAGATGGTCGACGAGGGAAAGGCGTTTTCCAACGCGCGCTGCTCTCGATGGAAATGCTTCAAAAAGAGAAGCTTTTCTTCGGCACCAGCATCACCGTCACCACGGAGAACTACCACGATGTGACCTCCAAGGAATTTTTATCCCACCTTGCTTCGCTGGGTTGCAAACTCGTGTTTTATGTGGAATATGTGCCTTTCGACGAGAGCACCGAGCATCTTGCCTTCCGCGACGAGCATGTTGCTGAGATGGAGCAGATTTTAGAAGAACGTCGCGAACAGTATAAGGTGATGATTTTTCTGAGTTTCCCAGGCGACGAGAAAGCCCTCGACGGTTGTATGGCTGCCGGACGCGGCTTCTTCCACATCGGTCCCGACGGTAGCGCTGAGCCTTGCCCCTTCTCACCTTTCAGCGACCGCAATGTGGCGCAGACGGGTCTCCGAGATGCCATAGCCTCTCCCCTATTCCAGAAAATCCGTGATGCCCGAGCCCTCGGTTGGGAACATACTGGCGGCTGCACGCTCTACGAGCATCGCGACGAGGTGAAAAAGATGCTGGAATAGACACCCATAGTTACACAAAGAACAAGCACACTCCAACGACACTGATTATAGCGCCAAACACTTCGCGTAAGGTCACTTTTTGGTGGAAAAGGATGGCCGCTGGAGCTATGATGAGGATGGGCGTGAGGGCAAAGAGCGTCTGTGCGATGCCTGCCGAAGTGAATTGCGTGGCCAATAGCGATGCACTGACGCCGATGAAAGGCCCGAATATGGTGGATGCCATCACACACCACATCGCCTTGCGGTCGGTCACGGCGTGATGCAACTGGGCAAGCCCATCCTTGTTGAACAACACCAACGCCAAGAAAAAGCCTACTAACCCGATATAAGCACGGATGGTGGTGGCTGCAAACGACATGCTGACGCTGACTGGAAGCGATAACACGGCGTTAGCAAAAACCGAATCACCTGAAATGCCGACAGCAGTGAGAGCCGCATCATAATGCGTCAACCCTACCTTGCTGAGCACCAAGCCGAAGCCTTGGCAAATGCCAGCCATCGCCGCGAAGAAAATGCCTTTTGGCGGCAGTTTGAAACTAATGGCGTGATGCTTGGAACCGTCACTTTTTGACAAAATGGACAGCGCAATACCGCTCAAAGTGACGACCATGCCGAGGATGGCTATGGGGCGCATCTGTTCACCAAGGAGCAGCCGACCAGCGATGGCTGCCGTAGGTGCCGAAAGGGTCATGAAAAGCTGGCCGAAACGGGAGCCTATGTGGATGTAACCCTGCATCAGACAATAGTCGCCGATGACATACCCAACCACACCCGAAAGCAGCAACCACGTCCAAGTGCTGCCGTCGGCATAACGCGGATAAGGCACACCCATCACCAACCAGAGCGTGACGGTGAGCAAAAGCAACGACATCGTCATGCGGATGGTGTTGAACGGCAGCGAGCCCATGCGTTTAGAACCTACCTCCGCAAACAATGCGGTGGCAGTCCACGAGAGGGCCACGCCCAACGAAATCAATTCACCGATAAACATATACAGAAAATTCGCGGCAAAAATAGGAAAATATATTTTGCGTCACATTTGTTTTCTCCAAAACGCCATCATCGATTGTTCCGTAGCATTGCGGAAGAAACGGCAGAGGTAGGAAACATTGTCGCAGTTCATGCGGTCGGCGATTTCCTCAACGGTGAAGTTATGTCAGAACCCAGCATCGCTTCAATGGGCACGGTGCTGTCCATCAGGCCGATGCGAGTGTCGGAGGCGTGGCGGTTTACACCAGTATATTCTAATGAGGCATCCTCGTAGCGGCGGAACTTCAGGATGGCGTCGTTCATTTGGGCGCGGTTGATTAGTGAAATAAATCGTTTTTCTATTAAATCCTACATTTCTGCATTTTTGTTTTCACTGAAAAGATTTTTTATCTATTTTTGGAGCCACAAAACGAAAGTCTAACCAAACAATAAACGAATGATTACAGCGCAT
>CADBGN010000188.1 GCA_902794155.1 uncultured Bacteroidia bacterium
ACGTTATGAGAATTTGGAGCAATTTGTCCAAGGCGTCGAGGAATTCCGTGCGCCCTATTATTCTGGTGGAGAGCAAAAGATGCTGGAAGACCTCGCTGCCCTATTGAAGCTGGATGCCAGCAAATACAAAGGCGATATGGAAGTGGCGTTTACGGTGCCAGACTGGGGCGACGTGAAGGACGTTGAGGTTGTGAAGGGGATTAACAAGGCATTGGATGAGGCCGTTGTGGAAGCTATGACGCAAATGGATTGGAATTCGGCTTATTATGATTATAAAGATGCCGACATTATTGGTGGCGCTTTCGAATGCCGTTGTGTCCAGAAGATTCATTTCCCGTTAAAGACGAAATAAACACCTAAAACGATACGGCCATGGCAAAAGGAAAACAGACTTGCAAGATCCTTAAGGAGATCCGCCGACAGATTGCTGTGGAGAATGACATTGAATTCGTTACCTCGGAATGCACTTACAAAGGCGACTGCAAAGGCACTTGCCCGAAATGCGAGGCCGAAGTGCGCTATCTGGAGCGCGAACTGGAGAAACGACAGCGCTTGGGCAAGGTTGCTGTCTTTGCCGGCATGTCGCTTGGCACCCTGCTTACCGCAGCCGCTTGTGACACCACTGCAAAAGTGGCGTCAAACTCCAGTAATGGTACCGAGGCAACGCAGAATGATCTCCGGGAAAGAGACGTTGAAGGCATGGTGAAGATGCACACCGTTGCCTATGGCTTCGATTCGACGTTTTACCAGACCGTCCTGAAGGATAAATTCAGGTTTTTCCAGATGGAAGATTTGACTATCGTAGGTGGCAAGATTCTGTATGGATATACAAACGGGGAGGACTGGGTATGTAAGAACTTCGAAGAACTGATTGAGGATGTAAAGGATTTCACTGCACCTTGTTTTGGTGGAGGCGAGCAGAAGTTGAGGGAATACCTTGCCGCCCAATTGAAAGAAGATGCCAGCAGTTACAGCGGCGACGTGGAGGTTTCTTTCATCGTTGATGCCATGGGTAAGCTGCATGAAGTGGCGATTGTGAAGGGCCTCGATGAAACCTTGGATGCCGATATCGCCTCTGTCTTTGAGCAGATGGAATGGTCGGCGGCTTGGTATAGGACTAAGCACCAACAGGGCATGAACTTTGTGTGCCAATGTGTCAAAAAAATCCATTTCCCAATAACGAACGAATAAAACAAATACCATTATGCCAAAAGGAAAGCAGACTTGCAAGATCCTAAAGGAAATCCGTAAGCAGATTGCGGCGGAGAACGACATTAAGTTGGTCATTGAGGAATGCACCTACCAAGGCGACTGCCTCGGCACCTGCCCGAAATGCGAGGCCGAAGTGCGTTATCTGGAGCGCGAATTGGAGAAACGGCAGCGGATGGGCAAGGCGGCCATCTTTGCCGGAATGACCATTGGAACCGCCATCACAGCAGCGGGATGTGGCACATTGGTGTCGCCGCCAAATGGAATGATGGAGAATCCAAGGGATACTATTGTAGCCGCTGATACGATTAGGAATGATAGTGTCGAGGAGCCTGTCTTGCTTGAGGGCGATGTGCTGGCGCCGGAGCCGGACACGACCTCCGACCACCCTAAAGAATAAGCTGTTCTTTAGTTGCTTTCTATTTCGTTTTGTATCGAAAAAAGCCCTACCTTTGCAGCGGCTTAATGGCCCTTGGCTTTTTGCCTCTGGCTACTGGCGGTCCTCCCGTCCTCAGGAGATTGCGGGTCTGCGCCCGCAATGAGGCCTGGGTCTGGGACAGCCAGAAGCCAATAGCCAGCAGCCAGAAGCAATTTTGAATCTTGAATTTTAAATTAAATCCTATAATAATGAAACAACTCATCGAATGCGTGCCGAATATCAGCGAAGGCCGCGACAAGAATATCATTGACCAAGTGACCGCTGAAATCGAGAAAGTGGAAGGCGTCACCGCTGAAATCGAGAAAGTGGAAGGCGTCAAGCTGCTGGACGTGGATCCCGGTATGACCACTAACCGCACTGTCATCACCTTCGTGGGTGAGCCTGAGCCTGTGTGCGAAGCCGCCTACCGCGTGGTGAAGAAAGCCGCCGAACTCATCGACATGAGCCAACACCACGGTGCCCACCCGCGCCAAGGCGCAACGGATGTTTGCCCCCTCATCCCCGTGAGCAACATCACCATGGAAGAGGTGGTCGAGTATGCCCACAAGCTGGGCAAACGCCTCGGCGACGAGCTGAACATCCCGATTTACTGCTACGAAGAGGCTGCCTACATCAAGGAGCGCCGCAACCTCGCCTATTGCCGCACGGGTGAATATGAATCCCTGTCCTCGCGCCTCGGTACGGAGCAGTGGAAGCCCGACTTCGGTCCCAACGAATGGAACGAACACGTGGCCCATACGGGTGCCACCCAAGTGGGTGCCCGCGACTTCCTCGTGGCCATCAACTATAACCTCAACACCACCTCAACGCGTCGCGCCAACGCCATCGCTTTCGACGTGCGCGAGAAGGGTCGCCCGATGCGCGAAGGCGGTAAGGTGACTGGCAAACCGATGAAGGATGAAAACGGCAAACCGATCATGATTCCTGGTACGCTGAAGGCCACCAAGGCCATTGGTTGGTTCATCGAGGACTACGGCATCGCCCAGGTGTCGATGAACATCACCAACATCAGCGTGTCGCCCGTCCACGTCTGCTTCGAGGAGGTCTGTGCCAAAGCCGCTGCCCGTGGTGTGCGCGTCACTGGCTGCGAAATTGTTGGCCTTGTTCCCAAGAAGGTGCTGATGGACGCTGGCAGGTTCTATCTGGCCAAGCAGCAGCGCAGCCTCGGCGTGAGCGAGGAGGAAATCATGAAAATCGCCATCAAATCGATGGGCTTGGACGACCTGAAACCCTTCGACCCGAAGGAAAAGGTCATCGAATACCTCATCGAAGACCACAGCCAGAAGAAACTCGTCGACATGACCTGCACGGGCTTTGCCAACGAGACCGCTTCTGAAAGCCCCGCTCCTGGTGGCGGCTCCATCTCGGCCTACATGGGTGCTCTTGGTGCATCATTGGCTACGATGGTCGCCAACCTGTCGTCGCACAAGCCTGGCTGGGACGAACGCTGGGAAGAGTTCTCCAACTGGGCCGTCAAGGGTCAGGCCATCAAGGACGAGCTGCTTGAACTCGTTGATGAGGACACCAACGCTTTCAATAAGATCATGGATGCCTTTGGTCTGCCGAAGAAGACTGACGAGGAGAAGGCTGCCCGTAGTGCCGCCATCCAAGAGGCCACCAAGTATGCCACTCAGGTGCCTTTCCGCACGATGAAGGTCGCCTTCAAGGCTTTCGAGGTCGTCCGTGCCATGGCTGAGACCGGCAATCCGAACTCCGTCACCGACGCCGGAGTGGGTGCTTTGTGCGCTCGTTCGGCCGTGATGGGTGCCCATTTGAACGTCAAAATCAACGCTTCTTCACTGAAAGATGAGGCTTTTAAGGCCGAAATCTTGAAGGAAGCTGCCGAAATCGAAGCTGCCGCTCTTGTGCAAGAGGCTGAAATTCTGCAAATTGTGAATAAGGTTATCGCAGGAGAATAAAATTTTGAAAAAACGGTTGCTGGTATTTGAAAAAGTTGTACTTTTGCAGCCAAATTTGAAAGGAGTATAAGCTATGTCAAAGAAACAGAAAGATGCACGCGTGAAAGTCATCCTCGAATGCACTGAGCACAAGGCCAGCGGCATGCCCGGCACTTCGAGATACTACACCATGAAAAACAAGAAGAACACTCCCGACCGTCTGGAGTTGATGAAGTATAACCCGATTCTGAAAAAGATGACCCTCCACAAGGAGATTAAATAATTAAGAGTTATGGCAAAGAAAGCTGTTGCTACCCTTCGTAGCTTGGACAAGACCTATAGCAAGATCATCAGAATGAAGCGTTCTGAGAAGACCGGTGCCTAC
>CADBGN010000189.1 GCA_902794155.1 uncultured Bacteroidia bacterium
GGTGGTCGCCGTCTCATTAACAAAAAAATTTGACGGAAAGGTCATCCAGCAGGGGGATACGCTGAAAGTGTCTGCCATGTCGAAAGAACAGGTGGATTTTTATGAAAAAACGGGCGAATCTACGACATGGACTAGTTCCATGTTCAGCGGCATGCCATCGTATCAGATTTCCGCGCCACCACAAAAATCTGCCCTGACACCTATTAGATCTTTGTTGGTGATGCGTCCCTTTGGTTGGGAACGTAGTATTGCTATGATATTCCTCTATTTGATAGGATTTTATGTCTGCCTGCTTGCTATGGGTTGTAATCCTTGGCTGAGTTTATTGGGAGCATTGGCCTTTGGATTAGGAAGTTACAATATTATTATAATTGAAGCTGGACATATTACAAAAGGTTGGGCAATGGCTATGATGGCCCCTATCATAGGGGGAATGTTGCTTTCATTCAAGAAAAAGTATGTATGGGGTGGAATACTTTTCACAATGGCATTGGCATTGCAAATTAGTTATAACCATATACAAATCACCTATTATACAATGTTGATAGGCGTGATTTTGGGTTTGGTTTATTTGGTATATGCCATAAAGGATAAGCAATTTAAGCCGTTTTTGACAGGTGTTTGTGTTTTGTTAATAGGTTGTGTTTTTGCGTTAGGTAGTAATGCGAGACATTTGATGGTTAATCAAGAATACACCAAATACACTATGCGTGGCGGCTCCGAAATCACTGTCACCCCTGAAGACCTGTACAAGGACGGTGAAGCCAAATCCATTGCCGCTTCAGACGGTCTGGACATCGACTACGCCTACAGCTGGAGCTACGGCAAAGGCGAGACCTACACGCTGCTCGTTCCCGGGGCATACGGCGGCGGTTCCGGCGAGACCGTTGGCACGGACTCTGAATTTTATAAGAACTTCCGTCAGAAACAGGCACCGCTTTACTGGGGCGACCAACCCTTCACTTCCGGTCCGGTCTATTTTGGGGCTATCGTCATTTTCCTGTTTGTGTTGGGCTTGTTTGTGGTGAAAGGACCTGAACGCTGGTGGATATTGATCGCCACTGTCCTTGCCATCCTGATGTCGTGGGGCAAGAATTTCATGGGATTCAACGAGTTCTTGTTCAACCACCTGCCGCTTTACAACAAATTCAGGACCCCTTCCATGAGCCTTGTAATGGCCAATGTGACGATGGTCATCATGGCGATATTGGCTTTAAAGGCCATATTCGACAAGGAGAATCCGGTGGATAAAAAGAAACTCAACCTCGCGCTCTACATTTCCACGGGCATCACGGCGGGCTTTATCTTGCTGATGATGGTTCTTTCCGGACACTTCTCATTCTCTGGTGCGAGCGATGCGCAGATGGCCGCACAATACGGCGGTCAGTGGGATATGATCAAAGATGTGTTGGTGAAAGACCGTAAAGCCCTCTTCATGGCTGATTCTTGGCGATCTCTGATTCTTATTCTCGTGTCGGCTATTTTCTTGTGGCTCTACATCAACCAGAAAATCAAACAGTCGGGCATCATTATTGGCGTCTTGGCTTGTCTGGTGTTGGTTGACCTTTGGGGTGTGGATCGTCGTTACCTCAATGACTCCAATTTCATTAATGAGAAAAGGCTGAAATTGAAACCTTCCCAAACCGACCAAGTGCTCGACCAGTATGCCGCGCAATTCAAGGACGAGGATTACCGTGTCTTTGACCTTTCGGTGAACACCTTCAACGACTCCTATCCGTCCGCTTTCCATCATCAGATTGGTGGCTACCATGCGGCAAAACTGCGTCGTTATCAGGATATTATTGATTTCTATCTGTCTCGTCACATCAATACGGGTGTGCTCAATATGCTGAATGCCCGTTATGTGGTGATGCAGGGACAGAACGGCCAACCCATGGTGCAGCGCAATCCGGAGGCGTTGGGCAATGCTTGGTTTGTGGATGCGTATCAGCTGGTTGACGATGCCAATGCGGAGATTCTGGCACTCAACGAGTTGAATCCGGCTGACACGGCCATCATTGACAAACGTTTTGCGGCTATGGTACAAGGCAAGAACTTGGAGC
>CADBGN010000190.1 GCA_902794155.1 uncultured Bacteroidia bacterium
AGATGATAATGCCCACCGTCGGGTTGTCGTCCGGCTTCTTGATGAGTTTGTCAACCGCCGTCACATAGAAGCTTAGCTGCCCAACATCCTGCGGCGAGAATGCCCCCGTCTTCAGTTCAATCGCAAAATAGCATTTCAGCGCCAGATTGTACAGCAGCAGGTCGATGCTTCCGCTTTCTCCTCCTGCAACCACTTCCACCTCTTCCCCCTTCAAGAAGAAGTCAGGCCCCATCTCCAACAGGAAACGTTTTAAGTTCCCTACCAGCTGTTTACGAAGCAAGTATTCAGAATAGCCTTCCTCCAACGACACAAAGCCGAAGTTCAGCGGACTTTTATGCAAGTCCTTGGCCAAACCGCTCTGTGGTTCCGGCAAGGTCAGTTCAAAATTATCCAATGGTCTGCTCTCCTTCCCATACATGTTCGCATCAATGGCGTGCGAGAGCATGTCGCGACTCCAACCTTGCTGAATGGTCTTCGCGATATAAAAAACAGCCTCCTCGATGGAATTGGCATGGTAGAATATTACCGCATGATGGCCCCACGGAATCATACCCAAAATAGTCGGGAAACCCGTAGGCTCCAATTTTCGCACAACTTGTGAGAAATTTGTATTTCCTTCACTATCAGACAATTGTAATTTTCTCACAGCTTGTGAGAAAATCTCATCCTCAGCAGAATAGAAGCTATAGAACTTGGCCATGCGGTACAGATTCTGGGTCGAGAAACCCTTCTCACCCGGAAACGCCGCCTTCAGGTCCAGACTAATCTGATCCATAATCCCGCTGCCATACTTGTGCGCCTTGCGTATTTCCACGATATCATGACCAAGACCCCAATAGAACTCAATCACACAACTATTCACCGACAACGAAGCCTTAATCTGACTTTGGCGATACCTGGTCTTTACATCAGAAATCCACCTATAATAATCCGCATCGATGTTCACCTCACGCACCGTGGCTGGCACTATTCTATTCTTCATATTCTCTTCCATAATGTCAAATTCTTTTTTCCGCAAAGATAACGATTTTTCAGCAATTCTATTGCTATTGTTTTGAAAAAGTTATTAACAAAAAAAGGCCGATGCCTTTCGGCACCAGCCTTATCTAGCGCGTTTACCGTTTTGCAATACATCAACAAAACCAACAACAAACCTATTGGCCAAATTAAATATGCGCTACTTTAATTCCGCCAACAGGTTACTTTAGTAATATATTATAATGAGCTATTATGTTTCAAATAAAAGTATTCAGTGTGACTTAAATCTTTGGCAGCGCCAATATGGAGGCAACCCATGCATTGAAACGTGGACAACGCTCGCAAATGCGGTTCAAGCCTATGTTTTCGGCCAAATAGTTGCCATACACCACCTTGTCGTATCCTCGGATAATCCGCTCCAATCGGTGCGACGGCGATGAATGCTTCGATGTGTTGATCATCTCCGGATTGTCGAACGCCTCCACCGTCTTTCGCAGTTCGTCCTGCCCCACAAGGTCTTCCTGGGGAATCACCCTCGCAAACACAGCTGGGTCGCTGAAAAGCAGCCCCTCAAACTCATGCAGCTGTATGTAGGGCAGGAAACGATGCCTTACACTGTCGTCCACATCATCTCTCATGGCATTCTCAAGAAAATCCATCCTGGCGTTGCTATCAACAATCAACTTCGATTCCTCCCACCGTGGGAAGTTGTGTTTCTCGGTGATGCCGTAGTAGTCGATAAGCGTTGTGACGTATGCCGCCTTATCCGACTTAAGGTGCAGGCGTATCTGCTTGGACAACTGCTGCCACGGCACAATGCCGCCATGCGAGTGTTTGATAATCGGAGCGTTCAAAAACACACCCATGGCCGAAAAATATGGGTTGAGGATGGTGTTGCAGAATTCCTGTTCGGTCTGCCCTTCGCAAATCACAATCACTCGTTTCATAGCACGTCGTATTTTGGTTGGGCTTTCGTCAGGATGTTCTGTTTCCACAACTCGTCAACCGAGTAATATTCTTCAAGCCACAACTGCAGCTCCTTGGTGTCGAGTTGCATGAAACGGCTTTCGCCACCCA
>CADBGN010000191.1 GCA_902794155.1 uncultured Bacteroidia bacterium
TATGGCTGTTGCGTACAGCAGGTTCTCCCCAACCGGTTTCCAAACCATGGTCACGATGTTGTACCCAGAAGGAGCCTTCGTTGACAGCTTGCACCACGAGTTGAGGAGTGCCGTTGTTCCACTCACCCAATTCGCTCGGAGAGGCGGGGATATAACCTACACCATTGGGACCAAAGTAGTTGACCACCATTGAAGTGTTTTGGTTGCTCGACCAAATGCTACCAGGTGTACCGTCATAGATGCAATTGATACGGTTAGTGTCATAACCTTTTTGTCGCATATAGCCGCCAAATACTTCAGAGCAAAGTTGGAACCAGCGCTCAGTTTGCCATCCCAAAGCAGTGATGGGTCGGGAATAGAACGAGGGATTCATATTGGGATTGGTGTATTCGTATTCGATTTGTTTACCGACAAAGACAGGCAGTTCGCTGGCATTCTGCGCGACAAGACGTGAGAAAACCATGTCGGGTAAGTTATCGTTGCCGACCGCATCAGCATATTTGTTGTCGGTGATGCAGTTGCCGTAATAATCAGAGTGAAAGGTGGTTTCTGCGGGAATGTTTTGTCCCAAGTTGTTGCCATGGTCTCCAAGTAGACAGACAGCTACTGGGGCAATCTCCCAAGTGTTGTAGGCATTGTGGAACCAAGCCTTCAACTGGGAGGTGTTGTTGGCAGGCATCTCATCCAAACGATTCACTTCAGTGAGGATGCCTTGGCGTGTGCGGTAGTCCCTCAGTTGATTGGCATATTCGGCCCAAGCGTCGTTGTTGGGCGTGATGATGAGGTATTCAGCGCCTTTGTCACCGTCGCGCAGCCATTTTTGCATACGAGCCGCATAGTCGATGACGGGCAGCTGGTCGTAGTTGGCTAACTCGGCAGCGAGGATGGGGTCCCAATAAGGTGAGCGCAGACGGTCTTCGCCGAAATGACCGTTGCCGCCCTCGAAGGTCACCGAAAGTTCTATGTTGGTGAACACTTTCAGCTCCTTTGTGACGGGGTTGTACTGGAAGGGTGTGATGGACACAGTGACGGCATCGACGCCACGGATGTAGGAATTGCCCATCACGAAAGGCTCGGCAGGATAGAAGGCGTCCTTGCTGTAGATGGCCATGTCCTTCACATAGTTCATGTCAGGCTCTTCGCTCTCTGCCTGAATGCGTAGGGCGGGGGCGATGTTGACGTTGTGGATGGTTTCCGTCTCAAAACTGATGACGTTGAGCGTGGCAGTGGCACCATGAGGGATGGCCATCATGCGGCTCTCGGCAGGCAGGTTGGGGTGTCCTGCGTTGTTGGGTAGCGAAATGGCGGGGATGCTTACCTCGCTCATCTCCTCGCCACGGTAGGTGAGTTGGTTGAGCGTGACTTGCCCCACGTTGTAGCTGATGTGCAGTCCGTCGCGAGTCTTTTCAGTCAGGCTGAAGCCCTGCTTACCTTTCACGGGATAGTTGAAGGTTTGTGCCATGCAGAAGGTTCCTGTGAGGACAGCCAAGGCGATGGCAAGAAATGTAGGTAATGGCTTTTTCATTTTAGAGTTATTTTGATTTGACTTATTTGTTCGTTATACTGGGTTCACCCAAAGTTCTTGAAAAGGTTGTTGTAATAGAGATTGAGCGAGTCAAACATCAAATCCCAATTCTCGCCCCATACAAGGTTGCCGTATTCAATCTTGTATTCAAGGAAACGGACTGGGTCATGATAGCGGTCGTATTGTGGATGTGGGCGCTTGATAAAATAAGGCTCAAAATCAATCACATTGCTTTTTCCATCGGCAAATGTGACTTGAAGTTTGTAATCACCGCAAGGCTCAATTTCTATAACGTTGTATGGATTCATGGCATTAAATCATTTTGTTGATTTTTTCACACGTGAGTGTCTCCTTCAAAATATAGAACCGATACCATTTTTCGGCAATTTGGTTGGCAAATTCCTGAACAAAAGACAAGGCTTGTTCCATCTTGGCTTTTGGAAGATGTGGTTTTCCGCGCTTCTTTCGGGTTTTTATCTCCTTGACCTTACCGTTCTCAAAATGGATTTCAAAGATAGTCTCG
>CADBGN010000192.1 GCA_902794155.1 uncultured Bacteroidia bacterium
GATGCTTATCCTTTGTGGCGATGCTATGAAGACCCGCACACAACTCAACGCTTTGCGTCTTGAGATGGGCAACCAACTCGGCCTGCGCAAGCCCGATGAATACGCCCCGCTGTGGGTCATCGACTTCCCGTTGCTTGAATGGGACGAGGAGCCGCAACGCTACTATGCGATGCACCACCCCTTTACTGCTCCGAAGCCCGAAGACGAGGCCTTGCTCGACGACCCGACGAAGTGGGGCGACATCCGCGCCAATGCCTACGACATCGTAATGAACGGCGTGGAGGTCGGTGGCGGCTCCATCCGTATCCACGACCGCACTTTGCAGAACAAGATGTTCCACACACTCGGCTTCACCGACGAGAAGGCACAGGAGCAGTTCGGCTTCCTGATGGGTGCCTTCGAGTATGGCGCTCCGCCTCACGCTGGTTTGGCCTTTGGTTTCGACCGTCTCTGCTCGCTCTTCGGTGGTGCTGACAGCATCCGCGACTTCATCGCTTTCCCGAAGAACAACGCCGGTCGCGACGTGATGAGCGGCTCGCCTGCCCCGATTGCCCAAGAGCAGTTGGATGAATTGCAGATTGCTTTGAATTTGAAATAGAAGGCAACAATCAGATTGGTTATGGGACAATTGGCATTCTTGAAAACGTTCATTTTGGTGGCTATCTCGCTTGATGCGAACGACAATCGCAGACACATCCATGTGTTTAAGAAGGGGAAACGCCACCAAAAGTCCCTTGCCAAGATTTGGATAGAGTCTGAAGGAAGACAATGTGTGGAGATTGCCGAGTCAACCCTTTCGACAAAGGAAAACGAGATGATAGTGGCAGCAATAAATCGTCACTGGGATTTTATCAATAAGCAGGTAACCAAGGCATTCAACGGAGAAAAAACTATTTCAATCAACATAGAAAAGTAACAATTGGAGGACAAAGCCATGTGTAAGATGAAAAATGTAACCATCGGCATCAAAGATTTGGATTTCACCACCTATCGTGGTAAGATGATGGTAAGACTGACCGACGGAAGAGCCATCATCATTCCTGTTTCGTTCTTCCCCGACATCAAACAAATGCCAGTAAAAGAACGCGAGAAATGGATGGTGCTCGACGACCAGTATTTTACTTTTGAAAATATGACAAGGGTGTATTCCATACTTGATTTGTTGAAAGTGGCATAGTTGGATTTATCTTCATTGTTGCGGATTTTCAATCCAACGCAATTGAACACAAGGATTTGAAATCCTTCTAATTATTGCGGTTTTTAAACTTTTTAGTATTTTTGCTACATCAATATAAAACATAATCGTTATGGAAACAATGACCATACAGTTTGATAAGCATAATGCTGCGTTGCAACAAGTGATGCAACTTTTCCTAACATTAGGGGGGCACATCATTGAACAAAAAGCAGAAACGGAGGAGTATGACCCAGAGTTTGTGGCTATGATTAAGAAAAGCCATGATGAAATCAAAGCAGGGAAGGGTAAGGCCATAAAGACAGAAGACTTATGGAATTGATTTACTCGCCTACTGCGCAAGAACATATTGAGTTTTGGAAGAAGTCGGGAAACAAGCAGGTGCAAAAACGCATTTCCGAGCTTGTAAATGATATTGCAGCCCATCCTACTACAGGGAAGGGCAAACCTGAATTGTTGCATGGTGATTTGGCTGGCTATTGGAGTAGGCGTATAACAGACGAGCATCGTATTGTTTATGAGATTGATTTTACAGAAGGAATTGTTTACATTCTTTCTCTCAAATACCATTACAAGAAATAATTTAGAATAACAACACAAATAACAAACAATCAACACTATGAAAACATTAAAAACCTACCTCATCGTCCTCTTGGGAGCACTCGTTTTAAGCTCCTGCTCGATGGACAAAACAATGATCGCCAAAGGCGTGAACCTCAACAAGTATGAGTACGCCTCTTTGACCCAAACCAGAAACTCTGTCGGCACGGTGACCGACATCGAAATTGAGCCTGGTATCTACGATGCCATCGAAGCCACA
>CADBGN010000193.1 GCA_902794155.1 uncultured Bacteroidia bacterium
GCAAGAGCGGCAGCGAACTGATGGGCAAGAAGCTTGGTCTGCTGGCCTTCGGTAACGTGGGTCGCAACGTCGCCCGCATCGCCAAGGGCTTCGGCATGGATGTCTACGCTTTCGACGAATTCGTCCCCGCCGAGAAGATCGAAGAGGCTGGCGTTCACGCCGTCGCCAACCGCGACGCCCTCTTTGAGACCTGTGACGTGGTCAGCCTGCACATCCCGGCCACTGCCGAGACCAAGCAGAGCATCAACTACGCCGTGGTGAACAAGATGCACAAAGGTGGCATCCTCGTCAACACCGCCCGTAAGGAAGTCATCAACGAGCCCGAACTGCTCAAACTGATGGCCGAGCGCACCGACCTCAAGTACATCACCGACATCATGCCCGATGCCGACGCCGAGTTCAAAGCCTTTGAAGGCCGCTACTTCGCCACGCCCAAGAAGATGGGTGCCCAAACCGAAGAAGCCAACATCAACGCTGGCTTGGCTGCTGCCAACCAAATCGCTGATTTCTTCAAGACTGGCAACAAGCGCTTCCAAGTGAACAAATAATTAACCAACAGCGAAAGACACCGCAAGCTTGTCTTGTGGTGTCTTTTCCTTAATTGCCTGATAATGATTCCGGAAAACACCAAAACCAATTTCTTCAAATTTGAGGGACTCCGCATATACCACAAATCCGTCGATTTCATCAATGCTATCCTCTCCCTCAGCAATACCGTCCAAACAAACGCCCAAAAGATCATCGTCGACCAGTTCCTCAATGAAGCCGGACATATTTCTGCCAACATCATCGAAGGCGCAGGTCATTCAAAAGCAGAATTCATTGAGTATTTGCAAAAAGCAAAGTCTAACATCGGCAAATGCGTGATGCTTTGCGCCCTAGCCTCAAAGCAATCCCTGATTGACGAGACACAGGAGAATGACATACGTAACGAACTGATGGAACTCACCAAGATGATCGGCGCGCTGATCCTCTCTTTTCAGAAACATGATTCAGTCAATAATCCAGAAGTCTGACTGTCAATAAACAAACAAAGAACTATCAATTAAAACCTAATACAATGTCAGTTATCAAACCGTTCAAAGGATGGCGTCCTGGCGTGGACATCGTCCAGAAACTCGCCTCCCGTCCCTACGACGTGCTGAACACCGAAGAGGCACGCAAGGAATGTGAGGGCAACCCCTATAGCCTGCTCCATGTGACTAAGGCCGAAATCGACCTGCCCGAAGGCCACAAGGACAGCGACCTCGAGACCTATCTGAAAGTCGTTGAGAACTTCAACTCGTTCAAAGACTACGGATGGATCAAGCAAGACCAGGAAGAAAAGCTCTACATCTATGCTCAGAGCATGAACCCCACCGACGCTAATGCCCACTGGCAATATGGCATCGTGGCTTGCGCCTACAGCGAAGACTATGTGAACAAGGTCATCAAGAAGCACGAGCTGACCCGTAAGGACAAGGAAGAGGACCGTATGAAGCACGTCCGCCTCACCAACGCCAACGTCGAGCCTGTGTTCTTCGCCTACCCTGCCGTCGCCGAAATCGACGCCATCGTGAGCAAGATCACCGCTGAGAAGCCCATCTACGACTTCATCGCCAAGGAAGACGGCTTCGGCCATCGCTTCTGGATCATCGACGACAAGGCCACCATCGCCCGCCTTGTTGAACTCTTCGACAAGAAGGTTCCGGCCATGTACATCGCCGACGGTCACCATCGTAGCGCTGCCGCAGCCCTCGTCGGCCAGGAGAAGAAAGAACACAACCCAGCCCACACTGGCAAGGAAGAGTACAACTACTTCATGACCGTTATCTTCCCCGACAACCAGTTGAACGTCATCGACTACAACCGCGTCGTGAAAGACCTCAACGGCCTCAGCACCAAGGACTTCTTCAAGGCCCTGCAAGAGAGCTTCGACATCGAGTGCAAGTGCAACTGCACCAAGGACGGCGGCAAGTGCAACTGCGAGTTCCCCTGCCACTGCGAGTGCGACACCGAGTACAAGCCCAA
>CADBGN010000194.1 GCA_902794155.1 uncultured Bacteroidia bacterium
TCGAACTCGGCACTGATGCCGCGACACAGTGTGCCGCGTGCATGCCGCTTTTCGCCGTTCACTTTCAGATACTCAAACTCCGCTTCGCCCTTGCCCAACAGTTCCAGCAAGTGGTAGGCACGAACTGCCTGTCGGAAGGCTGCTTTGCGCTCCATCCCCTCGTCGGTCATCAGTCGGTTGGCGCAGTCGAAAACCCATCGGTTGCCGAGGCGGCGCATCTGCTCTTCGGCACTCAGATTCTGTTTCTTCATATCAATCTAAATTGTTAATTTCTTTGTCCGTTAAAAAGGTCACGTTGAATTGGCGCATCACGTCGTAAATCTCCTGTGCGGTGAGCACGGTGCCCGTCTCCATTTTCGCCATGGCGATGCCCAAGCGCACATAGTCGGCCGTGGTCGTGAGCCATGTAATCTCCGACTTATACACGCGCTCTCGGCAATACTTGATGTACGCCTGCGTGTTGTTCTCGCTGGGCGGCGCAAAGCGCGTAATGATGGCGCGAATGGTAGCGCATTTGTGCTTCACTCGGTAGTTGTGCATCAGCACGATCCAAGCCCGTATGCCATGCTCACGCGTTTCAAACTCGACGAAGCCCTTCGTGGCTCCCGTCATTCCCTTCCATTTCGCACCCATTCGGATATTAAAGATATTGTTCTTTGCAATCATAACTTTTTTGTTTTTTGTTAATACTAAAAAAGTCGGCCAACTTTCTGACTGCAAAAGTAACGCTATCTTTTCAGCATGCAGCATAAAAAATCTGGTCATTCCTGAACGACCAGAAATGACCAGAAATATAGGGTAAAAAAGTGATTCTTAGCGGGCAATCAGTCTCCTGAACTCTTCAACCATCGTCAAGAACTGTTGCTCATCGGCATATTTGTTTTTCATGGGATCCGTATAGTCGCTGAATGACGATTTCGATACTCGCTTGAAGCCAAACTCAGAACCGTACTCAGCCCATGTGGGGCGACGAAGGGCACCAGCCTCCATCGCAGCCCGAAAAGGCATCAGTACATCCTTAGGCTTCAACTTACCATCAGACAATTCATGCAGACGGGCAACCACCTTGTCGGCATATTCAGGCTTGGTAACCAGTGATTTGAAATCCTCAGACGCTGAGTATTCTCTTTTCATCAGCTCCTTAGCCTCCTGAATGCACTCCATGATATGCTGTGTAGAATCTTGCGGAGCCCTTCGCATATGATGTATCATACGTCCCTTGAAGACAATCTTCATCTTACTCGTCAGCTTGGTGGCCTTATACTTCTTGTTGGCAGGCACCAGCCACTGACCACCCTCCTCATCCACATAATAGGTCTTCAGCGTTTTCTCGCCATCTATCTCTGCCAACACGATGTCGTGACTATGATACTCTGGCACACACTCTATAATCAACACATCGCCCGTCATGATGCCAAGATCCTTCATGGAGTCGCCAAAGGCCCGTGTGCAATACGTCTCGTAATAACCCACCACCTCTTCAGGCATCAGCATCATAATGCTGGGCACATTGCCAGTCTCCAACGGATTGCCGCAAGACACGCCCATGTCGTAGAAAGGCACTGGCGTGTTGAACACCAACCCTTCCAAATCGGCCTCGCTCAGCAAGCTAGCCTTACCGGTCTGTCTTATATACAATCTTGACATAAGCGTTGTTTTAGCTATTTATACGTTGTAGGTATGCCATTGGCAAACTGGATGCAAAAGTACAAAATAATAATGGGCTGACCTAATTGTCAACCCACTATTATTTGCAAAAAATCGTTAATCCCTTTGTAGAATTAGAAAAATCGGACTCCCTATAAAATAAAGTAGGAAATCCGATATGTTGGGAAGAAATTCTCTCAAAAACTTGCATTTTTGAAAAAAAGTTCCTACCTTTGCAAACGAAAGGAAAAGACTTCCTCCCGCTCAAACGAAAGGAAAAGACTTCCTCCCGCTGAAATGAAAGAGTAGCACCGTAATCGGGTTAGCAAATCAGTTCAGCGGTTTTTTATTTCCTCAAGTTTTGTATTTCTGCATCAAACATTTCTTGATCAATAATGGCGTAAGGTTTGAAGACCCCTGTGTTTTTAATTTTGCGAATGCAGAGATAGAACTTGACACCCCACTGACGACTATAATAAGCAAAGTATGCTGTCTCAGGGTGCTTACCAGGTATAACCTCGCGCCAGCCTTCATATTTGGCTTTCTCAATAAATCCTCGAATATCTTGAGCCAACTTGTTCTTAATGGCATTAAAACGATTATTCTGCGTGTTCTTACTAACGATTGTTTTCAAGTCCGACTTGGTTATTTCCACATCCATAGTTATACCATTGGTAATGGTAAAGCGCAAGGGTTTATCACGCAAAGCATCAGCCATCAACATGGTTTCTTCACGCAGTCTGCGACTTTCGTTATAATATTCTTCTTCTGTCCTTTCCATAATTGAATTGCAAAG
>CADBGN010000195.1 GCA_902794155.1 uncultured Bacteroidia bacterium
CCCGATGATGGCTTTGGCCTTTTCCAGACGCTCTTCCTGACTGTATTTGCATCTCTTCGGAGCAACGATTTCCGTGCTGACGCGATCGAAGGTCGCCTGTTTGTTCATCTCCTTCAACAGCTTAGGGTCAGGCTTGAAATTGATTCCGTTGATACACACATGCCTGTATTTTGCCTTGGGTGCCTCGCCTTTCTGCAGCCCCTGTGAGATGGCTTTTTCCGAAGGCGTGGATGTGTCGAATCCCAATGACAGGGAGAACACGCCCAGTCCGTCGATCTTGATGCTATGTCCCAATGGCATCCAACTCTGCATCGTTGATACCAGCGCATCAAAGACGGCTCGTATCAGTCCGTCGCTGATGCTTCCTGCGTAGGTACGCATGTTTTTGATAACGGTGTCGTAGTCGTGCAGCGAGTAAGTCTGCATCTTCGGGAAGACCACCTTCTTGCCCTCACTCATCTCCTCAGGAAGTTCCTGTAATACGAAATTTGCCATAGCTTCATTCTGTTTTTTATGTTTATTCTACAGATCTTTTGTCCATGCCATAGCTTCATTCTGTTTTTTATGTTTATTCTACAGATCTTTTGTCCATGCGCCGTAAACTTATGTTCACCGCCCTTGAATATATATTCACCGACCTTGAACCTATGTTCACCGCCCGTAAACATAACTTTTCACGTTGCAAAGATACATCTTTCTTTCGAATTACACAAGATAATAACATTCTTTATAGTATGAGCAACAAAGAATCTTTAAGGGATGACAATTTCGGCGGCGATGGCAATCGGAAAGAGAAATCAGTGATGTGGAACAAAAAGAGACTGAATCGAGTAGGAGAAAAACATATTCGTTTTCCCCTTACTCGATCTTATTTTGCACCTAAATGTTGAGATAATAGTTACGGAAAGGCTACACTTATCAGGTTTCAAGGTTTGCCGACTTTCAGATATGACTCCAACGCCTCGACGTATGCCTTGAACGCCTGCCGTCCCTTGTCGGTAATGCGGCAGATGGTACAAGGTCGCTTGCCCTTGAATGTCTTTTCCACTTCGATGTAGCCCGCCGCCGATAGCTTATCGACTTGCACGCTCAGATTGCCCGCCGTGGCTCCCGTCTGCTCCTTGATGTATGGGAACTCGGCTTCGTCGGTACTGATGAGCAGCGACATCACGGCCAGTCGTAGTTCGGCGTGTAGCAGTGGGTCTAATGGCTGGAACATAGTTACACCCTCCTTACTTTTGGTTCTGTAATTGGATCAATACTCCTGGAACGACAAGTCCAATGACTGCTACAACTGCCATCACATAGAGTTGCTCGTGACCCTGGAAATTCAGGGCACCGAAGAAGCCGCCCAAGCCCGCGATGAAGCCGCAAATCTGAATGATGCGGTTGCGGATGATAAATCCTGTGATGGTCGTTCCCATTCCGAAACACAGGGAGATGACACTCGTAATGCAACCAAAAGCATACACTTTAGGCATAATCAGTTCCATGGGCAGGATTCCGATGCCAATGAAGCAAAATATGAATCCAAGACCTCCGCAGAACATACCGAACGTGCTCCAAACATAGCTAATTGTCGTACCTACGAATGTTGTGGGAACGGTTCCTTTCTTCTTGTCAATCATCCAATTGCCTGCATAGCCTGCTAGCCACATGATGGCCCATAAAGCATTCCAGGCTGGTCCGCCGTGATTGGCCCATAAGTAGGCAATGATAAATGAGAATACAAATACGCAGACACCCCACCATATCATAGGCACAGCCGAATTGCGGGTTATCGTGCGTTGGCTGCGCTCAATCGATTCACGTATGATTTCCAGACTGCGCTCGGCAGTCAATTTGCTGTTTTCTTCCATTGTTGTTTACGTTTTGATGATAAAAGAAATGTTGTTAAACTCTCTTTGTGCCCAGTCCTACCTCCTGCAGAAAGGTCGGACAAAACACGTTTCATCCGGATTTTGATGCAAAGATAAATAACTTTATAATATAAACCAAATTATTTTGTGAATTTCTTCCTCTAGGAAGTGTTTTTTAACATTTCAACACAAGGAAATACATTTTTTCTTCGTCTTTCACGCAAATCTTTGTGATTCTTTTATAAATGTGCAACCATACAAGTTTACCCCTCCGCTCGACCGATGGTCGCTTGCAAGGCAAGAACCCCACAACCCCACAAGTTAATACCCCCTCAACCCCCTCAACCCCCTCAACCTCAAAACGCGAGATAGCAAAAGCTAAGCGTTTAAAAGCTTTATTA
>CADBGN010000196.1 GCA_902794155.1 uncultured Bacteroidia bacterium
GAGCTGGAAGCCCTGAAAAAAGTGATCGACGAAGCCATAACCGAAGAAAGGAAATAAGCCATGAACGCACAAGAATTAATCATCGGTCATCTGCTGCCTGTCGCAGCCACCGTTGCGGTGCTTTGGTTGGTGTATCGCTTTTTATTTCGCAACAGCAATCGCCTGTATTTCAACCGCTTTTTCCTGCTGACGAGCATGCTGTTGGCCTTGGCCATGCCCTTACTCGGTTTGCTCTCTGGAATTGAATTGCCGCAGATGGCGACCTTGAAACAAAACATGTTCAATGGCATGATGTTGAGCGAAGTCATCGTCACTCCCGACGGTCAGCCCGTCCTGCCTGAAGTGTCGGTAACAACTGATGCCACACCTTCTCGTTTCAGCGTTTGGCAAGTCATGGGCGGCATTTATCTATTAGGTGTGGGCGTGATGACATTGTTGTTCCTCATCAAGTTGGGGAGGCTCGTGGCGCTCATCATCCGTTCGCCGAAGCAAAAGATGGCTGGTTGCACGGCGGTGTTCACAGGCAAGGAGCAAGGCTCATTCTCCTTCTTCCGCTATGCCTTCTTCCCCAACGAAAACGTAGACCCCGATATCATGCGGCATGAGATGAGCCATATCGAGCATCACCATTCGTGGGACATCCTCTTCGCCGAGGTGATGATGATCCTGCAATGGTTCAACCCCTTCATTTATCTGTATAAGAAGGAGTTACAGAGTCTTCACGAATACCAAGCCGACCGCGACGTGGTGGCCACTGGCATTGACAAAAAGAACTACATGATGCTGATCTTGCAGCAGTGCACGGCTGTCGACTTCAGCGGAATGAGCAATAACTTCAGTTTAATCCTTACCAAAAAACGAATCAAGATGATTACAAGAAACGAAAAGGCCAAGGGCCTCTGGTGGAGGCTCTTGGCTACATTGCCAGTGCTGGCGGTCCTGCTGATTGCCAATACGAAAGTGACAGCACAAGAAAAGAAGACCGAAAACGTCTTTACTGTCCAATTCGGAGACTTTGAGCTTTTCAATGACGACGGAACCCAAATGCAGTTGAAGGACACCGTTATCTATTACGAAGACGGCACATACACCAAGTTTGAGAGTACCGAAGCTGTCGACCCATTTACGGGAGAACTGCGAAAGACTTTCACGGTAAAAAACTACACAGCCGAAGGAACGCCTAACCCTAACATCGATTTTACTATCAGAGAGGTTGAAAAGCATGGTGATACGATGATGTACAGTATGGATCCTTTCACTATTTCAGGTGACATTGTCAACAAACTCAAAAACAAAATCATGACCGACGAGGACATCGATGTCAAGGTGACCGAGGTAGGGTGCGTGGACAACGACACCGTCTACAACATCGTTGAGCAAATGCCCGAGTTTCCTGGTGGTGTGAATGCCCTAATATCACATGTTGGCCATAATATCGTGTATCCTGCGGAAGCAAAGGAAAAGGAAATCCAAGGTCGGGTTTTTGTTGGATTTGTTGTCGAAAAAGATGGCAGCATTTCGAATGTGAAAGTATTAAAAGGCATTGGAGGGGGCTGCGATGAAGAAGCAGTTCGTGTCATTAGTTCCATGCCGAAATGGAAGCCTGGCATGCAAAAGGGCAAGCCAGTCCGTGTGAGTTTTCAGATTCCCATCTATTTCAAGTTGGATACACCACAGAAAACCAACAGTCTTGTTGGTAGCGTTTGGGAAGGCACTGGTACTGGAACCAAAGGCGGCGTGACTTACACTAGAATGTCGCGATGGATTTCGAGTATGCCTTTGATGGCAAAAAGACAGGAGCCATAACCCCGAAGAATGGCGATGGTACCTATATGGACGAACAGCCCCCCGAAGGATTCATTTTGAGCGATGATGGAAAAACCCTTGTCCTCAATTTCTATACTGCTACAGAGGATACGGGTATAAAATTCGTCACCTATACAAGGAGATAACAATTTTAGGTTTTGTAGGGCTGTCGCGACAGCCCTACAAACCTATTCAATAATCAACTGTTCCCATTTAATCTTCGGAACGAATTGTACCCCATTTTCATCGCGATAATACGCCAGTTTATCGCCTGCATCCACGGGTTGCAATTTGATTTTTTCATTGCCTTTACCAATAGCCAAGATAAGCAATGGCTCGTATGGCAGATTGAAGGCTTCAGTAATCTTCGCCTTGTTGAAGGCCCCAATCATGATGCCATTCAGACCCATCTCGGTGGCTTTCAGCAACATGCTTTGGGCGGCGATGCCGAGGTCGATGTCAACGAATTTGTTTTCAGGGATGGTGCTACAAATGATGATGAATGCCTCGGGCTCGGTGTCAGGGAAGGGGAGGTGCAGTTCGGGCAGCAACCCACCTAATTTCATGTTCTGTGCGATGATGTCGGCTCCCGTTTCCTTGGTCACCAACTTAAAACGAAGCACCTGCTGGTTCTTTGCCGAGGCGATTTTGGTGTTCACCGCCACAATGCGCTCCAGCATATCGCGCTTCACCACAAAGCTTTGGTCATAGCCGCGATAACTGCGGTTTTTTTCCATTATCGTTTCGATCGAAGTATGCTTTACCACGGTCTTCTTGGCGCCTTTGCCGAAGACCTCTTCATAGCGTTTTTCCAGATATCCGTCTGCCATTGTTTTTTCATTATAAGGTTGGCTTCTGGCTTTTGGCCTCTGGCTACTGGCAGCTACCAAGATTGAGGAGATTGCGGGTCTATGCCCGCAATGACGCCTAGGGTAGAAACTGCCAGAAGCCAATGGCCAGTTGCCAGAAGCATTGAAGCGCGAAATTACACAAAAATACGACACAATTCCACCTTTTTCCCTACTTTTGCGCCATGAAAAAGCGATTGTTGCAAATCGGTTCCCTCTTGATGGC
>CADBGN010000197.1 GCA_902794155.1 uncultured Bacteroidia bacterium
CCAGAATCCTCAAAGCGCTCCCTTTTCGAAAAAGGCTATCACGACCGCCGCCTAACCCGCAAGGGACAACTTCAAAACATGATTGACTATGTGTACGACAACCCTCGCCGATTGATGCTTCGCCGCCAACACTCAGGCTGTTTTGCCGTTCAACGTGGTGTGCTTTTCCAAGGGCACAAATTCTCTGCCGTAGGAAACCTCAAATGGCTGGATTATCCTTTGCAAGCAGTGCATATTAGACGAAAGTTCACGGATGACGCACGCAAAGAATATATGAACGGTTGCATCCTGTCTGCTCGAAAAGGAACCGTTTTGATAGGTGCCTTTATTAGCGAATATGAAAAGCAAGTGCGTGATGAGGCACTCCACGAAGGCTTGCCAGTCATCCAACTTTGTTATGAGCAATTTTCTAATCTCTATAAGCCTTCAGGTAATCTCTTTGATGCTTGCACAACGGGGCATTTGCTGCTGTTGCATGAGGAAGATGTGTCGGCGACTACGCCGACTGCCCGACCCACGGCACCATCACTTCGCAACCCCTATTGGGAAAGCCTCCGAAAAATCACCCGTGAGCAATGCAAAGCTCTCAATGCTCTTGCAGAGGAATTGGCTTCTGATAAATGCAAGCCCTTACAGGGATGACATACCTTGCGGAATTTTCTGTCACTTTGTCACAAAACCAACCCTTAACTCTTTGATTATGTGTCAATTTGTCATATAAAATTAATGAAAATTCGTGGCAAATTCCTGATAATTCGTGTTTTAAGAAAAACGGGCATTGGTGGCTGTTCGAGTTGGCTGAATATTTGATGTCCTCTCCGCCGAAAAACAGAAAGGAAAACAAACCATGAACATCAACCAATTCACAATCAAAGCGCAGGAAGCCATCGGGAAGGCCCAAGAGATAGCGCAAAGCCATCAGAGCCAGACCGTTGAGGCCATCCACCTGCTGAAGGGCGCGTTGCTCGCCGACGATTACTTGGTGCCCAACCTGATGAAGAAGTTGGGCGTCAATGTGGCGCGGCTCAACGATGCCCTCGACCAAGCCATCAACTCGCAACCGCGCAGCAGCGGCACGGAGTTGTATTATTCCTCGGAGGTCAGCCGCATCTTCAACGACGCCCTGACCCAAGCCAAAAAGATGGGCGACGAATACGTCTCGATTGAGCATTTGCTGTTGGCCATCTTCGAGAGCAACAGCCTTGCCTCGCAGATGATGAAGGAACAAGGCGTGAACAAGAACGACCTCGAAACCGCCATCAAGCAGTTCCGCAAGGGCAAGAAGGTGGACTCGCAGGATGCCGAGCAGAACTACGACAGCCTGAACCGTTTCGCCAAGAACCTGAACGAACTCGCCCAACAGGGCAAACTCGACCCCGTGATTGGCCGTGACGAGGAAATCCGTCGTGTGCTGCAAATCTTGAGCCGACGCACAAAGAACAACCCTATATTAATAGGTGAGCCGGGCGTGGGTAAGACCGCCATCGTGGAGGGCTTGGCCCAGCGTATCGTCAACCGCGACGTGCCGGAGAACCTAAAGAGCAAGACCGTGTTCTCGTTGGATATGGGTGCTTTGCTCGCCGGCGCGAAATACAAGGGCGAGTTTGAGGAACGTCTGAAAAATGTCGTCAAGGAAGTCGTGGATAGCTTTTTTTTTAATGATCCGGCGACCACCGAGATCTACACCTTGGTTGTTTATCGACGAGATCCACACCTTGGTTGGTGCGGGCGGTGGCGAAGGCGCAATGGATGCGGCCAACATCCTGAAGCCGGCCCTGAGCCGTGGCGAGTTGCGGGCCATCGGTGCCACCACCTTGAAGGAATACCAACAGTATTTCGAGAAGGACAAGGCGTTGGAGCGTCGTTTCCAGAAGGTGATGGTGGATGAGCCTGACGAGGCTTCGGCCATCAGCATCCTCCGTGGCTTGAAGGAGCGTTACGAAACCCACCACCACATCCGTATCTTGGACGAGGCCATCATCGCTGCCGTGCAACTCTCGGTGCGTTACATCAGCGACCGTTTCCTGCCCGACAAGGCCATAGACCTGATCGACGAGGCCGCCTCGCGTCTGCGTCTGCAAATCGACTCGGTGCCAGAGGAACTTGAGGACGTGGAACGCGCCATCCGCCAGTTGGAAATCGAGCGCGAGGCCATCAAGCGCGAAAACGACACCAAGAAGGTGGAGGAGATTGGGAAGGAGCTTGCCGAACTCAACGACAAGCGCACCGCCATCAAAGCCAAGTGGGAGACCGAGCGGCATTATGTGGAACTCATTCAGAAAGAGAAGAATAACATCGAAACCTACAAGCATCAGGCCGAGGTGGCCGAGCGCGACGGCGACTATGGCCGTGTGGCAGAGTTGCGTTACGGCAAGATTCGCGAGGCGGAGGCCGCCATCGAGAAGGCCAAGGCCGACCTGCTTGAAGCGCAAGGCGACCACCCGCTTGTGGATGAGGAGGTCGGCTCCGACGACGTGGCCGAAATCGTGTCGCGTTGGACGGGCATCCCAGTCAATAAGATGATGCAGAGCGAGCGCGAGAAGCTCCTGCACCTTGAAGACGAACTGCACAAGCGTGTGGTAGGCCAGGACGAGGCCATCACCGCCGTCAGCGATGCCATCCGTCGTAGTCGTGCGGGCTTGCAGGATGCCAAACGTCCTATCGGTTCCTTCATCTTTATGGGAACCACGGGCGTGGGTAAGACCGAGTTGGCGAAAGCCTTGGCCGAGTTCCTGTTCGACGACGAGAACGCTATGGTGCGTATCGATATGTCTGAATATCAGGAGCGTCACACGGTTTCAAGGCTTATCGGAGCGCCTCCAGGATATGTGGGCTACGAAGAGAGTGGACAACTGACTGAAGCTGTGCGCCGTAAGCCGTATTCTGTCATTCTGTTGGACGAAATCGAGAAGGCACACCCCGACGTGTTCAACATCCTCTTGCAGGTGCTCGACGACGGCCGCTTGACTGATAACAAGGGTCGTACCGTCGATTTCAAGAACACCATCGTCATTATGACCTCCAACAT
>CADBGN010000198.1 GCA_902794155.1 uncultured Bacteroidia bacterium
CCTCGCCCCTGACATCTATGATACAGGCTTTAAGTCGTGGGCATCTCAATATGCTATGCCTTTGAGACCACAAGATGGTGGTAAAGTAAAGAACCGCCTTTTTATCCCTGAGAGCCGTTGCTGCGAAAATAGTGGTGTACGTGCCCTCTATGCTTTCGGAGAGCATCAGGCACTTGGTTTCTCGCCCTTCGCCATCGACCAGGCATCACCTAAAGAGACGGAATCGGTAACGCAGGCCTATAACCTCTTGTCTCAGGTATTCAATGTGAAACCGAAGAATACTTGGGGTTTGCTTTTCGATCAAGACGATAAGGAGCGTGTCATCGAGGACGAAGGCGTGTTGATGACTTGCCGCCACTATTTCACTTTGCCTTGGGATCCTCGTGCTACGCCATGCTGATCCGACTGAGCAAATACGACTATCTGTTGGCAGGCAGTGGGGTAGTGATTGACTTTAAGACTCGCACAGAGAAACAGCAGGAACAACAGAAAATATTGGGCGAAGACGGTTTCGCAGAAGCAGGCAATAAGACCTCAAACTTCAAATCTCAAACCTCAAAGTTCACAGGTTCCCGTCTTGGGCTTCTTTCTGTTGATGAAGTCACTATCGACCATCAAGGGCAGATGCAATTCCTTCGTCGTCATAACGGCGACCAGAGTCATCAGGGCCGCCATGCACAAATAAAGCAAGGTTGACTTTTGGGGATGAGTAAGAAAGAGAAAATGCTGGCAGGCGAGAACCTTTGCAGCCAACTGATTAAGACTTGGGTAAAAAGATGGCAGAAGAAACAAATAATGGGTATAGACACATCATACCATTACAGATAAGATTTAACGATGTAGACAAGTTCGGTCATGTCAATAATACGATCTATTTTCAGTTCTACGACACTGCAAAAACAGACTATATTGCCACCGTGTGCAAGGATGTGGATTGGGAACGGCTGGCTATTGTAGTTGTGAAGATTGAGGCTGATTTTGTTTCTCAGATTAAAGGCAATAACCATATTGCCGGACGTACTCGTATAACCAAGATAGGAAACAAGAGTTTCCATCTTGAACAGGATATCATAGATACCGATACGCAGGAAGTCAAAAGCCATTGCACATCGATCATGGTACTATACGATTTGGAACACCATCAAACCATTCCTCTTCCTGACGAGTGGCGCCAGGCCATCACCAACTACGAGGGACTTTTTCAATGTCGTACATCGTGCGAATTCGTCGTAGGCATGTTCCAATATTACTTTAATGCCAATCATCGTCACCACTGCGCCAACGATGACGAACAGCAGTATGGTGAGGAACGAATCCTGCGGCACGTGAGCCAGCATACCCGCCACCATATCGCCGATGTTCATTGCCGTAGCCGCCTCCTGCAGGAACGACAAGCCCATGAACAGGAACGAGAAGCCGAAGACAAACTCGCCGATGCTCTTACGATTGCCCTTGCTGCTGAAGATAAGCGGCATGCCAATGGCAAGCAAGGGGATGGCAAAGGCCGCTATGTTCACCTTGAACCCCACGGCCGAGATAATCCACGCCGTCACCGTCGTACCGATGTTGGCACCCATGATAACACCAATGGATTGGGCAAGCGTCATCAGTCCTGCATTTACAAAACTCACCACCATCACCGTCGTTGCACTCGACGACTGGATGAGTGCCGTGATCAGGATACCCGTCAGCACACCCATCACGCGGTTCTTGGTCATAGCCGCCAGAATACTGCGCAGGCGGTCGCCCGCAAACTTCTCAAGGCCCTCCGACATCGTCTTCATTCCGAAGAGGAACAACGCCAGCGAACCCACAAGCGAGAAAATGTTGATAATCAAGTCCATTCCTTTGTCTTTATAATGATGCGACAAAGGTAATGGAATATTGTTACACTTCCGTTACACAGATGTTACAATGCTGTTACAAGAAGCGGCGTAACAATTCTGTCATGCAATTGAAACGCTTTTGTAATATCATTGTTCATGAAAAAAAAACAGCTGCAATCCTTGGACTTTCAAGAAAAAATTGTATCTTTGCAGAAGAAATATCAAATAACCTGAAAACATAAATTGCTGTACTATGAACAAGAACGAGAGATTTGTCATTACGATTAACCGCGAGCTGGGTAGCGGTGGTCGTACCGTAGGCCGTAAGTTGGCTGAGAGAATGGGTGTCGAGTACTACGACAAGGCCGTCATCAAAGGACTGCAAGAGAAGTTCAACCTCACCATTGAGGAGATTGAGAAGCTGAAGGGCCACAAATACGGGTGGTGGGCCAGCTTCAAGCGCCAGATGACCGGCTCCGTCGTCTCGTCTAACATGTACATTCCGCGCGTGGCCAACGAGGCCGACAAGTTGAATACCCACAAAGTCTTCCAGGCTGAGACCGAGATACTGAAGGGCATTGCCGCCGACGAGTCGTGCATCGTGGCAGGCCGTAGCGGCTTCTTCGTGTTCCGCGACCATCCCAACCACCTCAGCATACTCATTCAGGCTTCATTGCCCAGTCGCGTAGCCCGCTTGGTACGCAAACAGGGCATCAGCGAGGACGAGGCACGCAAGACCATCGAACAGGTCGACGAGATGCGCGAAAACTACGTGCAGGAGTTCACCAAAACCTCACGTTACGACACCCGCAACTACCAACTCGTCATCTCGATGGACCACATGACTGAAGATGCTGCCGTCGACATCATTATGGACTACATCAACAAGCAGAGCTGAATT
>CADBGN010000199.1 GCA_902794155.1 uncultured Bacteroidia bacterium
CGATGCCTTTTCGTCTCCGCCAGCCACGATGTAGAAGAACTTGCGCTTGCCGAAGTCTTTCATCTTCGATGTGTCCCATTGGCTGCTGACAAACAGCGATGCAGCGAAAAGGTTAGGATGGGCGATGTTGAAATAGAAGGACATCATGCCACCCATCGATTGGCCGGTTGTGTAAAGTCGTCTTTGGTCGACCTTATACTCTTTGCATACGTATTGCAACAGACGGATGGTCATCTCTACCTCGTCGGAGGTGCTCCAGTCATCCTGCACAGCCCAATCGGTGTATTGCGGAACCAACACAAAAGAGGGGTGCTTCCGCTGGTCACGGTCAGAGGCAAACTCAAGAGCCCCGTAGCCCTGGGTGAGTGGGGCGGTCACATCCTTCCCCACGGTGCTTGCATCGGCCATGAAAAGCACCAGAGGATAACTTGTTTTTCCATCATAACCATCTGGGATAAGAAGATTGTATTGCATGATTTTGCCTGTTGCAGCATCCTCGAAAGTGAACTGCCGGAACTTCCCAATGGTCTCGTTCTTTAAGGCGACAAACAAAGAATCGCTCTCTTTAGAGTTCATCATCATGCCTCCACCTCCGAAGCGTGGACCTTTGTCGTTTAATTCCTTATCACCACCGTTTCTTTGAGCGCAGGCGGTAAGGCTCAACAGGCATATTGCCCAAATCATTGTTTTCTTCATTGTGGAATAGAATCCCCGCATGTTTTGTTTCATGTCTTGATGTGTTTTTGATAATAAAACCATGTGGAGTTGTCCGCTCTACCAAGCGGAAAAAATGAATTCGTTAATTCGTAAATTCGTTAATTCGTGAGTCAATTGATTCACACATTCACACATTAACACGTTAACACATTCATATTCGTTAATTCGTTAATTCGTTAATCTTTGATGCGTCAGCGACTAACACATTAACACATTCTCTTAGTTCTTACTTCTTAGCTCACTGGATGCCCCTCTTCACTTTGGCGGGCGTGCCGGCCACCACCATGTTGGCGGGCACGTCCTTGGTGACGACCGAGCCGGCGGCGACGATGGCGTTCTCGCCGATGGTGACACCTGCCAATACGGTGACGTTGGCACCCAGCCAGGCGTTGCGGCCTATGACGATGGACTTGGTGAGCAATGTGTGGCGCGTGGCGGGGTCTTCGGGGTGGTACTCGGTGGCCAGCACGCAGTGGGGACCGATGAAGGCACCGTCGCCAATGGTGATGCCGCCGATGGCCAGCAGTGTGCATCCGAAGTTAAGAAAGCAGTCGTCGCCGAAGCGCACACCGGGGCCGTAGTTGATGTTGAGCGGTGTGAAGACACGCACAGTGTCGGGCACTTGGCTGCGGGTAATCTCGCGCAGGCAGTCGCGCACTTCGGCCTCAGTGTGGTAGCCGCTGTTCATCTCGGCGCAGAGCCGCATCGTGCGCTGCACGTCGGCGTAGAGGTCGTCGCTGCCGACGTAGGTCTTTCCTGTAGGTATGTCACTCATCTTGCTTTTGTTATGAGGTGTGACTGATAGTTATATGGTTTGACTAGTAATGAGTCAGACTGTCGGGGTCAACTTTGGGAATGGTGATTTCGCTGTAGATCGGTTCCGGCTGGTCGATAACGATTTCTTGTTGGCGTTTCTCCATAAAGTCTTTCAATTACTGCTCGGTGATGCCTATAATTACCTTACCATGTTTTTCCGGTTGCAATAGCGCAGAAATTTGGCCTGGTAACAAGTCCATTTGCGTAGACTGTTAATCATTAGTAGTTTCTGGCGAAAACCTGGGTCGCGGGCAATCTTGGCACTTGTCGTCTTGCCGGTGTATTGGTCGGGATGGGCAGCTATCTCACTGAAAGTGTCAGTTAGCACATTCTGATGGCCATTCCATTTTTCTTCGCATAGTCGCATCGTTGAGAAGCAGGTGCCGACGATATCGATGAATTGGAAGTTGTCCATATTTTTCCAGGTGTCAATGTTGTTGGAGAAAATGCTCTCGGTGGTTTTGTCGTAGTTTATAAATCCGATACTTTTGGCTTTTGCAATGATGGGCAACAGCTCAGACAGAGCCATTTCGTCTAAGGAATCTTCCGGTATATTCAGCAGCCATACGACAGCGGTGTCGGTTCTTGCGGCCTGAATCCATGCTGTGTCGAGTTGCTGGGCGAAGCTCTCTATGTTGCTCATCACCATCATTGCCGTCAAACGACGGTCGTGAGCCCGTTGATTTTTTTCGATGATTTGTGCCGTGCCGAAGGTGAGC
>CADBGN010000200.1 GCA_902794155.1 uncultured Bacteroidia bacterium
CATTGTCGATTTTAAGAAAATCCAAATTTTTAGGCTCGCTCAATTCGATGTAGATAATGTCCATTTCCGTGTTTGAATATTTTTGGATGAGATCGTGTCGAAATTGTTCATCGCTGACAAAGTTTATTTCATCGTTGTAGAATTTGTTCTGCATCTTTTCCAATGTATAAAAATATTTTTTGCTGTCCAACTTGGAAGGCTTTTTGCGTTTGCCGGCTATGATTCTAAAGAAAAAATCCAGCAAATCCTCGGCGTCGTCATCGACAACCGTCAACATTCGGCTTTTTTGATCGAAACTATGGCTATCCTCGCTGGTCTTTAGCTCTATCAAGTATAGCCTGTCTTTGACGGAAACCAAGAAGTCCACCTTGGCATTACGGAGATCGGAACTGCCGATATCAATGGGGAACTCCTTTGCCAGCAATTTCACATCATTCAATGAGATTTTGCTGTCAATCTCACTGAGTCTGGCTGTTACCATTTCCTCGATAAAATCAGAAATCAACATATCGATGATAACCTCGGATTTTATTGCCTGTGTCCTATAATCATTCACCGTCCACTTTTTGACCATCTCATAAAATGCTTGATACTCATTCATACCAAATCTCTCCTCCCCCAACATCAATAGTATCCCCGTCCTGCGGGAAAATCATCATATCCCTGTATTTATCTTCGACATCAAGCTCCTTGAATCCTTCCTGATTTTCCGTGTGGAAAGGTACAATATATTTCCGTGGAGCAATATCTTTGATAAACTTCGCCAAGGTTGCTCTGTCAGCATGGCCTGTCGAGTGGATATATTTCACCTCATCACCGAATCGATTGACGAAGGTTGCCAAGCCCTCATCGTAAGCAGGATGTTTGGGGTTCAAATAGCCTTGCCACATGGAGTAAATCAAATGCGGCTTATAATCGCTCATATAACAGCCATATCTGTCGTACAATGAATACGCATCTTCTTTTTTTCGATTTAAGATAGAGCCAAGCAGCACCACACCTTCCTTTGGGTGTGCTCGCTTCAATTCGTCGATTCCCTTGATTGGCGGCAAATCGTAAAGACCTGTATATGCACCTGCCATATCAGAAAAAGTCTTTAGCATTTCCATGATATACGGACTGCCGTAAATGGGCAGATGGTTTGCTTGCGCCGCTCGGCAAATAGATGTGAGGCTGTCAAAATTGGTGGAAGAGCATACGACGAAAATCTGTCGATGGTCTCGCATAAAATCCATAGCTTCTTTTTTTACGTCCGACGAGCGAGTAATCATCGTACCTTCGATCAGGAGTACATCAACTTCTTTGTGATAACTGTCGTGAATCAGTCCCGGGATAATATTAAGGCTTTTGCTCATATAGCCCGTGCTCCTAAAATCACCACTGTGGAGAATGGTATGGCCCGCGCCCTCGAAAAGGAACATATTGGCATGATAGGCCGAGTGGTCAACAAAGAAGGTATGTACGCTAATATCGCCGATTCGTAAGGTTTTTCCTGCCGTAAATGGGTGAATACGACCATTATTATCGGCAAGCAACTCCTGCATAACCTTATTGCCGGTGTGCTCATGGAGTTTCCGCAAAATCGTCAACATGGCCGAATCCATGTAGATGGGAACATCGGAGGGTATTTTATCCATCAATCCCGTATGGTCGCCATGATAATGGGTGAAGAACACGGCATCAATGTGGGAGCGAAAAGGCCGGAATAGTTCTTTGACAATCTCATCATCGCTTACCGCTCCCTGGCTTCCCGGCAGCGAACTGCCAAAGTCCACTAAGATATTCGTTTCTCCCATATTAATTTCGGTGATGCTGCCTCCAATTTGTTTTGTTCCTCGGTGAATGGTAATATGCACACGCTTTTTATACCATTCGTTGCGCTCTTCCATTCCGCGAAAGCCTAGAAAATCACGGAATTTCCATGGTGGTGGCGGATTGTCATGCTCTTCGTTGCACTCAGCACCTACTTCCAAAATATCTCGCAAGGTGGGAAATGGCGAATCGGTCTCTGCCCATGCTTTTACCTCACGCAATACATCCGCCTCGTCTTCTCCGCATCGCTTGGCTGCCCAACGAGCCAAATCGGCAACTAATGCATCATCATCGACATCCAAAGACACATTCCGTGCGGCATCCACCATGTCATCATTCAATTCCCTAATCGACTTAATAAGTTCAATGGCTTTCATTTCCATCTACCTCTTCCCACACATAACACTTGTCCTTGGCATGGTACACAAGCTCCTTTTCGGGAAATGCTCGGCGCAAAATACTCAAATCCCGCACAAAAGTGCGTCTTGGCAGGAGCGCTCCGTTCAGCTTATCAGCGATGCCGCGGCTCAGGTAACCGCAATCATGCAAAAACCTGATATACGCTAACAAGCGAGTTTTTCTGGACTGATCCAAAAGTGGTTCTACATCTGTTTCCTCACGGTATCTTTCCATTACATTCTCTATTTCATATCGGCCATCTCGTGGTCTATATGATATGGTCGGCTCAAATTTACGAAGTAGCTTCATGTCCCGTCCCAACATAGAGGGCAGAGGATACACACTGCAACAGATTTCATTCCCCAAAAGCATGGAATCATAGGCTGCAAGCAGCCTGAGTGTGCGGGTTAGATCTCCTTTCCCCTCATCTTCCACATTTTCAAGGTTCGCAAACGGCGAATTTTCTATCTCATACCCGGGCTTTCCCCAACAGCGCCCTTCCCATAAATCCTCTATCCTGTTTAATTCCTCCATTGTTTGAAAATGTTCTGCCGACCAGTGGTGGCCCAGCCATTGCAGATTATGCCCCAAAAG
>CADBGN010000201.1 GCA_902794155.1 uncultured Bacteroidia bacterium
TGGGCGACGTGCTGCGCGAGATTTGCGACGAGATTGACAAGGGCAACCCCATTGCCAAGCTCGCTATGGACATGTATGAGCTGCGCATCTTGAAATACATAGGTGCCTATGCTGCCGAGCTCAACGGCGTCGACATCATTGCCTTCACAGGAGGCGTGGGCGAGAACCAGACTCCCACCCGCCGCAACCTGTGCCGCAGCCTTGAATACCTGGGCGTGAAAATCGATGAGGAACTCAACGACAAGCTGTGGCGTGGCAAGGAAGGCGAAATCAGCACCCCCGACAGCAAGGTGAAAGTTGTTGTAGTTATGACCGACGAGGAGTACATGATTGCCCGCGACACCGAGGCTATTATCGAGGGAAGAGAGCCATAAGTAATGGGTGAATAATCCTTGTTTTTTCAATTTATGAGTGGGCAATTTCTGTGTTCAGAGATTGCTCACTTTGTTTTGTCATTTTCAACGGTTTTGAGAGGTAATTCTTAAACAAATTAATCTAATCATCACAATTAGCGACAAAATAAAACCGCAAGTCGCAAAATCATGAAAAATCGTTTTCTGAGAAGATTTTTGAAATTCGTGAAATTGTTTTAAATAAATGTATTTCAGCACTTTTTTGTCCAAAAAACTTTTGCCATGTCCAAAAAAACAATTACATTTGCTTGCTTTTTAATAACAAAGAAATAATAATTCTTAAAACACTATTTTTTATAAACAACATTAAAACCAAAAACGAACCTGATGGAACTAAAAAATGCAATGGCCGGCACTCTTGAGTCGGGCGACATTCTTATCCAAATTGCGCCATCTGACGTTGACGGACTACACATTGAGCTCGACAGCACGGTAGCCTATCAATTTGGCGAGCAAATCAAGAAAGTGATCATTAACACCCTCAAAGAATTGGGCATTAACAAAGCAAATGTGAAAGCCACCGACAAGGGCGCTCTCGACTGCACTATCAAGGCACGCGTTACCGCTGCTGCTGTGCGCTCGACTGGCGTTGACGTGTGGGCTTAATCATTTCATGAACTTAACAAAATCAAGAAACAATGGAAAGATTAAGAAGAACAATGATGTTTGTTCCAGGTAACAACCCTGGAATGATGGCTGATGCCTATATCTATGGTCCCGATTCTATCATGCTCGACCTTGAAGACAGCGTGACAATGGCAGAGAAAGACACTGCCCGTCTGCTCGTGTACAACGCACTGAAAACCATCGATTACGGTGACACCGAGATGGTAGTGCGCATTAACCCCCTTAACACCCCTTACGGAAAGAAAGATATCGAAGCCGTAGTAAAGGCTGGTGTTGACGTGATTCGCATGCCAAAGACCGAGACAGCCGAAGAGGTTATCGAGGTAGAGCGCGAGATTGAGAAAGTTGAGAAAGAACTTGGTTGCGTGGGTCGCACCCAAATCATGGCAGCCATCGAGAGCGCCCTTGGCGTGGTAAATGCTTATGCTATTGCTACCGCTTCGAAGCGCATGATGGGTATTGCCCTTGGTGCCGAGGACTATAGCGCCAACCTGAAGACTCAGCGCACTCCCGAAGGCAGTGAGTTGCTTCTTGCTCGTGAGACTATCGTTGTTGCCGCTCGTGCAGCAGGCATCGATGCTCTCAAACTTGGCTTCGACGGCAAGTCGATTATCAATCCTCGTCAAATCGAGGTTGTCAACGAAGTGTTTGCTCCCAAGGAGAAAGACATTCAGAAGTCGCTTACTATCCTTGCCGCTATCAAGGAGGCCGAGAAGAAAGGTTCGGGCGTAATCGCCGTTAACGGTAAGATGGTAGACCGACCAGTAGTATTAAGAGCACAACGTACAATCGACCTGGCAATCGCTTCAGGCATATTAACAAAGGAGGACATACAATGAACAGCATAAAAGACAGAGCAGACCTTATTGCAGCTGCTGCAAAGAAAATGGGTAAAGATGTCTTCAAAGACAATCTTGTAAAAATCAGCACCCCACGTCACGACTTGCAACGCCAGAATGGCAAAGTGGTAACTCTTGAGGAAGCCATCAAGAAGAGCGGTCTCAAGGACGGTATGACAATCTCGTTCCACCATCACTTCCGCGGTGGTGACAAAGTTGTTAACCTGGTAGTAGATAAACTCGCCGAGATGGGTTTCAAGAACCTGCATCTTGCATCTTCAAGCCTT
>CADBGN010000202.1 GCA_902794155.1 uncultured Bacteroidia bacterium
ATCGCGCCCGAAAACCGGCAGCAAACTTTGGCCTATATCCAAGAAACGATACGTTCCATCAACTATACCGATGTCTTTTCCTATTCGTTTTTGGGCGAGGAGGAACTTTACCGCGAGGAGCGGCAGGTCGGGCATTTGTCACTGCTGTATTTCCTTGCGGCGATGCTGCTTTCGCTGTTCGGCTTTTTTGGGGTCATTTCCTACCATCTGCATCAGGAGTCGCTCAACATGGCGGTGCGCAAGGTGTTTGGTGCCAGCACTAGAGAGGTGCAAGGGCATTACCTGAAAACCCGATTGCGGATGTACATTCTTCCTGTCATTGCGGCCACAGCGTTGTCAGTCTATTTCTCGTTGCATTGGCTGCAAGACTTTGCCTATCATGTGCCCGTTTCCCTCGTGCTGACGGTGGCCGTGTTGTCGTTCTTCGCGGCTTTCCTGCTCCTCTCGCTGATTGTTTCCGGCGTGGTGCAGGTCATTTGCAGCAAGAGGATTACATTTGCTTTCTGTAATGAGCAGAATTCAGGAAAAATTGCTTTCTGCAAAAAGCACAAATGAGAGGATGAGTCTGGTGATGGCGTTGAAGAAAGAATGAATCGTTGTCACAAAATCTTCTCTTTTTCCTTTGTTTGCGACATTTTATTTGTATTTTTGCCGCAAAATATGCGACGATATTGACCGAATAACGACGCAAAAACACAGAAACATGTATATACACGAGCATGAGAACTGGACGGATTTCCGTTGGTCGCCCGAAGCGGTGGCTTTGCCCTTGGACGAAGTCTGTCGCGAACAGGGGAAACTGGTTGGCCGATTGAGTAACTTGGGCTTCGACAGCCAACTGAAGGCCATGGCCGAGAACTTGACCCGAGATGTGGTCTATTCCTCCGAGATAGAAGGCATAAAGCTCAACGTGGATGAGGTGCGCTCGTCCATAGCCCGCCGTTTGGGAATTGAGGGTATGAAGTTTACGCCTTCGTCGCATTATGTCGATGGCGTGGTGGCCGTGATGCTCGATGTGATGGAGCATTTCGACCAGCCACTGACCAAGGAGAAGCTTTGTGGATGGCAGTCGGCTTTCTTCCCTTCGGGTTTTAGCGAAGGCTCTAACATTGAGGTTGGAAAGTACCGCACTCACGATGAGCATGTCGTTTCGGGGCTATGGGGGCGCGAGCGGGTGCATTATATGGCACCTTCTCCCGACCGAGTGGAAGAGGAAATGAGCAAATTCATTGACTGGTATAATGCCGACAAGCCTATCTCTCCCGTCATACGCTCGGCCATAGTGCATCTTTGGTTCGTCTCCATCCACCCCTTCGAGGACGGCAACGGCAGGTTGGCGCGCATCCTTGGCGACATGTACCTTGCCCGTGGCGACAACAGCCGTTTCCGTTTCTACAATATCTCATCGGAGATCAATCGCGACAAGAACCACTATTACGACATCCTGGAACGGGTACAGCACGGTGACGGCGACATCACAGAGTGGGTCGTTTGGTATCTGCATACCCTCTTGGCCGCCATCCGCGAAGCATCAGCCACGGTGAGCACCGTGCTCAACAAGAGTTTCTTTTGGATGCGTTTCGCCAGCGTTCCTTTGACAGAGCGTCAAACCAACACACTTAATCTTTTCCTCGACGGTTACGAAGCCAAAATCACTTCCAAAACATGGGCGAATTTGAGCAAATGCTCAAAAGACACTGCTATTCGTGATATCCAAGACTTGTTGGAGAAGCATATCCTTATTGAAGACATCCCAGGAGCCAAACGTCCCAGCTATTCCATCAATTACAGTGGCGCGACGGATGACATCATGAAACGTTTCAGTGAAATAGCCATACAAGAGGAGACAGGAGGCTTTTTTCTCACCGCTGTCCTCGACGGAAAGACCAAGGTGAGGGAACGCCTGCTCGTTTTGGATGCCGAGCGCTATCAGAAAGGCGACCTGCCTATTGAGCACCTGTTGGGGAAATACTGCACTTATATGTTGAAGTAAGGCATGAAAATCCTTGCGACTGTAAAGTTTCTTTACACCCACTGTAAAGAAACTTTATACAACAATTCAACAGTTCAACAATCATCGATTCAACAATATGTCAAGTTACATCAAATTCCTTTCCCGAAACAAACTTTACACCATCATCGATGCCATTGGTCTCATCGTTTCCATTGCCTTCGTCATCTCGATTGGCAATTATGTTTATCAGCAATATTCCGTTGCCTACGGCAACCCTTATAGAAATAGGGTTTATGCCGTTGGAAATCAAGATTATATGTCGCTCTCGTGGTGGGACAAGGCCGTTTTTGAAGCCGAACTTCCCGAGGCGGAGGCTGTCTGTCGTATCTCCAACGCTGATGATGCG
>CADBGN010000203.1 GCA_902794155.1 uncultured Bacteroidia bacterium
CTGACGATTCTCTATTGCAGTCTTTATCATTTCACGCACAATCGGCCAAAGCTCATCCGTAAGGGCATCATCGTCTTCTGGGGTAAGATTAGTCTTACCGCTTCGGATCATACCCATTTTCAAGTGATCTATAGACAGATATGGATACTTATATTTCTCAAGCATACGCTGTGCAAGAAGCGTTTTGCCTGTATGTGAAGCACCTGTTATCAGTATTACCATATGTAAAACTAATCTTTAATCTCTTTGATTAATGACAAATCACCACTTGTCAAGGCTTTGAAATTTGCCTCAATCTTCTCTATATCCCAATCCCACCATTTCAGTTGCAGCAGATAAGCGATGATTTCGTCATCAAAACGCATTTTGGCCACTCGGCAGGGATTTCCCACGGCAACAGCGTATGGAGGAATGTCTGAAGCCACGACAGAATTTGCTCCGATGATGGCTCCATCACCGATATTAATGCCTGGCATAATGGTTACATTCTGACCAATCCAGACGTCATTGCCCACAACGGTATCACCCTTCAGAGGCAATTCGTCTTTCACTGGTGCAATGGCACTTCCCCAGTCACCACCGATGACATAAAACGGATAGGTTGTCACGCCATCCATCCTATGTGACATGCTTCTCGAATTGGTCAGCGCCATCCACATCATCGTAATAAGTGTAGTCCCCTATAATGATACGAGGGTTCTTCACCACGTTTTTGATGAAGCAGAGGCTTGGAATCTTCAGATTCGGGAAAGCGTCATTTGGATTAGGTCTGTTTTTGATTTCCATATAAATTCCGATTTATCTGATTCGCAATTCGGCTGCAAAGTTAATAAAAAACAATCCATAAACGGGCGAAATCTACTATCTGCGCCTCTTGAACGAGAATTACTTCGGCAGCATCTGACCCTTCCTAGTAACGATGGCCTGAAGCAGATAAACGACCGCGATGATTGCGCCTACCATGTATGGTGACAAATGAGCGGCCGATGCGATAGGCGACACCATCAGTGGGGAGAGGAACTGCCCCAAATAGAGCGCCGTGGAAAGCAGAGGCATCACCGTGGTGGCCGCTTCCTTGCCCGCTTTCACGCTTCCGATGGTGTTCAGGTAGGGAACACCGATGCCGTTGGCAATGCCGATGAGTGCCGAGCCAAGCAAAAGAAATGACAATGAACTTCCTCCGGCAAGGCATAAATACCCTGCCATGAAGCCGATGGGAGCAGCGTATTTCATCTGTGCGGCAAAGCGTTTCATCATTGCGCCAAAAACCAAGCCTACCAAGAAAGCCACCACATCCAAGCCCATCATCACCAAGGTGATTTCCGTCACCGAAAGCACCCCAGAGGCCGTCAGCGCGAAGTTGGTGGGGTAGATGAAGAAAAGGATCATCACGAGGAACATGCCCACGACCGAGGGGTGGAATTTCTTTAGAAGCGAAAGCGAAATGCCCCCTTTGTTTGACAATCGCTCATTGGGCAGGAAAAGCATGACGAGCACTACGGCGATGAGGCCAAGCAGATACACCAAGAAGGCATAGTTCCAACTGACTGCCGCCAACATTCCCGCGAGGAAAGTGGTCACCACGCCGCCCATCTGGTTCATGGCAGCGGCAAGACCCATCAGGCGGGCTTGCTCCTCGGGAGGGAAATAGTAGGCCAAAAGTCCCGTAGAAAGCGGCATAATCATACCCACACTCACGCCCAACAAGGCCCTGAGTACCAGCAGCACAGCAATGTTGTCGGCGAAAAAGGCCCCGCTTCCCGCCACCACATAAAGCAGCAGGCCGCAAAGGGCGATAGTGCGGGTGCGCATCACGCGACAAAGCACCGGGAAACTGAGGTTGGTGAGGATGATGAACAGCGCGGGCATACTCACCACAAACTGGATAAGTAGCGGATTGGCATCAGCGAAATGGGCACTGATGGCGTTCAAGGCAGGTGCGACGGCGGCTCCCGCCATCACGGTCAACAGCGACATCGAAAGGATGGTCGCAACAAGAATCTTTGGATTGGATGAAGATTGGATGAATCTCTTTTCATTCGTAAGAATCTATTCAATTAAACATGTGCCCAACTTGCATAGTTCTTACAGATTCACCCTATGATTCGACTACCGACACGCTCGTCGAATTCGGGTGCAAAAGTACGGAAAAACGAGGAAAGGTTGTTCTCTCTTGAATGAAAAAAACGCAACCCAAGTATGTTTCCTAACCATTGGAAACATTCAGAATCACCACAGCTGCGAGAATCAGCAGCACGCCAATTCCCGACATGAGCGTCAAAGGCTCCGAGAACACGAAAATGCCGATCAGCGTGGCCACCATCGGCTCCACCGTGGCGAGAATCCCGGCCTTACTGGCTTCAACACTGCGCAAGCCGAGCGTATAAGCAAGGAAAGGAATTACTGCCGTCACCAAGGCCGTCAACAAACTGAAGCCCAATAGACCAGAGATGGATGGTGCAACAGAGATTTTTGCCATCAAATCCGCAGGATGGCTTATCAGGATGGAACCGATGGCCGCAATGATAAACGTCCAAGTGGTGACGGTGTAGGGCGTGTAACGTCGCAAGGCAACAGTGCCGAGAATGCTGTACAATCCGTATCCGATGCCAGAACCGAGACCAACAAGGAGACCCATAATAGTCAAACCTCCACCAGAGATACCGGAAACCAGCACACACCCGCCAAATGCGAGGACAAGGGCAATGATTTTTTTAGCCGTCAGCTTTTCATGGAAAAACAATAACGACATCAGCATGATCCAAATGGGCGAGGTATAAAGCAGTATGGCCGCCGTGGAGAGCGTCATCATCGAGATGGCGGTGAAATAACACACCGTGAAGAAAAGAATGCTACCGAGACCGAGGCCTAGAAAAAGAGGAACGTCGCGTAGTGAAATCCTAAAACCCTTAGGGTCTTTGGCAAGCTGAACCACACAAAACACCAGTGCTGCCAATACGACCCTTATGCAAACAATCTGGATGGGGTTGAAGCCGTATGTGCCCAGCTTGCGGACAAAAATTCCCATGCTGCCCCAAAAGATTCCTGCCAAAATGATGAAAGCCGGACCCAAAGCCGACACATTATGTTTACTTGTTTTCATACCGCAAAATTACGAAATAATCCGCAATACAAGCCAGTGCCTGAATTGCGGATTTATCTTTCTATTGGCGTATATTCAATCTTGGCTCCCTCATCAGTCGCTTCAACTCGTTTTGAGGATGGTAATCTTAACTTTCTTCATAATGGGTCGAAGGTGGATGTGTCGGGAAAGTGGAGGTGGCCGCTTTTCCGTTTCATTGAGACGAGTCAAGAGAAAAATTCATTTATTTCATTTTTTTTCTTTTTCGGCTTCGGCTGTGGCAATGCATTACAAGTCTCGCGGACAAGCGCCGACAAATAATCCCTGTCGTCCACATCTTCAATGAAGAAATAGTCTTTTGCGCCATCGTAAGGGGGACGCATTTCGACGCTGCGCAGCAGCGAGCGGCCAGCCTCGGTTGGTTTCAGGTAGAAGCGGTTGTCGCAGATGAGGCCAAAGATGACGCCGTCGCAATAGATGCCGTAGTCGCCGAACATCTTTTTCACCGTAATCTCGCCCGCACCAGCACATTGGTCGGCGATGTATTGAACTAAGTCGGGATTGCTTGCCATGGTGGGTTATCCTTTGTGATTGCGCAAAATTATGAAAAAATCCGCAAGTCAAGTTTTTGCCTGAATTGCGGAATCTTCCTTGTGTTTATTTCGTTTTTATTGTTTTGATATTCAATTATTTATTTTCTTGTTGCAATCTATACAATTCCTTCTGTTGCTCTATCTCGCGGCGCAGCTCTTCCTCGGTGGGCATCAGAGGCATGTATTTGGCGGCAAAAAGATTGTCGCTGTCGTGCAGAATCGAGTAACGGGCAATGTCCTTGCTAGTCTCGCTGCACAACACGATGCCAATGGTCGGGTTGTCGCCCTCGGTGCGCTTCAGGTCGTCATACATCCGCACATACATATCCATCTGTCCCACGTCTTGGTGGGTGATTTGTCCCTTTTTCAAGTCGATGAGAACGAAGCACTTCAAGAGATAGTTGTAGAAAACAAGATCGATGTAGAAGTCGCCCATGTCGGTGAAGATATGCTGCTGACGGGCCACAAACGCAAATCCGCGCCCCATCTCAACCAAGAAATCCTGCAAATGCGA
>CADBGN010000204.1:0-1116 GCA_902794155.1 uncultured Bacteroidia bacterium
GACAACGAAGCCTTCGGGCTTCAAGAGGGCTGCTCGTCCGCGTCTCAGGGTAGGGCGCTTGAGCCTGCGGGCGACCGCAGGTCTAGAGAAATGACAGTCGCCCCGCAAGGGGAACAGAATCCCGCTTATTCGTCTGGGTCGTTAGCTTACAGGAAGTTCCGCTTCGGTGGGACTTCTTTGTTTTTTTTGATTGTTATGTCGGAAAAATGCCGGTGACAGTCAAGACCGTCACCGGCGCAACAATATGAAAGAAAAAAAGTATCTGTATTCTTGATTGCGGCAGTGATATGTTTTATTTTGGTACACTCGCAATAATCACGAGGATATTATTTACAAACATATTCACTGCAATGGCTAAAAGGATGACACCAAAGAATTTCCTCAATATAAAGATTAGGTTATCGCCTAAGAGTCTGTGGATTCTGTCCAATTGGCTAATGACGATGTAGTCCAACAGGATGTTGAGTAACAAGGCGATGATGATGTTGACAACGGCATAGTCGGCACGCAACGAGAGCAGGGCGGTCAATGCACCGGGACCTGCAATCAAAGGAAAGGCGATGGGGACGATGCTGGCACCGCTTTTGCCGCCCTCGTTCTTGATGATTTCGCGACCGAGGATCATCTCCACAGCAAGGATGAACAACACGAAAGCACCCGCCACAGCAAAGGAGGCCGCGTCGATGCCGAAGAGTTTCAGCAAGGCATCACCGGCAAAGAAGAAAGCCAAAAACAAGGCCAAGGCCGTCAAACAGGCTTGCCCCGCCTTGATGGTCTTGTTCTGCTCCTTCATGCTCATGAAGATGGGGATGGAGCCGAAGATGTCGATGATGGCAGCCATGACAATAAAGGCGCCGAAGATTTCTACAAAGTTGATTTGAGAGAACACGGTTTTCTTTTTTTGACACGAGACTCGGGACTACGAGACACGAGACCAACCCCGTCCTGCGTCACGCGTCCCGAAGTCCCGTGTATATTAGACGATATTATTCCATAGATAATGGAAATGTGGTCCGAAACGCTTGAAGGCAGCCTCGTCGAGCATCTCCTGGAACTGAGGATGCGCCACTGAGATGATGAGTTTGGCCCTCTCTTGCAACGAGCGTCCGTAAAGGT
>CADBGN010000204.1:1155-2459 GCA_902794155.1 uncultured Bacteroidia bacterium
TCCTCAAGGATCCCGGCGGTCAGGTAGTCCTGCTCCGTGTTGATGCCCTTGCGCGTGGTGGAAGGCATGGCGATGATGGCCTTGCCGCCTTTGGAACGTGAGGCACCGTAGACATAGTCGATCTGTCCACCTACACCCGAATAAATGCGCTCGCCCAAGGAGTCGGCACATACCTGTCCCGACAGGTCAATCTGGATGCCCGAGTTGATGGAGGTCATCTTGGGCTGTTGTGCGATGATGAAGGGGTCGTTGGTGTATTCCACGTCCATCAGCAATACTTCATGGTTGCCGTCGATGAAATTGTATATTTTCTGCGAACCCATCACGAAGGTGGAGACGATCTTGCCTTTGTTGAGCTTCTTGTTGTTGCCCGTGATGACACCTTCTTTCACCAGAGGAAGGATGCCGTCGGAGAACATCTCGGTGTGGATGCCGATGTCTTTGTGGTTGTGGAGGCACGACAGGATGGCGTTCGGTATGGAGCCAATGCCCATCTGCAGGCAGGCACCGTCTTCGATCAATTCGGCGCAATAGCGTCCGATGGTTTTCTCCACTTCATTGGGCTCGGGCATGTCAACGGTGAGCAAAGGGGTGTTGTCTTCAACAAAGATGTTGATCCTGCTGATGTGGACCAACGCATCGCCGAAGGTGCGAGGCACGTGCTTGTTGACCACGGCGATGACAAATTCCGCACTTTCCATGGCTGCCAAGGTGGCGTCGACGGAAGAGCCTAACGACACGTAACCGAACTTGTCGGGCGGACACACCTGGATCATCGCCACGTTGCATTTGATGTAACGCTCGCGGTAGAGTTTCGAGGTTTCACCAAGAAAAACGGGGATATAGTCCGCAAGGCCCTTTTGCACGCTTTCGCGCACGTTGGCGCCCACAAAGAAGGCGTTGTGCTGGAAGATGCCCTCAAACTCGGGATTGACGTAAGGTGCGGCGCCCTCGGTGTGCAGATGATGGATGTAAACGTTCTTGAGTTCGCCGGCGCGGCCTCTGTCGCATAAGGCTTTGACGAGACATTGTGGCACGTTTGATACCGAACTGATGTGGACATGGTCGCCCGATTTGATGACTTTGACGGCCTCTTCGGCCGTAACTGCTTGATACTGTTTCTTCATAAACACAGTTGTTACTTGTTCAACTTAAAAACAGCAGCAAGAGGACAAAATGGAAAGACGGGAAAGCAATGTGTTCCCCTTTGATTCCCAAGCTCTTGTTCCCGAAAGCTGCGAATAATATGGAAACGGGCAGGTCTTCTGGCTTGTCCAAGTCCGCGGCGTCTTCCCGATAACGAA
>CADBGN010000205.1 GCA_902794155.1 uncultured Bacteroidia bacterium
AATGAAATGGCACACGAAAGGCCACAGATGCGCATTGTTGGCAATCCGATAACTGAGGCAAGCTATGCGGAAATCGAGTTCCTCAAGGCAGGCTATGTCAAGGCAAAAGTGTATTCAATTGATGGGAAACTGTTGGTTGACAGAAACTTAGGCTTTTCCCATGTAGGACCCAACCGTATTGACTTGGGAGAATTGTTCGAACCGTTGGCAAAAGGTGCCTATCTCCTTGTGGTTCAAGAAGGAGGACAAACCTTTTCGGCCAAAATGATTCGATAAGTTCATTGGGCGATGGTGCTTTCTTTGAACTGTCGCTGTTGTGCTGAATTGGTTTGGCTTATTTCTTGATACCCAACACACACCACCTGACAAACGGAATCCGCTTAATCACCTCGTTCAAGAGGAACGGAATCGTCATCACGGCCGCGAAGAGGATGACATACTGCAACCACGGAGCTATGTTGGTGTGTACCTTCATCATGTAGCCCAACGATGCAATTACCAAATAATGAAGGATATAGACGCCAAAACTGGAGCGTGTCATATAGTTTGCGAAAGCTCCCGTGCGGTTGAAGCGCGCCTTGAACCAAGCCATCATCGCCAAGCACATCAACCAGCTGTAAAGACAATTGAGCGGGCTGCCCAAGTATTGCGGCGAAGTGTTGTCCTGCCCGAAGGTGGTAATAATCAATGCCGCACCTGCTACTACAGCACTTGCCATCAGCGGAATCCAAACCTTTTCCAACTGCTCCTGCACCTCATCATGTGAAAACACGAAATAGCCTAACAGGAAGGGAATCAGATAGAAAACAGGCTTATACAAGTTAAGGAGACCATCCAACGATTCAGGGCGGGGATGCTTGACAAGCGTTTGCTCACCAACCCAGAAAAGTACGCCTAATAGGATGATGGCTACGAGATTGGCCTTTCCGCACCAGTTCCAGAGTTGGTCTTTCTTGTCTATAGCACGCACCAAAAGCAGCACAAGGCACAGCAGCCACAGCACTTGGATGAACCACAGCGGCCCCGTGCCGCTTAGGACCATCATGGCATACTTGGCCAACGCGGGTATACCGTCGAACACGCCTTGTCGTGCAGCCACAACGGTATTGAAATAGCCGACCATCCATTGGAATACGAAGAGTCCTATTGTTCCTGGTACCAGCAACTTACGGGTACGCGCCCTGAACCATTCTTTGGCCGATTGTTTCTGAAGCGCATAGCGGGCACTGATACCCGCCAGAATGAACAGCAGCGGCATGAACCAAGGATAGAGAATGTACATCACAATTGATATTGTGGATGCTGCGGATATTCTCCGAAACCACCGATGCCACCGAACACGCCCTTGTTGTTGTAGAAATAGAAGACATGATACAACAGCACCAAAAGCACTGTTACCCAGCGCAGATTGTCAATCCAATGTTTTCTCATTTTGTAAGCCTCCCATCGCTTGATTGATTATTTCTTGAAACACTTCCGTCTTGAGCATCGCTATGCCTCTTTGGTCGCCAAGCACCATCAAGTTGTCGCCGGCCTTGATTTGGTATTGCTCACGAGCTTCCTTCGGGATGACGACTTGTCCACGCTCGCCCACTTTCACTACACCAAAAATGTATTTTCCATTGTCTGCTACCATGATGATTTAATTTCTGTGATTTATATGATTTTTCATATTTTGCTGCAAAAGTAGGAAAAAAATCTTTTCATGAGCAAGTTTTTTCGTATTTTTGTCGCTCAATCATAAATGTTCAATCAATGAAAAAACTATTCATTATCTTGCTGGCCCTTGTCGCCATGCAACTGAACGCGCAGAATCTGACGCATTACAAACAGATTGTCAAGGAATTGAGTTCCGCGAAATACCAAGGTCGCGGCTATGCCAAGGATGGTGCCAACAAAGCTGGGAAGTATTTGAAGAAGGAATTCGAGAAGGCGAGCGTGGATGAGGTCATCTGCCAGCCTTTCACCATCGACATCAACACCTTCCCCGGAAAGATGAAGATGTGGGCCGACGGAAAGAAACTCACCCCGGGCGTGGATTTCTCCATGCGTGAGTATTCCCCAGGCGTACATGGTGAATTTCCTGTGTATCATGTCGATACCCTGAATTTTAACCCCGAAAAGATGTTTGCAGACTTGGCCAAGCCTGAATATGCCAATTGCTTCGTGGTCTGTGAGTTCTGGTTCTCATATCGGCATCATGAGGCTTTTGGGCGACTTC